>NZ_CP023445.1:7085128-7433943 GCF_002354875.1 Actinosynnema pretiosum
AGCCGTATCGTTCCGCACCCCTCCCCAGGGCCACACCGCCCAACCGGGTGCCAGCTCCCCACGTTCCGGTGAAACTTCGGAAAACCCCCAGCTCAGCCGGGCCGGGGAGCGGAGTGGAGGGGGTGGTGAAACGGGGTGGCGACCATGCGCTAAGCTTCTGCCCGTAGCTACGGCCCCCGTAGCTCAGGGGATAGAGCACCGCCCTCCGGAGGCGGGTGCGCAGGTTCGAATCCTGCCGGGGGCACTACCGGGAGCGGGGCCAGGGATTCTTCCCTGGCCCCGCTCTCGTCTTCGGCTGTTCACGCGCACCCGGTCGCCCCCATCGCCTTCTGGACCAGCTCGTACAACTCCTCCTGCCGGGCCTCCATGACCGCGTCGAAGTCGTTGGCCCGCAGCTCCCCGTCCGCGATCAGGTGCGTCCGGACGTTCCGGTCGACCGACTCCCCGGTGACCCCGACGTCCCTGGCCAGCGCGGGGAGGTAGACGGAAGGCGGCCTGCCGCTGATCAAGCGGTTCACCCTGGCGCTCAGGGGCGTCTTGTTGAGGATGGAGTTGTAGTCGGCGGAGGGGATCCCCTTCTTGGCGCACCACGCCTTGGGGAAGATGTAGCGGATGTCGACCGCGTTGTCGAAGTAGCCCTCGACGGACATGGCGCTCCCGTCCCCCCAGTCCACCGCACCCGTCTTGAGCAGCAGCGCGTAGAGCCCCTTGTAGGCGGCGGCGTTCCTGGTGCGCAGGAACCACAGCCTGCTGCGGGTGAACTTGACGTCCTGGAAGATGCTCGGCTCCCCGCCCCGACCGGTCACCCAGGCGACGACCTCCAGCACGTCGCGGGAGAAGTGCGCCTCGCCGGTCCCCCCGTAGATCTCGCCGAAGACCCCAGACCAGTACCAGCGGGCGATCTGCCGCCCCGCCTCGTCGGTCTCCGCCTCGGCTCCGAGCAGGGTGAAGATCACGGACAGCACGGTCAGCTGGCTGCCGTAGGGCAGGTAGCGGGGCTCGAAGACGCACTGGTCGTGCAGGAACCTCGTGGCCCGCGCGAAGCCCTCGGTCACCGAAGGCGCCCACTTGAGGTACTCGGCCAGGGGGAGGCTGAGCATGTCCGCCCGGCGGCAGCCGACGCGCGGGGCGGCGCTCTCGTCCGCCCCCGCCTCCAGCACGGCCCTGCGGCGCTCGTACGAGGCCAGCAGGGTCACCGCCTGCAGGAAGTCCGTGCTCGAGACGCCGGAGAGGATCCGGCTCCGGTGTCCGCCCCACCGCGCCCGACGACCCTCCCAGTCGACGCGGAGGTCGAAGTCGTGCGCCGCGAAGGTCGCGGTCAGCAGTTCGAAGACGGTCAGGGTGACCCCGCCGGTGTTGACCCTCTCGAAGACCTGGCACACCGCCTGCCGGGGCGTGCCCTTGTCCAGCGCGATCACCGGCAGCTGGTACTGCTCGAACCGCTTGATCACGGTGTCGCTGAACCGGCCCCACAGGTCCATGTCCTCGGCCTGCCGCCCGGAGACGTGGCTGAGGAAGCCCTTCATCCACTCCGTCGAGCTGAACACGACCGAGCAGGGGAACATGCGGTTCGCGTACTCCCCGTCCGGTGTGGACAGGTCGAGCAGGGGACGTCGGTGGGAGTCGACGACGATCCTGCTCTCGGGGACGAAGAGCACGGCCTCGTCGCGCTCGACGTCGGCGAGGAGCGCTTTCTCCATGTCGAGGTAGAACCAGCCGCGCGCGGCGTTCCCCCGACCGTCCCTGGTCTCCACCGGCGTGTTGCGGAACAGCGCCTGGTAGGCCGAGGTGAGCCGCTGCTGACCGTCCAGGATCAACCGGTCGGGCACAACGCCGCTGTCCGGCGCCCCTTCGACCACCCTGGTCTTGAATCGGACGTCGCCGCCCTGCTGCAACATCATCAGCGTGCCCGCCGGGTAGCCCAGCGAGACGGAGGCGATCAGACCGGCGATGCTGCTGCCGGGCCAGACCCAGCCGCGCTGGAAGTCCGGTAGTTGCGTCTCCCCCGCGTGCACCTGCACCAGCAGGTCTCTCAAAAATTCTTTCTCGATTCCGAACTTTTCAACGCTCAATGCACTTCTCCCGCAGATTTTTACACCCGGAGGAGGGATCGCGCGAACATGCGGAAAAGTTAACGTGCACCGCAGAACATATTGTGTAAATTAGTGGCCAATAAGCCCGGCTCGGGCATCAGAACGTCCTCGCCGCCCAAGCCGCCAGCTCCGCCCGCGCCGCCGCCAGGTCCCCGCTCCCGGTGGTCACCAGCGCGAAGTGCACCCCCGCCCCAGCCCGCAGCAGCACCCGGTTGACCCCGCCGACCCCCGGCTCCGGCCCCCACGACACCGCCTCCGCGCCCGTGTCCGCAGGCGCCCCCCGGATTGCCCCCAGGTCGCTCACCACCGAGGTCCCCGCAGGCGCGAACCCCGCAGGCAGGTGCAGCTCCGTCGGCGCCGCGGACTCCGCCCCCTCCCACACCAGCACCGCGTACGGGTTCGCCCCCACCAACCCCCGCACCGCGGGCATCCCCGCAGGCACCTGGTTCCACACCAGCTCGGCGTTCCCGTCCCGCGCCCGGTCCTCGTACGTGAACGCCCGCGTCGTCCCCGCCACCGCGCGCGGGAACACCCGGTCCACCAGTCGCGCGTCCACCGTCAGCCCCGCCGCCCCGTCGTCGCCGACCCGCACCACCGAGAAGTGCTCGTCGTTCATCGCGTCGCCGTCCGTCTTCACCTTCGACGGGTTGTCGTTCATCAGCTCCCGGTGCCGGTCGTAGTTCGTGTCCCAGTGCCACTGGCTCCCCGACAGCACCGGCCCGGACGCCGCCGCCTCGGCCCACCACCGCGACCCCGGCAGCGCGCTGTCCAGCGACTGCTGCGTCGCCTTCAGCACCGAGGGGTGCTTGTCCGCCGTCAGCCCCCGCACCGGGTGGCCGTACTCGGAGACGATCGCGGGCGTGCCCAGTTCCGCCGCGCGCGTCCGCACGTCCGCGAACGTCCGCGCGTACTGCCCGTCCCCCGCCTTCCCCGGCATCAGCAGCCCCGACTGGGCCTTGCCGTCGTAGAAGTGCGTGTTGAACGCGTACCCGTCGCCCCACGGCTCGGCGCCGGGGAAACCGCCGGGCTCGGCGAAGAACTCCACGTTCTGGTTCCAGAACACCAGCGGTTCGGCGAAGGACGTCTTGTCCCGCCAGCCCGCCTCGTCCATGAGCCGCCGGAACCGCTGGTGGAACGGCCACAGGTGGTCGCGCTCCCACGTCAGGCCGGTCTGGCCCGCGTCGTAGCGGCCCGCGTACGGCTCGTTCAGCGGGTCCACGCCCAGCACCAGCTCGAACGCCTCGGCGGACAGCCGGTCCTTCAAGCCCCGCAGCGCTTCCCCCGCCGCGCTCAGGAACTCGTCCTGCACGCGCAGCGGTCCCCCGTCCACCTGGAGCTCGCGGTTGTGCCAGAAGTCGTAGGTCGCGGCGGTGACGGCCGTGTTCGACTTCATGTTCTGCCCCCAGTGGAAGCACAACCCGCACGACTCCGCCGGGTACCCGCCCGCGCGCACCACCCACGCGGGCGCGCCGTCGCCGGTGTACCAGCTGTCCCGGTTGAACACGTGCCGCGAGTACAGGTCCTGGTGGAAGTCCACGTACACCCGCACGCCCTGGTCGGTGAACGCCCCGACCTGCTCGGCCACCCGGTCCAGGTAGGCCTGGTCGATCCGCCGGGGCTCCGGCTCCAACCACGCCCAGGTGACCAGGAACCGGACCGCGTTGGCGCCGGTCAACCTGCGCAGCGCCGCGGCGGAGTCCCGTGCCGCCTGGGCGTTCGGGAACGGGAGCCCGCGGTGCTCGGCGAGCTTGGCGGTGCCGGAGACGTTGAAGCCCCGCAGCACCACCTCGCGCCCGTGCTCGTCCCGGAACACCCCGCCGACCGGTCCGACCTCGCCGCCGTCGAACCAGGCGGACGCGGCGGGAGCGGAGAGGGCGGAGGCGGTGGGGAACGGGGCCAGCGCGAGCAGCAGGAGCAGCGCGGCCAGGAGCGGGGTGCGGCGCATCGGTGGTCTCCCCCACCTCGGCGGAACCGGACGCTTCCCCTGGGACGCTAGTGATCCGCTCCGGGGGCGCCAAGGGCCGCGTGGCGCAGCGGGGGGAGGTCCGGTCGCCGTCAGTCCTCGTCCCAGTCGCGGGCCCACTGGCGCCTGCGCTCGCGCTCGTGCTCGATCCACCCCTCGCCCTCGGCGGCGACGGACTCCAGCAGGGGCAGGGCGTTCTCGATCCCGGACGTCTCGTAGGCGGCCTCCACCAGCGCCTCCGGGTCCTCGCCGGACGCGCTGGTGTCGACCCGCACGGCGATGGACTCGTTGTTGGACAGGACGAGCGTGAACACCCGGCTGCGCAGGTCCTCCACGTCGGCGCGCTCCTCGTCGTCCACGGCGGTGGCGCGCACGCCCTTCTCGGTGACCTTCGCGGAGACGACGGCGTCGTAGCGGAACAGGAAGCGCTCCTCGTTGCGCGCCTCGCCGGTGTGCGCGTCCAGGTGCAGGCGGATCAGCCGGACGCCCTTGCGGGTCAGCAGGAGGATGCGCACGAGGTACGCGGAGTAGCGGGGCGGGCCGTTCTCCAGCCTGCCCCTGCGGGCGCCGGGCGCGCACTCGGTCAGCACCACGTGCTGGACGACCTGGTCGCGTCGCAGGCCGAACCGGTTGATCACGTCGGAGACCAGGTGGAACCGGTCGAGCGCGTGCCAGCGGGCGACCTGCGCGTCGGTGGGGCGGTCCGCCAGGTGCGCCGACCACCGCTTGTGCTCGGCGACCTCCTCGGCGTGCAGGGCGTCCGCTTCGGCGCGGACGGCGCGGTTGGCGGCGTGCGGGGCGGCCAGGCGGGTGGCGGCGGTGAGGAGCAGGGAACCGGCCAGCGCCAGCGGGAGCGCGGCGAGCGGGGCGGTGACCAGGCCGGTGACCAGGCCGAGGAGCGCGAGGAGGGCGCCGGTCAGGCGCAGCAGGCGGGCTCGGGACGGGTCGGCGCGGTCGGGGTGGCGCTCGTCCGGGTGGCGGCCGTCGCGCTCGCGCTCGGCGTGCCAGCGGACGAGCCAGCGCAGCGAGGCCGGTTCGACGCCGCCGTGGTGGCTGCGAGCCAGCCGGTT
Source organism: Actinosynnema pretiosum (assembly GCF_002354875.1). Taxonomy (GTDB): domain Bacteria; phylum Actinomycetota; class Actinomycetes; order Mycobacteriales; family Pseudonocardiaceae; genus Actinosynnema; species Actinosynnema auranticum. Next base: position 7,090,255 of record NZ_CP023445.1, read on the forward strand.
CCGCAGCCTCGTCCTGGCGCGCTTGGTGCTCCTCGCCCAGTGCCGGGCGGCCGGGGTCCCCCGCTCCGGACCCGCTTCGGCGTAGAGGCGGTCCACGAGGCTGCCGACCCGCCTGGTGAACTTCGTGTTCCGGGCGGGTTCGCCGGTGGCGCGGTCGGACTCGCGCAGGAGGCGGTCCGCCTCGACGGTGATCCCGTTGCGCACCACCAGGAAACCGCCCGCGAGCAGCAGCGGGTGGGCCAGGGGCGGGAGGTCGGCGAGCAGGAGCGACCCGGCGGTTCCGGCGGCGCCGAGGAACGTCCACAGGCGGTGGGCCGGGGTGGTGGTGAAGACGGCGGGGACGTGGGGCTTCGGCGGTGCGGGGACGGCCTCGAAGAACTTCTCGGACCGCGCGGCGCGGGCCGGGTCGGTGCGCTCGGCCGCGAGGTGGGCGCGCAGGTCGGCGGCCCGCCACTCCTGCGCGGCGCCGCGCAGCAGGACGTCCAGGTGGCGGGAGATCTCCTCCTGGCGCTCCAGCGGGAGGTCGGCCGCGGTGGCGGTGGCGGGGGTGCGGTAGTCGTCCCTCGCCCAGCGCAGGAGGGCCCAGAGCACGTCGAACGCCCGTGTCCACTCGTCGTCGGGGCACTTGCGCCTGAGGTTGCGGGCCTCCTTCAGGCGCTCCAGCGGTTCCCCGGCCAGCTCGCCGAGGGAGCGCTCGCTCAGGATCGCGAGGGCGTGCAGGTAGGCGCGCTCGGCGGTGCCCCAGCCGTCCGCGACGAGCGCGCCGAACAGCTCCTCGGCGCGGCGGGGCGTGCCGCCGTCGAGGAAGTTGCGGGCCACCTCGTGCCTGCGCTCGGGCGGGTCGCCGTGGTTGACGTGGTAGGTGCGCTTGTCGTGGTGGATGGTGGTGTCGCCGATCTGGAAGCCGATCTGCTGGTCCACGTGGGCGTTGTCCTGCGCGGTGTTCGCGGTGTGCAGCGACGGCTCGTCGAGGGCGCTGGTCACGGGGGTGCTCCGTTCGTGGGGCGGAGGGCGTCGCGGACGATGTCGTGGTGGCCGGAGGCCGTCGGGGCGCGCGGGTGGCGACCGGGGGGCGCACGCCCGGCGGGAGCGGTGCGCCGAGGGTGGTCACGGCGGGCTCGGCGCGGCCTCCTCGGCCAGCGCCCTGACCTCCACCACCCACCCCGCGACCTCGGCGCGGTCCGGGTCCAGGCGGTAGGCATGGTGGTGGCACAGGCGGGACAGGGCGGACCAGGCGTGCTCGGCGCGGTCGGCGAAGGGCGAGCCCGCCAGCCTCCGGAGGACGATGAGCTGGGTGCGCATCCTCGTCGGCTTCCCGGTGCGCAGCACGTACCGCGTGGTCACCAGGTCCTCCAGCGCGGCGCGTGCGAGCAGGGCCGCCGCGCGGAGCGCCACCGGAGCGGGGAGGACGACCGTGCCGTCCAGCACCCGTTCCGCCGCCCCGATCTGCTCCAGCGGGGTGCTCACCGGGTCTCCCTCAGGTCGGCGAGGGTCTTGCGGAGGTCGGTGACGACGCCGGGCAGCTCCCTGGTGGTGCCTTGGTGCACGTCCCGGCCGCACACCCGCATCGTCCTGGCCCGGTGCGGCCGGTTGCCCTGGTTGATCCACCTCTCCTCGTGCACCAGCAGGACCCTCGCGCGGGTGCCGTGCTCGGCCTCCCACTCGACCTCGGCGGCGGGCCGGTCCACCCCCGCGGCGAGTCGCCGGGCGTACAGGACCCGCTTGGCCACCGCCTCGACGGCCAGCCTGCACAGCAGCGGCAGCACCCTGGCCTTGAGGTCGTCGGTCACCCCTGGGTCCTTGACGAGGGCGTCCGCGTCGGAGACGTACCGGTCGGCCTGGTCGAGCGAGGTCCCGACGGTGATCCGGGAGCCCGCCCCGCGGGTGATCTCCACGATCTTCGCGCCGGGCAGGTTCAGGTCCCGCACGACCTCGGGGAGCCGGTCGTCGTGCGAGAACACGACGACCTGGCGGTCCTGGGCGACCTCCGCGAGCAGCCGGGCGAAGCCGTCGACCTTGGCCGGGTCCATCGCCTGGACCGGGTCGTCCAGCACCAGGAACCGGAACGGGCTGCGGCCGTCGGTGGCCCTGGGGATGAACAGCGCCAGCGCCAGCGCGTGCAGCTCCCCCTGGCTCATCACGCTCAGCGCGGTCGCGGGCGCGCCGCCCAGCTGGGCCCTCAGCTCGACGTGGCGCCGGGTCGCGGCGCCTTCGAGGGTGATCTCCTCCAGGTCGACGTCGCTCGCCTGGCGCAGGGCCTCCCACACCTCCTTGGCGCGGTCGGCGTAGGGCCGCAGGCGTTCGGCGCGCAGCGCCTGCTCGTTGTCCTTGAGCCACTTGGTCGCCGCCTTGAGCGCGGTGACGCGGTCTTCCACGCCGTCCGCCTCGGCGCGCAGGACGACCCACTCGGCGAGCCTGGCCGCCAGCGGCGTCCACGCGCTGTCCATCTCCTCCAGGGTCTGGGCGGCCTCGGCGCGCAACGCGGCGCAAGCCGCCACCAGCTCCGGGTGCACCTGCTCCAGGTGGTCCACGAGCGCGGCGGCGTCGTCGGGGGCGTCCCTCCAGCGCTTGGCGACCTCCTGGGCGGGGGCGAGTGCGCCCAGCGGGATGCCGTCGGGGGTCGCGAGCGGGGCGATCCGCACCAGCTCGCGCGCCCGCTGCACGGCGGCGGTGAGCGCGAACCGGGCCGCGTGCAGGCGGAGCCGCTCCTCGTCCAACCCGGTCAGCTCGGCCTCGACCCGGTCCCGCCACCCCCGATCGAGCCTGCCCGCCCCGCACACCGGGCAGTCCCGGTCACCGTGCTCGGCGTGCAGTTCCAGGGCCTGGCGCAGCAGTTCGGCGCGGCGCTCGTCGCCCGACTCCCCGACGTGCTCCCGCACGGCTTCGCGCAGGGCCCGCACCACCTGCGCCACCACCTCCGGGTCGGGGACGACGAGCCCGGCCAGTGCGCGCACCACGTCCAGCGGTCCCCGGTCCGCGGTGCCCGTGGCCTGCGCGGCGAGGGCGCCCAGGTCGGGAGCGCGCTTGCCCAGCTCGGCCAGGGCGGCACGGGCCCGGCTGTCGTCCAGCCCCGCCAACGCCGCCTTGAGCGCCTTCTGCGCCTCTTTGGCCCTGGTCACGGGCGCCTGCACCTGCTTGAGCTCGGCGTTCAGGGTGGCGCGGACGGCGGTGACCTGCCCGATGCCGAGGATGGGGTTCAGCGCGTCGTAGAGCTTGCTCGGCTCCGCGCGGAGCAGGCCGCCCAGCTCCTCGTAGGACAGGATCGGCCGGTAGTGCTCTAGCGCCTCGCCCCAGCCGAGGTCGGCCAGGCCGGACTTCCTCGGCAGGCCCGGCCGCTGGTGCCAGGTCTGGAAGTCCGTGCGGTCCGCGTCGTCCGCCCAGTCGACGGCGAGCTCGGTGTCGCCGTCACCGCCGACGACCGCGCCGATGCGGATCGCGGTCGGGCCCGACCAGTGCAGGTTGCGCCAGCACTCGGTCCACGTGGGGCGCTTGCCGAGCCAGCGGTAGCTGTCACCGGTGAGCGCGAACTCCAGCGCCTCGGCGAAGCTGGACTTCCCGGCGCCGTTGCGGCCGGTGACCACGGTCAGGCCGGGACCGGGGTCGAGGCGCAGCACGGACCGCGGGCCGATGCCCCGGAAGCCGGTGACGCCGATGGAGGTCAGGTGGACCGGACCGGCCGGGCGGGGCCGCTGCTCGCCCGCGGAGCCCTCCCCCTCGGCGAGCGCGTCGGTGATGATCCGCTTGGCCTCTTCGGTCAGGGTGTCGTCTTCGGCCGCCAGCTCGAAGACCAGTTCGATCAAGGACTTGTCGGGCACGGTGCGCCTCTCACTGCTGCGGGGGCTCGGTTCCGGTGGGGAGCGGGCCGAGGTGGGGAGAGCGTCGCAGCGGTGGTGGGGGTGGGACTCCGTCGAAAAACGGGTTCGCGGAGAAAAGTGGGGGATCTTCCGCCTGGGGGCGGTGCGGGCTTGGCGCGGTCAGGCGTTGCGCAGGCGGGTGGTGAGGGTGGTCGCTTTGGCGCGCAGGCGGGTTGCCTCTTCCCGGTCGCCCAGGGCCTGGGCGAGGTCTGCCAGGTAGGCGGCTACCGGGCCCAGGGAGACCAGGCCCGTCGTGGCGCCCGCCAGTTCGTCTTCCGCCGGGGCCAGGGCCTCGCGGAGTTCGGTCAGCTCCTCGTGGTCTCTGGTGGGTCTGGTCAGGGCGGCTCGGGCGTGCAGGCAGGTCCTGAGCTCGTAGAGGTGGTCGTGCGGGGCCTTCGGGATGTGGGTGGCGGGGACGGTCCAGGGGCGGTTCGCGGCCCAGTCCGGGGCGGGTTGGGGGACGTCCAGGGTGTGCAGGGCCAGGGAGAGGAGGCCGGGGGCCAGGCCTGGGAGGTGGGTCGCCGTGAGTGCGGGGGCGGCTGCCCGGTAGGCGGCTTCGGCCTTGGTCCTGCGGCCCGTCAGGGCTAGGCGCAGGGCCCGGTACCAGTCGGTGAACGGGGTCACCAGGGGGAGGTCGTTCCTGGTCGCGAGGTGGTTCGCGCGGGCCGCGTGGTGGTCTGCGGCGGGGAGGTCCGCCAGTGCCGCCGAGGACTGGACGAGGAGGAGGTGGGCCAGGACTTCGAAGGCGACCAGGTCGGGCTGGGCGGAGGTCACCTCGAGGAGCTCCTCGGCCAGGGACCTGCGGGCCGGGGCCAGGCCTGCCCGGTGGAAGGTCTGGAGGTAGCGGGCGTTCAGGGACAGGGCCAGGAGGGTGGGGTCGGCCAGGGACCTGGCTATGCGTTCGGCCTCCCGCGCGGCCTGGGACGCCTCGCGGGTCGGGTCTGCCCTCCGCTCCATCGCGATGGTCACCAGGAGGTGGGCCCGTTCGGCCCGGTGGGTGGCGGGGAGGGAGGTCAGGGCGCGTGCGGCCGACGCGGCCAGGGTTGCGGAGAGGGCGTCGTCGTCGGGGGTCGTCCACAGGGCCGGGACGTCGAAGGAGCCGACCACGCGCGCCCGTTGGACCGGGTCGGGGAGGGTTTCGGCCTGGCGCGCCGCCTCGGCTCGGTGTTCGCGGGCCGCGGCCAGGTCGCCGGTCACGGCCAGGGCCCGGACCAGGCCCATCACGGCCGTCAGGCGGGCTTGGGGGTTCGGGGTCGGGGAGCGGTCCAGGGACTGGATCGTGGCGCGCCAGAGCCTCGCCGCCTCGTGCGGAGCCGAGCGGCGTTCGGCCCTGGTCGCGGCCAGGGACGCGTGGTGGGCGGCTTGCGCGGCCGTTGTCCTGGTGGCCGCCTCCAGGAGGTGGTGGGCGATGCGCTCGTGCTCGTCGGGGGTGGCGCGCTCCACGGCTTCCGCCGCGGCCACGTGCCAGCGGGCGCGCCTGGGGGACGTGGTGTCGGCTCGGACGGTCTCGTGGACCAGGTCGTGGGTGAAGTGGACGTGGTCGGCGTCGTGCTCCACCAGGAAACCGGCCCTGATCGCGGACTCGATCGAGTCCAGGACGTCTTCGCCCGCGAGCTCGGCGAGGATCGCGAGGTCGACCTCGCGGCCCAGGACGGCGGCTTGGCGGAGGTGGGTCGCCGCGGGTTCCGGGAGGGCGGAGAGGCGGTGCAGGAGGACGTCCCGGACGCCGGCGGGGACGGTGCGCAGCGCCTCGTCGCCCTCGGTCGCCCACAGCCCGGCCAGTTCGTGGGCCAGGAACGGGTTGCCCGCGCTCCTGGTGTGGATGGATCTGGTCGCCCTCGGGGTCGGGGGGTGGTGGGTGGCGATCAGGTCCGACACCGCCCGCTCGTCCAGGCCGGAGAGGTAGAGGCGGGTCGGGGTGGCGCGGGCCAGGCGGGCCAGCGCGGCGGTGAGGGCGGGTGGGATGTCGGTGGCGCGGTGGGTGCTCACGACCAGGGTGGGGCCCGCCTCGGGCGGGAGGGCGGTGAGCAGGGCGAGGGTGTCCTCGTCGGCCTGGTGCAGGTCGTCCAGGACCAGGAGCGTGGGCGCGGACTCGGCCAGGTGGGCGGACAGGGCGCGGAGGGTGGTGAAGCGGGGGGTGCGGTCGGGTTCGGGCGGGAGGCCGAGGTGGGTGCGGAGCGCGGTCCACGGCCAGGCAGCCGGGGTTCCGGGGAGGTCGGGGCAGGTGGTGGTGGCGGTGGACCAGCCCTCGGCGCGCAGGTGGGCGGCCAGTGCCCCGGTCAGGGCGGATTTGCCGGAGCCCGCGGCGCCCGAGACGAGGACGTGGTGGAGGCGGCGGGTGGCGACGGCCTCGGTGGCGGCACGGGTGAGGGCGGCCAGTTCTTGCTCGCGGCCGAACAGGGGCGGGGTGGTGGTTCGGGGCGGGGTGCGGGGTGGGAGGAGCAGGGCCGGGGACTGGGCGAGGATGCCGGCTTCCAGGGCGCGCAGGGGTTCGCCGGGGTCCACGCCCAGGTCGGCGCGGAGGGCGGACCTGGTGCGCCGCAGGGTTTCCAGGGCCTCGCCCTGGCGGCCGGTCCGGTAGAGGGCCAGCGCGAGCAGGTGGGCGGCGTGCTCGCGGTGCGGGTGGGACGCGGCGTGCGGGGTGAGGGGCGGGATGGCGTCTGCGGGGGCGTCCAGGGACAGGGCGGTCTCGGCCAGGCGTTCCACGGCCAGGAGGCGCAGCTCCTCCAGGGCGGTCGACTCGGCCAGCGCCCAGGGGCGGTCGGCGAACTCGGCGTACGCGGGGCCGCGCCAGAGGGCCAGGGCGGCGGTGAGCAGGGTCCAGGCTCGGGTGGGCGGGGCGGATGTGGCCTGGTGGACGGCGGACTCGAAGTGGTGGGCGTCGGTGTTGTCGGTGCGCAGCGCGTAGCCGTTCGCGACCGTGACCAGCAGGTGGGGCGGGGTGCGGGGTGGGCGGTCCGGTTCCAGGGCCTTGCGCAGGTCGCCGACGAAGGTCTGGACGGCGCCGCGCGCGCTCGGGGGCGGGGTGTCGTCCCAGAGGTCGGCGACCAGGGTGTCCAGGGGGACGGTCCGGCCGCGCGCGACCAGCAACCTGGCCAGCACCGCGCGGTGGCGGGGGCCCTTGAGGTCTGCGGGTCCGCGGTCCAGATCTGCCTGGAGCGGGCCCAGCACGGCGAAGCTCACCATCGGTGGACAACCTAGCGCCGGGGTCGGGGGTGTGGCGGGTGGCGCTGATCGCGTGCTGATCCGGTGCTGATCGGGGTGGGCGACGGTGGAGGGGCATTCGACAGCGAGTGGTTGAGGAGTCGGCGAGATGGTTCTTCCGGGGTTCACCGAGCAGCGGGTCGCGGTGGCGGAGGGTGTGCGGTTGCACGTTGCGGTGGGTGGGGCGGGGAGTCCCGTGGTGCTGCTGCACGGGTTCCCGCAGACGCACCTGATGTGGCGGCACGTCGCGGCCGACCTCGCTGCGGATCACACGGTGATCTGCCCTGACCTGCGGGGGTACGGGGCCAGTGACAAGCCCGCCGACGACGGGGAGAACTACTCGAAGCGGGCGATGGCGCGGGACGTGGTGGCGCTGGCCCGCGAGCTGGGGCACGAGCGGGTCGCGGTGGTGGGGCACGACCGGGGTGCGCTGGTCGGGATCAGGGCCGGGTTGGACCACCCGGACGTGGTCACCCACCTCGGGGTGCTGGACGTGCTGCCGACGGTGGAGTCGTGGGAGGTGCTGCGGGGGCGGGGTGCGGCGGTGGGGTTCCACCTGTTCCTGATGGCGCAGCGGCCGGGGCTGGCCGAGGCGATGATCAGCGGGGCGGCGGACGAGTTCTTCGGGCACTTCCTGGACGTGTGGGCGAACGACCCCGCGGCGATCCCGGCCGACGTGCGCGCCGAGTACCTGCGGGCCAGCCGGGAGGCGGTGCCGTCGATCGTGGCGGACTACCGGGCCACGGCGGGGGTGGACGTGGCGCACGACGAGGCGGACCGGGCGGCCGGGCGGCGGCTGCGGATGCCGGTCGGGGTGGTGCAGCAGGACTGGGGGGCGGAGCTCGGGTTCGACGCGGCGGGGGTGTGGCGGGGGTGGGCGGAGGACTTGGAGCACCGGACCGTGCGGTGCGGGCACTTCATGGCGGAGGAGGCGCCTGGGGAGGTCGTGGGGGCGATTCGGGCGTTGCTCGATCGGTGAGAGGGCTGCGGTGAGGGGTTGGGGAGGTGGGCTGCTGAGGGGGAGGCGGGCCGGGGTGGGGAGGCGGGCCGGGGCGGGGAGGCGGGCCGGGGCGGGGACGTGGCCTGGCGCGGGGAGGCGGGTCGGGGTGGGTGATCACCGGCCTGGGTGAGCAGGGGTGTTGTCAGCGCTCGACCGGGAAGTCCGGTCGGGCGCTGACGGCTTTGCCGGGGTGACGTCCTGTGGTGGGCGATGCGGGACGGGTGACTTGGGTTGGTTTTTGTGGGGAATCTTTTGGAATAGCCGTTGCCCTTGTGCAACAAAAAAGGACAAAACCGCTGGTAGAGCGCGTGCAGAGCCGGTTTCGGGTGGGGGAGGCCGGGATTGTGGGTGCGGTAGGCGGGGGGCGGATCGTCGGTGGCGGGATGTGGTCCGCCGGGAGGCAGGCGCGGGTTGTCGGGGCGGGATGCGATCCGCCAGAGGGCGGGAGTGGGTCGTCGGGGCGGGACGCGATCCGCCAGAGGGCGGGAGTGGGTCGTCGGGGCGGGACGCGATCCGCCAGAGGGCGGGCGCGGACTATCGGGGCGGGATGCGATCCGACAGGGGGAGGCGCGGACCGTCGACAGTGGAGTGCGGTCGGTCAGGGGTGGGCGTGGGCCATTGGCGGTGGGGTGCGGTCGGCCAGAGGGGCGGGTGCGGGGCGTCGGCGGTGGACGCGGGGCGTCGGCTATTGCTGGTGCGGTGTTGGTTGGGGCGTCAGTCGGCGGAGGGCTCGGTGGGGGGTTCGGTTTCGGCGCGCTGCTTGAGGCGCCTGCGCAGTTCCGCGATGAGCTGCTCGTCGCTGAGGTCGGTCGGGTCGGTGCTGGCGGGTTGGTAGTCGGCTTCCTGCTGGGTCAGCATTCCCGCCGCCACCAGGACCTCGAAGACGCTCACCTGGAACAGGCGCGCGATGGCGCGGGCCGTGGGGATGCTGATCTTCGCGCCCTTGCGCCACGCGGTCAGGCGGCTGCGGTCCACGTTCACCTCGCGGGCGAGGTCGCCCGTCGTCAGGTTCCGGTACTCCAGGTTTCGCTCGATGTAGTCCCACCACGGAGAGGGAGCGCTCTGATTTCCGGTCACCTGCGGAACGTTATGTGTGCACACGCAACGTTGTCCAGGCGCACTACCCGTTCAGGCTCGTTTTGCTGGCACAACGCGCGTTGCGTCGGGCACTGCGGAACGTCTAGGTTCGAATTGGGGCAACGAACGTTGCGCGGGCACAACAATGCACGAGGCGGCCAATGCCGAACACGATCAAACTCCGGGACGAGGCTTTCGCGAAAGCGGCGCGACTGGCGGGCTACGGGTCCGATTACGCGCTCGCCAAGGCGATGGACGTGAACCGGTCCACGGTGACGCGCGTGCTCAGCGGCGACCTCCAGCCCGGACCCGCGTTCATCGGCGGCGCCCTGGTCGCACTGGCCCCGATGCAGTTCCACGACCTGTTCGAGGTCGTTCGCGGCGAGCAGTGAGCGCGGACGTTCCGGAGGACGTGAACATCCCGAACGAACGTCACCAGTCCGACCGCCGGAATATGGGGAATGAGCGGTGCGGCCGGAATGAGGGGGACTGCTCGGACGGCTTGGGGAAGTCGGATGCGGGTGGGATTGGCCCTCCCGGCGACATTGGTTGCGCCAGCGGGATTGGCCGCGCCGGTGAGGGGCGGCTGCCCTGGCGGGATTGTGCGAACTCGCGCAGGTGGCGCGGACGGCGCAGGTGGCGCAGACGGCATGAGTAGTACGGATGGCGCGAGCAGTGCGGACGGCGCGAGCAGTGCAGACGGCACAGGTGGCGCAGACGGCGCGAGCAGTGCGGACGGCGGGAAATGCGCGGGGTGCGGGAACTGCGCGAGCGGCGGGGACTGCGCGGACCGGGACTGCGCGAGCGGCGGGAGCTGCGTAGGCGGCGGGAGCTGCGTAGGTGGTGGGGACTGCGTAGGCGGCGGGGGCTGCGCGGGTGGGGACTGCGGTGGGTGTGACGGTTTGGGGCTTGGGGGTGCGGTTGTCGCCTTGCGGCGGCGGGGTGTGGTGCACCTTGCCGCTGGGCGGGGGCATTGGGCGTTGGAGTGCGCCGAGGAGGAGTTGGAGATCGCCGTGCTTTCCGGGGAGCACTGGCGGGTTGTCGCCGGGTTGAGGCGGATGGCTTGGGTGCTCTCGGCCGTGGGGCGGGAGCGGGACGCTGCGCACTACCTGCGGCGGGTTCGGCGGGAGTGTCGGGAGCGTCGGGATGGTGGGAGTGGGGGGACCGGGGCGGGCGGGTAGGGGTGAGTGGGGGAACCGGGGGCGGTGATGGCTCCTCGCGGCGCGCTTGGTGGTCATGGGCGGAGGAGGGCTAGGGCTTCGGGGCAGAGGAAGACCTTGCGGTAGCGCCTGGACTCCCAGGGGTACAGGACGCCCTCGGCCACCAGGCGGTCCGTCAGCAGGGTCGCGCCCTTCAAGGTCAGGCCCTCGGCCTCGCACAGGGTCGGGTGGTCGATCGCCGGGAAGCCGAGCAGGGAGGTGGCCACCCTGGCCAGCCTGCCGCCCTCGGGGAACCTGGCGCGGTAGGCCGCCGCCAGGGACTCCAGGTTCGCCAGCAGGCTCACCTGGGCGTCCGCCAGTTCGCGGACGCCCCGCGCGAAGAACTCCACCCACGGGCCGTGCTCGCCGGTCCGCACCACGTGCCTGACCTGCTCGCGGTACTCGTCGCCCGTGCGGTCCAGCCACACCGACAGGGGCAGCACCGAGGTGCGCAGCATCCCCTCGCGCACCAGCTCCAGCATGGTGAACAGGCGCGCCACGTGACCGTCCGGGACCGCGAACGGTTGCAGGAGCTCCAGTTGCAGGTGCGCCAGTGCCAGGCGGGCCACCCTGGGCAGGGTGGGCCTCGCCTGCACCCACACCGTCCACTGGGCCAGCGCGCCCGCCAGGTGCGCGCTCGTCGGCGTCAGCAGCCACGCCCGCTCCCGGCTCGGCCCCAGCCAGCCCTGACCTCGGCGCAGCGGCTCGTCCGGGCGGTGGTCGCGACCGGTCAGCGCCGCGGCCACCTCGCCCAGCAGGTCCGGGTCCCCGGTGTCAGCGCCCTGCGCCACCTTGGCGAAACCCAGCTCGACCCCGCGCAGGTGGGGCGCGACCACCTGCTCCGGGGCGCCGTGGCGCGGGTCGAGGGACACCGCCAGCGCCTCGCGCAGCGCCACCGGGTACCCGGCCATCCCCGCCGACGCGCACGCGTCGCGGACCCTCGTGGCGCGCGCGAAGCCGGGCAGCTCGGCGAAGCGGCTCGACGCCTCGTCGAGCCTGCCCAGGCTGTGCTCGGCCAGCGCGGACTCGCGCACGGCGGGACCGGTCAGCGGCGGCTCGGAGAACAACGGGTACGGCAGGAACGCGCCTTCTTCCCGTAACTCCTCCGGCACACCCGCCACATCGGTTCCGGAAATCCACGTGCCACGTGGGGAAAAGCGGGGGATCACGGTCGGAGCATGACACGAAATGGCCTCGGTTGACCACCACCTTCAGTTTCGGCGCCGGGCGATTGCCGGTAGAGAAGATTGGAATACAGTGGAATTGCCGACGTCACGGACGCGGAATCACAGAATCACGGAATCGAAGAGAATCAGCACCGATCGGCGCGCCTCACCCCATCAGGCCCCCTCCGCCAGGAGGGGGAGCAATCCGGCCAGCCGGTGGTGGCTGGTGCTGACTCCCCCTTCCATGCCGCTGGCCAGGACCGCGTCCCGCAGCTCCCGACTCGGGAAGACCGAGGTCTGCACCACCCTCGTGCGACGGGCGCCGACCTCGGTGAACTCCGTGGTCACCACCGACTCCTGCCCCTCGAACACCTCGGTGTTGACCAGCCTGCGCGGGCGGTCCACCAGGCGGTAGCGCCCGGACATGCCGAACTCGGCCCCGTCGGCGTCGCTGCGCCACCGGTACTCCCACGCGCCGCCCTCTCTCAGGTCGATCTCGCACACCGGCATCGACCAGCCGTCCGGGCCCAGCAGCCAGCGGGAGACGTGCCGGGGCTCGGTGAAGGCCGCGAACACCAGCTCGCGCGGGGCGTCGAACTCCCTGGTGATGGCGAACGCGAGATCGCTCGGGGTGGTGATCTCGGTGCGGAGGTCGGCGGTCGTTGTCAGGGGTGAGGCGGAGGATGCGGAGGGCGTGGACGCAGGGGACACGGAGGATGCGGAGGACGTGGGAGAGGCGGGAGAGGTCGGGGACGGCGTGCCTGGCATGTGCGTGCTCCTCGGGGGACTCGTCGGCGCTGGGCGTCGGCTTGAGCGGATCGGCCCGCGTGGGGCCGCCGGTCACCGGACAGGTAACCGGGCGGTTAGATAACCGCTTGGTTAGTCAACACCGGGGGGTGGGGTGGGGTCAAGGGGAGTTCGCATCACTCGTTCAGGTGGATAAATCGGACACCGGGGGCGCGACGACCGGCAGGATGGGCGGGACCGAAGCGCGGCGGAGCGCCGGGAGGACAGCGAATGGGCACCGAGCCGGAACTGGTCGAGTCGACCCCGACGACGACCGCGGTGGTGCGCGGGGTGATCGGGTTCGCCGAGGTGCGCGACTTCTTCGACACCTCGTTCCAGCAGCTCGGGCGGGTGCTGGCCGAGCGGGGCGTCACGCCGGCCGGGGCGGCGTTCGGGCCGCACCGGGACGCGAGCACGCACGGGCGGGAAGGCGTGCTGGCGCTGGAGGTCGGGTTCCCGGTCGACTCCGGGATCGTGGCGGAGGGGGACGTCGTGCCGGGCGAGCTGCCGGGCGGGCGGGTCGCGCGGCTCACGCACGTCGGGGCGTTCGACGGGCTGGAGGAGTCCTGGAAGCGGTTGGCCTCGTGGATCGGGGCGCGCGGGTTGAGCCCCTCGACCACCCGGTGGGAGGTGTGCACCACCGAGCCGTCGCCGGATGGGGACCCCGCCGAGCTGCGGACCGAGCGACGAACCGGACAGTGGACGGGCGGCGGACGGCCGGGGCGTTGACAACCGAACGGTGAAAATGTTCGATTGAACGCGGAAACAGTTCAGATGTAAGGGGGACGTCCATGCGGGTCGGCATCACGATCCTGCCGGAGCACCGGTGGGCCGAGGCGCGGCCCAGGTGGGTGGCGGCCGAGGAGTACGGGTTCGACCACGCCTGGACGTTCGACCACCTGGCCTGGGGCAGGTTGGCCGACCACGCCTGGTACGCCTCGGTGCCGACGCTGGCGCTGGCCGCCGAGGCGACCTCGCGGATCAGGCTCGGCCTGCTGGTGGCCTCGCCGAACTTCCGCCACCCGGTGCCGTTCACCCGCGACGTGACCACGCTGGACGAGGTGTCCGACGGCCGGTTCACCCTGGGCGTCGGGGCGGGCGGCATGGGCGGGTACGACGCGAACGTCCTGGGCGCGCCCGCGGCGAGCCCGCACCGGCGGTTCGCCGAGTTCCTGGAGCTGCTGGACCGCCTGCTCACCACCGACCGGGTCGACCACGCCGGTGAGCACTACGCGGCGGTGGGCGCGCGGAACGTGCCCGGCTGCGTCCAGCGGCCCCGGCCGCCGTTCGTGGTGGCGGCCAACGGCCCGAAGGGGATGCGGCTGGCGGCCCGGTTCGGGCGGGGCTGGGTGACCACCGGGCTGCCGAACGACGACCTGGCGGGCTGGTGGGACTCGCTGCGCGAGCTGTCCGGGCGGCTGGACGACGTGCTCGACGCGGCCGGGCTGCCGCGCGACCACCTGGAGCGGCACCTGCAGAGCGACATGGCGCCGGTGCTGTCGACCTCCAGCGTCGAGTGCTACCGGGACTTCGTCGGCCGGGCGGGCGAGCTGGGGTTCACGGACCTGGCCGCGCCGTGGCCGCGCGACGAGGGCGTGTTCGCCGGTGACGAGTCGGTGGTCGAGGCGATCGCGGCCGAGGTGCTGCCCGGCCTGAGGGCCGACCGGCGCTGAACAAGCGGGTGGGGCCGCACGCGCGCGGCCCCACCCGGTCAGGCCCACCCGGTTCAGGCCCAGCCGCCCCGCTCCCGGTACATCCGCCGCTGGGCCCTGCCCATCGCCCGCTCCGCGCCGCGCCGCTCGGCCCGCAGCCGGGGATCGGTCCGGCTGGCCAGCCACTCGTTCTCGCGCCGCAGCTCGTGCAGGCTGTCGACCCTGCGCCGCTCCAGCCCGCCGTCCTCCACGGCGGCCAGCACGGCGCACCCCGGCTCGGCGACGTGCGCGCAGTCGGCGAACCGGCACGACCGCGCCAGCTCCTCGACCTCGGCGAACGCCTGCCGCACGCCCTCGTCGCCGCCGTGCAGCCCGACCGCGCGCAGCCCCGGCGTGTCGATCAGCACTCCCCCGCCGGGCAGGGCGTGCAGCTCGCGCCGGACGGTGGTGTGCCTGCCCTTGCCGTCGGAGGCGCGCACGTCCCCGGTGGCCAGCGCGGGCGTGCCGAGCAGGGCGTTGGCCAGGGTGGACTTGCCCGCGCCGGACGGTCCGACCAGCACGGCGGTGGCCGCCGGGCCGGGACCGCCGAACAGCTCGGCGCGCAGCGGGTCAAGCCCGGAGCCGTCGGTGGCGCTGACCGCGACCACCGGGGCGCCGGGCGCGGCGGCGGACACCTCGTCGACGACGTCGGCGACGACGTCGCTCAGGTCCGCCTTGGTGAGCACGACGACCGGTCGCGCGCCGCTCTCCCAGGCGAGGGCGAGCAGCCGCTCGACGCGGCCGAGCGCGAGGCGCGCGGACAGCGACACCACGACGGCGACGACGTCCACGTTGGCGGCCAGGACCTGCGGGGCGCCGCCGGAGCCCCGGACGAGCGCGGTGCGCCGGGGCAGGACCTCGGCCAGCGAGCCGTCCCCGGCGAGGCCGACCCAGTCGCCGGTGCACGGTTCGAGGCCCTTGCGGACGCGGGCGGACCGCCTGCCCTCGGCGGTGACGACCTCGCAGGCGCTCCGGTCGACGCGGACGACGCGGCCGGGGACGAGGTCGGTGGTGCGCGGTGCGAAGCGCTCGTCCCAGCCGTAGCGGGCGAGCGGGGATGCGGTGGACAACGCGGGACTCCTGGTCGTGGAGGGGGTGTCCGCCCCGAGGGGCGCCTCCGCGATCGAGCGGGAGGCGTCAGCCCTGGGGGCGGCGGGCGGGGTCGAGGCGCGCGGCAACGACGGCCAACACGGTCATGACCCGCCCCCTTCCGCTCGAAGTCCTGCCGGGACGCTAGCAGCACCGGCCGCGCGCGGGCGAGGGGTTTTTCCGGGGGGCGCCGCGTTCGGGGCGACCCGGAATCAATTCCACCGGGCAACCTCTTCCGCGCCCCTGGGCGTTCGACCGCGTTCGACCGCGTTTCCGGGGAATTCGACGCGCCGCCCCGCGCACCAGCCGGAACGAGGATTGTCCGATACCTCCGGACTGCGCTAGCGTCGAACCGCGGGAATACCCCGCCACCATTCTTCCCACCGCGCTCGCGGACGCGGCAGGTTCCGGTCTGGAGATTCCAGCGGCGGCCAGATCGGGCGGGCGCGGGACCCGAGCGCTCAACGGCGCGCGCGAGGGTCCCGCGCTTCGAGCACCCGTCCGACGACGGCGTTTCCGGGGACGGCGGGCCCGAGTGGCCACCATCGGAGGACCCTGCACGCGTTGCACGTGCCTGGGGCGGGCACGAAGTCGTCGCTGGATGGAGGGGACCGTCGGGTCCGATGTGGATTCCCGTTTTCCGGGGGCACCCACCCAGTGCACGACGGAACTCCAGAGGAGGTGACGATCATGCGCAAGATCTCGATGAAGGCGAGGCCGGTCATCCGCCTTGAGCGGTCGAACCAGCCGAACTTCTACTACTGGTACAACGGCGACCAGCCGTGACGCCCAGGGGCCGGGTCCGCCACGAGCGGGCCCGGCCCCTCCCCTTTTCCGGCCCTGGAGGTGTCATGCGCCTGCGCCGCGCCCACAGCCTGACCTGCTACTGGCACGAGGACCGGTTCGTCGTGCACCCCTACCTGGGCGGCACGCCGACCGCGCTGCACCCGGTGGCCGCCGAGGTGCTGTCGGCGTTCGACTCGTGGGTTGAGGCGGCCAAGGCGGCCGAGGAGCTGGACCACCTCACGCCCGACACCGTGGCCGAGGCGGTGGAGGCGCTGCGCGAGGCGGGCGCCCTGCTGGTCGAGGACGGTGACGAGGCCGAGCGGGACGAGCTGGCCGCGCGCACCTGGGAGACGTGGGCCCCCGAGGCGCCGTTCTTCCACTACGGCACGCAGATCGACGCGCAGAAACTGCCCGCCGACCGCGAGCTGGCCAGGGAGCAGGCCAAGAACGACACGGCGGACGCGGCCGGTCCGCAGCACCGGGTGTTCACCGAGTACCCGGAGGCCGAGCGGGTGCTGCTGCCGCGCGTGCCCGCCGAGCTGGACGTGCCGCTGGGCAGGGCGCTGTACGCCCGCCGCACGGTCCGCGACTTCACCGAGGACCCGGTGCCGCTGGCGGTGCTGGCCGCGCTGCTGGTGACCACCTTCGGCCCCACCGACTTCATCGACTCCGGCCGCAGCGCCCTGTTCCGCCGCACCAGCCCGGCGGGCGGCTCGCGCCAGGAGCTCGACGCGTACGTGGGGGTGCTGGCCGTGGAGGGCCTGTCCCCCGGCTTCTACCACTACAACCTGCGCGAGCACTCGCTGGAGCTCGTCTCGCCCGGTCTCACCAGGGACGAGATGACGCACCTGGGCACGGACCAGCCGTGGGTGGGCTCGGTCGCGTTCACCGTGGTGCTGGCGTCCGTGATCGACCGGATGAGCAGCAAGTACGAGCTGCCGCGCTCCTACCGGGTGAGCCTGCTCAACGCCGGTCACCTGGGCCAGACGTTCGCGCTGACCGCGACCGCGCTGGGCCTGGGCCCGCTGCAGACGGGCGCGTTCTACGACGAGGCGCTCGCGCGCAAGATCGGCCTGGACAACATCGGCAGCATCCCGGTGTACCTGCTGGGCGCGGGCTACGCGGCGGCGGAGCAGCCGTACGCGGCGCCGCTCGCGGGCCTGGAGGCGTTCCGGCGGACGCGGCTGACGTGAGGCGCGGGGCGCGGGGGCCGTGCCGACCCCCGCGCCCGCCCCGTCAGAGGTGCTTCTCGATCTCGGCCAGCTCGTCGGCGGTCAGCTCCAGGTTCCCCACCGCGGCCACGTTGTCCGCCAACTGCTCCGGGCTGCTCGCCCCGACCAGCGCGGACGTGGCGTTGCGCAGCACCCACGCGATCGCCAGCTGCGCCAGGGTCTGGCCCCGGCCCTCGGCGAGCGCGTTGAGCGCCCTGACCCTGTCCAGCTTCTCCTCGGTGATGGCGTCGGACTTGAGGAACGGGCTGCTGCCCGCCGCCCGCGAGCCCTCGGGGACGCCGCCCAGGTACCGGTTGGTCAGCAGCCCCTGCGCCAGCGGGGAGAACGCGATGCTGCCCGCGCCGACCTCGTCGAGCACGTCGAACAGGCCGTCCTCGGTCCACCGGTTGAACATCGAGTACGAGGGCTGGTGGATGAGCAGCGGCGTGCCCAGCTCGCGCAGCACCCGCGCGGCCTCGGCGGTCTGCTCGGCGGAGTAGTTGGAGATGCCCGCGTACAGCGCCTTGCCGGAGCGGACCGCGTGGTCCAGCGCGCCCATGGACTCCTCGATCGGGGTCTCGGGGTCCGGGCGGTGGTGGTAGAAGACGTCGACGTGGTCGAGCTTCATCCGGCTGAGCGACTGGTCCAGCGAGGACAGCAGGTACTTGCGGGAGCCGAAGTCGCCGTACGGGCCGTCCCACATGGTGTAGCCGGCCTTGGTGGAGATGATGATCTCGTCGCGGTGCGCGGCCAGGTCCTGGCCGAACAGCACCCCGAAGTTGCGCTCGGCCGAGCCGGGCGGCGGGCCGTAGTTGTTGGCCAGGTCGAAGTGCGTCACGCCGAGGTCGAAGGCCCGGCGCAGGATGGCGCGCTGGGTCTCCAACCCCTTGTCGTCGCCGAAGTTGTGCCACAGGCCGAGCGACACGGCGGGCAGCTTGAGCCCGCTGCGGCCGACCCGCCTGTAGGGCATCCGCTCGTACCGGTCCGACGACGGCAGGTAGGACATGGTTCTCCTATGCGGGGCTGGCTTTCGTGCTCTCCCTGGCGACCAGGACGGCCGCAGGCGACCAGCGGTCGGCCACCGGGCCGCCCGCGATCAGCTCCAGCACCGACTCGGCGACGAGCTCGCCGAACCGGTGGACGTCGACGCTCATCGTGGTGAGCGCGGGTGAGGCGAGGCGGCACAGGGTCGAGTCGTCCCAGGCGATGATGCCCAGCCCGCCGGGCACGTCGACACCGCGCTCCTTGGCCGCGCCGAGGCCTGCGACGGCCATGACGTCGTTGTCGTAGAGGACGGCCGTGGGCGGCTCGTCCAGCTCCAGCAGGGCGGCGGTGAGCTTCGCGCCGGACTCCTCCGAGTAGTCGCCCTCGACCACAACGGGGGCGACGCCGTGCTCGGCGCAGGCCGCCAGCAGCGCGGTGGTGCGCGCCTGGGTGTGCAGCAGCCCCGAGGGGCCGGTGACGCGGGCGATGGCCCGGTGGCCTGCGGCGACCAGGTGCTCCAGCGCGGCCCGGACCGGGGCGGTGTCGTCGGTGCGCACCGCAGGGAGGTCGCCGTCGGGCTCGCCGACGAGCACGGCGGGCAGGCCGACCTCGCGCAGCACGGCGGGTCGGCGGTCGTCCTCGGTGCGGTTGACCACGACCACCGCGTCCACCAGCCCGCGCGCGGCCCACCTGCGGTAGGCGGCGATCTCGGCGTCCTGGGTGGACACCACGTGCAGCAGCACCGACAGCTCGCGCTCGGCCAGCCGCTCCTCGATGCCCGCGATGAACTCCATGAAGAACGGTTCGACGCCGAGCAGGCGGGTCGGCCTGGCGAGCACCAGGCCGACCGCGCCGGTCGACGCCCCACCGGTCGTGCCGGGTGTTCCGGTCACCGACCCACCAGGGCGTTGGCCGTGCGCAGCACGCGCGGGTCGGTCAGCGCGGCCGGGTCCAGGTCGGCGGAGGTGGTGACGTGGAAGGCGTGCCGCTCGCCGGGGAGCAGGGTGACGAGCTGGTCGTCCACGCGCGCGTCGGGCGCGGCCTTGTCGACCAGCAGCGCGACGTCGCGGGCGAGCGCGGTGGCGGTGACCTCGACCCGGTAGCCGCCGTCGACGCGGTGCGCGGTGGCGGTGAGCGGGGACGGGTCGAGCGCGGCGTCGCGGTCCTCGGCGAACAGGTGCAGCGCGCGCACCCCACCCGCGGTGGCTACCACGACCTCGGCCTCCCGGTTGTCCGCTGACAGCAGGGACTCCGGCAGCTCGACCACGGACGTGGAGCGGGCGGCGACCCCGAGCCGCAGTGTAGTCGTCGCCAGCTCGTGCCCGTCGAACGAGATCCGGCGGACCACCAGGTCCTCGTCCCAGGGCTCGGCGGTGTCGTTGACCGCGACGACGGCGGTGCGGCCGTCGCGCGGCTGGACGGTCAGCAGCCGGGGCGCGAACGCGTGCTTGAGCGCGTGGAACAGCGGCTTCTCCCGGCCCTCGCCGTCGACGGCGGCCCAGGAGGTGACCGGCCAGCAGTCGTTGAGCTGCCACACGACCGCGCCCGCCGTGCGCGGCCAGTGCGAGCGGAAGTGCTCGACGCCGAACGCGACCGCGCGGGCCTGGTTGAGCTGGGCGGCCCAGTGCCAGTCCTCGAAGGACTCGGGGACCGGCAGGTGCGGCTCCATGCCCCGGTCGAGCTTGCCGTTGCCGTCCTCGGCCTTCTGGTGCAGCAGGAACGCGGGCGAGGAGGGGGTCAGGGGGCCGTCGGCCTCGTGCACCCAGTCGGTGAGGGTGCGCCAGGTGGGCGGGCCCTGGAAGCCGAACTCGGCGCAGAAGCGGGGCGCGTGGTCGCGGTAGCGGGTGTAGTCGACGCGGTTCCACACCTCCCACTCGTGGCGGGTGGCGTGGTCCTGGTCGTTGGGGTGGACCTCGCCGGGGCTGTACGGGCTGCCGGGCGAGTAGGGGCGGGTCGGGTCGAGCTCGGCGACGATCGCGGGCAGCAGGTCGGTGTAGTAGCCCAGGCCCCAGGTGCGCTCGCCCAGCTGCTCCTTCCAGCCCCAGTCCTCGTGGCCCCAGAGGTTCTCGTTGTTGCCGTTCCACAGCGCGAGCGAGGCGTGCGGGGTGAGGCGGGCGACGTTCTCGCGGGCCTCGGCCTCGACCTCGGCGCGCAGCTCGCCTTCTTCGGCGTAGGCGGCGCAGGCGAACGGGAAGTCCTGCCAGACCAGGACGCCGCGCTCGTCGCAGACGTCGTAGAAGTCCTCGGTCTCGTAGATCCCGCCGCCCCAGATCCGCAGCAGGTTGAGGTTCGCGGCGAGGGCCTGGTCGACGCGGCGGGCGAGGCGGTCGCGGGTGACGCGGGTGAGGAAGTGGTCGTCGGGGATCCAGTTGGCGCCCTTGGCGAAGACCCGCTCGCCGTTGACGACGAAGGTGAACGGGGTGCCGTCGGCGTCGGGCTCGGTGTCGACGGTGATGGTGCGGAAGCCGATGCGGCGGGTGAAGGTGTCGCGCTCGTCGCCCGACTCGGCGACGACCTCCAGGTCGAACAGCGGTTGCTGCCCGTAGCCGACCGGCCACCACAGCGGGGCGTCCGGGACCAGGACGGTGAGCACGGCGGTGTCGCCGTCGACGGTGGCGCGCTGCTCGTGGTCGCCGACGCGGGCGGTGAGCAGGCTGGGGGCGTCGCCCGCGCGGTCGAGCCGGACGTGGACCTCGACGCGGCCGGTCCCGTCCGGGTCGACGGTGACCAGCGGTCGGACCTCGGCGAGCCGGGCGCCGGTCCAGCGCTCCAGGCGGACCGGCTTCCAGATGCCCGCGGTCTGCAGGTCGGGGCCCCAGTCCCAGCCGAACGAGCAGGCCATCTTGCGGACCGCATTGAACGGGTGCGGGTAGGCGCGGGGGCGCTCGCCCAGCTCGGCCTGGGTCCGCTCGGCGTGCTCCAGGGCGGAGTCGAACTCCACCACCAGGTCGTTCTCGCCGTCCCTGAGCACGTCGCGGACGTCGAAGCGGTAGCTTCGGTGCATGTTGGCGGTGGAGCCGAGGGGGCGCCCGTTGAGCAGGACGGTCGCCACCGTGTCCAGGCCGTCGAAGACCAGTTCCACCTTCTCGCCGGCGCGCGCGGCCTCCGAGGTGAGGACCGTCGCGTAGCGCCACCGCGCCCGGTGCGCCCAGGCCAGCTCCGCCTCGTTCCGGTCCAGGTACGGGTCGGGGATCAGCCCGGCGCGCAGGAGGTCGAGGTGGGCGCTGCCGGGGACCTCGGCGGGCGTGGTCGCGTCCGCGAGGTGCTCGGGCACGGGTCCGCCCACCGCGCGCAAATGCCACCCGTCGTGAACCGTTCGGCGGATCATGAGGTACTCCATTCCCGGCGGTGGTGGTGTCGCGTGCTGGTGAGCAAGAGCCTGGCGATTCTTACGCCGCCAACTAAAGTAAGTCAACGACGTAACTCGCCAGAGGAGAGACCACAGTGGCGGACCTGAGGCACCTGCGCGCCGCGGGCGTGAGCCTGGTGCTCGACCTGACCGGAGGGACCCTCCCCCGCGTGCTGCACTGGGGCGCGGACCTGGGGCCCGACCCCGACCTGGAGTCGCTGCGGCTGCTGTCGCTGCGCCAGCCCATCGGCAACTCGGTGGACGGGCACGTGGAGGTGTCCGTGCTGCCCGAGCAGTCGGCGGGCTGGCTCGGCACCCCCGGCCTCGTCGGGCACCGCGAGGGCGCGGACTTCTCGGTGGCCTTCCGGGTGACCGGGGTGGACGCCTCCGGGGACGGCGTGGTCGTGCGCGCCGCGGACGAGACCGCCGGGCTGGGCGCGGAGGTGGTCGTCGAACTGCTGCCGTCCGGCGTGGTGCGGCAGCGCGCGCGGGTGACGAACACCGGCGGCTCGGTGTTCACCGTGGACGCGCTGAACCTGGCGCTGCCGGTGCCCGCCGAGGCGGTGGAGCTGCTCGACTTCAGCGGCCACCACCTGCGCGAGCGGGCCCCGCAGCGGACCCGGTTCACCCAGGGCCTGCGGGTGCGGGAGAACCGGACCGGGCGCACCGGCTACGACACGGCGTACGTGCTGGCGGCGGGCACCGAGGGCTTCGCGAACCGGCGCGGCGAGGTGTGGGCGGTGCACACGGCCTGGTCGGGCAACCACCGGACGTTCGCCGAGCGCACGTTCCACGCGGTGTCCCTGCTCGGGTCCGGCGAGCTGCTGCTCGCGGGCGAGGGGCGGCTGGCGCCGGGCGAGGTGTACGAGTCGCCGTGGCAGTACGGCTCGTACGGCGCGGCCGGGCTGGACTCGGTGTCGGCGCGGTTCCACGGGTTCCTGCGCTCGCGCCCCGGCCACCCGACCTCGCCCCGGCCGGTCGTGGTGAACACGTGGGAGGCGGTGTACTTCGACCACGACCTGGACCGGTTGAAGGCGCTGGCGGACGCGGCGGCCGAGGTCGGCGCGGAGCGGTTCGTGCTGGACGACGGCTGGTTCGGGTCGCGGCGCGACGACAAGCGCGGGCTCGGCGACTGGTACGTGTCGGACGAGGTGTGGCCGGACGGGCTCGGGCCGATCGTCTCGCACGTGACCGGGCTGGGGCTGCAGTTCGGGCTGTGGGTCGAGCCGGAGATGATCAACGAGGACTCGGACCTGGCGCGGGCCCACCCGGACTGGATCATGGCCACCGGCGGGCGGTTGCCGCGCGCGGCGCGCCAGCAGCAGGTGCTGGACCTGACGAAGGCGTACGACTACGTCCTGGAGCGGTTGGACTCGCTGCTGAGCGAGTACGACATCGCGTACCTCAAGTGGGACCACAACCGGGACCTCGTGGAGGCCGGGCACCAGCCGGGCGGTCAGGCGGGGGTGCGGGCGCAGACGCTGGCCGTGTACCGGCTGCTGGACGAGCTGCGGGCGCGGCACCCCGAGGTGGAGATCGAGTCGTGCTCGTCGGGCGGCGGGCGGATCGACCTGGAGATCCTGCAGCGCACGGACCGGGTGTGGACGTCGGACTGCATCGACGCGCTGGAGCGGCAGCGCATCCAGCGGTGGACGAACCTGCTGATCCCGCTGGAGCTGATGGGCTCGCACGTGGGCGACGGGCGCTCGCACACGACGGACCGGCTGCACAAGCTGGACTTCCGGGCGGGGACGGCGCTGTTCGGGCACTTCGGGATCGAGTCGGACCTGACGCGGGTGACCGCGGAGGACCGGGCGCGGTTGACGGAGTGGGTGGGGCTGTACAAGTCGCTGCGGGGGCTGCTGCACACCGGGGTGTCGGTGCACGGGGACCACCCGGACCCGGCGATCGAGGTGCACGGGGTCGTGGCGGAGGACGGGTCGGACGCGGTGTACGCGGTGGTGGCGCACGGGACGTCGGAGATCTACCCGACGGGGGCGGTGCGGCTGCCTGGGCTTTTGGCGGACCGGGAGTACCACGTGCGGCCGTTGGCGCCGGGGGACGTGCCGGACGGGAACGCGCACCACTGGGGGAACCCCCTGCCCTGGTGGACCCCGGAGGGGGTTCGGGCCGGGGGGCGGGCGCTGGAGGTCATGGGGGTGCAGGCGCCGGTGCTGTACCCGGAGCGGTTGGTGCTGATCAGGGCCACGGCGGTGTGAGTTGGCCTGTGGGCCGCGTCGGGGGTTCCTCCCGGCGCGGCCCCGCGTGGCTCGCTTTCCGCTAGCGCCGTGGCGCCGTCAGCACCAGCACCATCCCCACGATCAACGCCGCGATCGCCACCACGTACAGCGCCTCGCCGTCCACCGCCCACCGGCCCGCCCGCGCCGCGGGCAGCAGCACCCCCAGCAGCAGCCCGGATAACAGCACGGTCCCCCCGAACAACCCCAGCCTCCGGCGCACGGCCCCTCCCCAGTCGGCCCCGACGGCGCTTCGGGTACCCGTCGTGCGGCTCGGGTGAACTCCGCCGCGTCACGGGTAGTCGGGAGGATGCACAGGAGTCGGTTGTACGCGATCTTCGTCGACGTGCCCGCCGAGCACGCGGGGCAGGCGGCGCGGTTCTGGGCGTCCGCGCTCGGGGGGCGGGTCAGGCCGGTGGTCGGGGAGGAGCAGTTCACGGCCGTCGACGGGGCCGTGGACGGGATCGCGCTGGACGTCCAGGCGGTGGACGACGAGCCCCGGTACCACGTGGACATCGAGACGGACGACGTCGGCGCCGAGGTGCGCAGGTTGACCGGGCTCGGGGCCGTGGAGGTGTCCGTGTGGGAAGGGTGCCACGTGCTGCGGGCGCCGGGTGGGCAGCTGCTGTGCGTGGTTCCGCTGCAGAGCGAGCCCGAGGTGTTCGCGGCGACGGCCCGCACCTGGGGGTGACCGGCTCAGCGCCGCTCGTCGGACGTGCCGAGCATCGTGCCCGCCAGGATCGCCGCCAGGAACACGGTGTAGATCGCGCCGCCGTTCGCCGCCGGTTCGCCCGCGCTCGCGGTCGGCATCAGCACGCCGACCAGGAGCACGCCCAGCACGACCACACCCACGAACAGGCCGCGGTTCACGGCGCCACCTCCGGAAGTCGAGTGCACCGGGGGTTCCCGCTGAGAGGCGAAGGTGAACGTCCGTCACCTGAACAGCGGGGTCGCGCCCGTCCCCCGCGAGGACGGGCGCGACCAACCCCTAGGCGACTTCCTCCCACTGACCCGTCACGTGGTCGTAGGCCGCCGTCCTGCCCGCGCGCTCCACCTCGGCCTGGTCGACGGTGAACGCCCTCCCCCGCGCCTCCGGGTTCGGGGCCGCCTCCGCGAGCAGCTTCGTGTACGGGTGCCTGGGGGTCAGGATCACGTCGTCCGCTGGCCCCCGCTCCACCACCCTCCCCTTGTACAGCACCAGGATGTCGTCCGAGAAGTGCCGCGCGGTCGCCAGGTCGTGGGTGATGTACAGGACCGCCAGCGACTCCTCGCGCTGCAACCTCGCCAGCAGGTTCAGCACGCCCAACCGGATCGACACGTCCAGCATCGACACCGGCTCGTCCGCCACCACCACCTTCGCCCCCGGCGCCAGCGCCCGCGCGATCGCCACCCGCTGCCGCTGCCCGCCGGACAGCTCGTGGGGCCGCCGCGACGCCAGCTCGCCGGGCAGGCTCACCCGGTCCAGCAGCGCCCGCACCTGCGCCGGACCGGACGGCAGGCCGTGCAGCCGCAGCGGCCGGACCAGGTGGTGCTCGACGGTGTGGAACGGGTTCAGCGAGGCGAACGGGTCCTGGAACACCATCTGCACGTGGTCCCGGTACGCCCGGTCCGGCACCCGCGCGCCGTCCGCCTCCACCACGATCCCGCCCGACGTCGGCCGCTCCAACCGCGCGATCATCCGCGCGATCGTCGACTTCCCCGACCCGGACTCGCCGACCAGCGCGACCGTGCGCCCCGGCGTCAGCTCGAACGACACCCGGTCCACCGCCCGCAACCGGTCGCGCCGCCACCCCGAGCGCACGGTGAAGTCCTTCACCAGCTCCCGCGCCTGCAACGTGGTCACGCCGGACTCCCCCCGCTCCGCACGAACGAACCGCGCTCCCCGGTCAGGCTGGGGAACGAGTCGAGCAGCTGCCTGGTGTACGGGTGCTCCGGCCGCAGGCGCATCCGCTCCGCGTCGGCCAGCTCCACCACCTCGCCGTCCTTCATCACCGCGATCCGGTCCGCGACCTCCAGCAGCAGCGGGAGGTCGTGGGTGATGAGCAGGACCGCGAAGCCGATCTCGTCGCGCAGCCGCAGGATCTCCCGCAGGATTCCCCGCTGCACCACCACGTCCAGCGCCGTGGTCGGCTCGTCCATCACCATGATCTGCGGGTTCAGCAGCAGCGCCATGGCGATCACCACGCGCTGCCGCATCCCGCCGGACAGCTCGTGCGGGTACGAGTCGAGCCGCGCCGGGTCGACGCCGACCAGGCCCAGCACCTCCGCGCACCGGGCCCGCCGCTCGGCCTTGGCCATGCCGGGGCGGTGCGTCACCAGCACGTCGTCGAGCTGCGCGTGGACCGTCGTCACCGGGTTCAGGGCGTTCATCGCGCCCTGGAACACCATCGACAGCTCGGACCAGCGGAACGCCCGCAGCTCCTCCGGCCGCAGCGCCAGCACGTCCTCGTCGCGCTCGCCGTGGAACGTGACCGTCCCGCCGGTGATCTCGGCGGGCGGCCGGTGCAGCCTGCTCACCGCGTACGCGAGCGTGGTCTTGCCGCAGCCGGACTCCCCGGCCAGGCCCAGGATCTCGCCGCGCCGCAGGGTCAGCGACACGTCCCGCACCGCCCGCACCGGCCGCTCGGTCCGGTACTCGACGGACAGCCCCTCCACGGTCAGCACCGCGTCCTCGTCGGCGCGCGGCACGGGCGCGGGGGCGCGCTCGGGTTCCTCGACCCGCAGCGGCACGTCCCGCAGCTTCGGGTTGATGATCTCGTCGATGCTGAAGTTCACCAGCGCGAGCCCGCAGCCGAACAGCGCGATCAGCAGCCCCGGCGGCACGAACCACCACCAGGCCTCCCGCTGGAGCGCGAAGCCGTTCTGCGCGTAGTAGAGCATCGTGCCGAGGGTGGACGAGTTGGACGCGCCCAGCCCGAGGAACGACAGCCCGGCCTCGTTCAGGATCGCCGAGATGACCGTGTACACGAACTGCGAGGCCAACAGCGGCAGCAGGTTCGGGAGGATCTCCACGGCGATGACCCGCCACGGCTTCTCCCCGGCGACGCGCGCCGCCGCCACGTAGTCCCTGGTGCGCACGGACAGCGTCTGCGCGCGCAGCACCCGCGCCGACGCCGCCCAGCCGGTGATGGCCAGCACCAGGGCGATGGTCCACGCGCCGCGCTGCTCGGCGGGCACGAACGCGGAGATCACGATCACCAGGGGCAGCGTCGGGATCACCAGCATCACGTTGGAGAACAACGAGAACGACTCGTCCACCACACCGCCGACGTAGGTGCCGACGATGCCGAACAGCGCGGACAGCAGCGTGGCCAGCACGCCGACCGCGAGCCCCAGCTCGAGCGAGCCGCCGGTGGCGTGGGCGAGCTGGGCCAGCACGTCCTGGCCGGTCTGGGTGGTGCCCAGCGGGTGCTCGCCGCCGGGCGGGGTGAGGCCGATGTCGCGGATGGTGGCCGGGTCGCCGGTGAGCAGCGGCCCGATCAGCGCGAACAGCGCGATGGCCCCGATGAGGCCGAGTCCGACCGCCAGCTTCGGCGACCAGCGCGGCAGCATCGAGCGCCAGCCCGCGCGCACCGCCGGTTCGGCGGCGGGCACGGGAGCGGGGGTGGTCATGGGCGCGCTCCTCTCAGCCCTGGGCGCGGGTGCGCGGGTCGACGACGGTGTGGAGCAGGTCCACCACGAGGTTCGCGCCGAGCACGGCGATCGTGATGACCAGGAAGATGCCCTGCATGAGGGCGTAGTCGTTGTTCTGCACCGCCTGCAGCAGCTTGGAGCCGATGCCGGGGTAGGAGAACACCTGCTCGGTGATGATCGAGCCGGACACCACGAAGCCCAGCGAGATGGCGAACGCGGCGAACGACGGCAGCACCGCGTTGCGCGCGGCGTAGCGGACCATGACCCGCGATCCCCTGAGCCCCTTGGCCTGCGCGGTGAGCACGTAGTCCTCGGCGGTGGTGGAGACCATCATGTTGCGCATCCCCAGCAGCCAGCCGCCGATCGAGGACAGCACGATGGTCAGCGCGGGCAGCGTGCCGTGGTAGACCGCCGAGCCGATGAACTCGGCGTTCCAGCCGGTGTCGAGCACGACGTCGTACCCGCCGATGAGCGGGAACCAGCCGAGCCCGGACGCCAGCAGCGCCACCAGGATCAGCGCGAGCCAGAAGTACGGCACGGCCGCGAGCAGCGTGGTGGCCGGGACGAGCGAGTCCAGCCAGGTGCCGCGCCGCCAGCCGACGAACGCGCCCAGCCCGATGCCGAGCAGGAACGACAGCACCGTGGCCACGCCGACCAGCACGACCGTCCACGGCAGCGCGCCGGAGATCACCTCCGACACGGGCGCGGGGAACGCGCTGACGGACACGCCCAGGTCGCCGCGCGCCAGGTTGCCCAGGTACGCGAAGTACTGCTCCAGCAGGGTTCCCTCGCTGTCGCCGCCGAGCAGCAGCGCGTAGGCGCGGCGGGCCTCGGCGTCGACCTGGCCGCCGCGCTGGGCGAGCTTGGCCATGA
Organism: Actinosynnema pretiosum; assembly: GCF_002354875.1. Taxonomy (GTDB): domain Bacteria; phylum Actinomycetota; class Actinomycetes; order Mycobacteriales; family Pseudonocardiaceae; genus Actinosynnema; species Actinosynnema auranticum. The sequence continues at coordinate 7,118,394 of NZ_CP023445.1, forward strand.
GGGTGTCGACGGGGTTGCCCGGCATGAGCCGGGGGATGAAGAAGTTCAGCGTGAGCGCCGCCCAGAGGGCGACCAGGTAGAACCCCAGCTTCCGCGCGTAGTACCGCATCGCGTCACTGACCGGCGGGCTTGAGGGTCCGGTAGATCTCGGAGTTGTCCGGCGCGGACCAGACGGCGAAGAACGCGTACGGGTTGGACTCGTCGGGCCAGCCGGTGAACTTCTTCGCGTTGTACTCGCTGGTGGTGCCCGCGGTCAGCAGCGGGATGTAGGGGACGGTCTCCTCGACGCGGGTCTGGATGGCGTCCAGGTGCGGCTGGCGCGCGGCGGTGTCCTCGGGGTTGATCGCCTTGAGGGCGTCGAGCGCGGCGTCGATGGCCGGGTCGGAGACGCGGGCGAAGTTCGGGGTGGCGGTCTGGCCGACGGGCGCGGTGGAGGAGGTCGCGAAGAAGTAGCTGTAGAGGTAGAACGGGTCGGCGGCCGGGCCCTGGTAGAGCGAGTCGATGATCAGCTGGTACTTGCCCTGGCCGCGCGCGTCGGCCCACTCGTTCCAGGACGACTGCTGCACGTTGAGCTTGATGCCCGCCTGCTGGAGCTGCTGGGTCATCGTGTCGAGCGCGGTGATGTAGTCGGTCCAGCCCGCGACGACCTTGACGTTGAGGGCGAGCTGCCTGCCGTCCTTGGCGTAGAAGCCGTCGCCGCCCTTGGCGTAGCCCGCGCCTTCGAGGAGCTGCCCGGCCTTGGCGGTGTCGGGCTGCATGGGGGCGGTGCGCTCGGCGAGCTTGCTGGAGATCACGTCGTCGTCGCGGCCGAGGAGCGCGAATCCGGGGGAGATCTCGCTGGCGGTGTTCTCGAACGCGAGCGAGTTCACCTGGGTGCGGTTGAGCGCGTAGTGGACGGCCTTGCGCACGGCCGGGTCGGTCTGCGGGCCCTCGCAGCCCAGGGCGGCGTTGGAGCAGGTCAGCAGCGCGGCCTGGTTCATCGGGGTGGTGTTGGCCTTGTAGCCGGGGTAGTTCTTCTCGACGTTGGCGATGTCCGGGACGGGGCCGGTCTGCCAGTCGACCTGGCCCGCCTTGAGCGCGTCGGCCCCGGCCTGGTTGCCGGACAGCGAGAGGTAGCGGATCTTCTTCACCGCGGGCGCGCCGCTGTGGTAGCCCTCGTTGGCCTTGAGGGTGAAGGCCTGGGCCTTGAACTCGTCGAGCTGGAACGGGCCGGTGCCGACGGGGGTGGCGATGACGTCGGTGGCCGGGTCGGACAGCTGGCCCCACAGGTGCTCGGGGACGATCCAGGTGCGGCCGAGGACCTGCGGGCCGACCAGGTACGACGGCTCGTCGAAGGTGACCGTGAGGTGCGTGTCGTCGATCGCGGTGGCCTTGCCCTTGTAGCCGACGCTGTTCATGGTCGGGGTCTTGGCGACCATGTCCAGGGTGAAGACGACGTCCTTGGCGGTGAACGGCTTCCCGTCGGTCCAGGTGGCGCCCGCGCGGGTGGTGATGGAGAGCACGGTGCCGTCGGCGTTCCACTCGAAGCTCTCGCCGAGGCGCTTCACGGGATCGCTGGAGCCGGTGATGTTGTAGAAGAACAGCGGCTCGAAGATCGTGCCGAGGCCCTCGATGCGGGTGGGCGAGTACGGGTTGAAGTTGAGCTGCCAGTCACCCGCCTGGCCGGTGTAGACGACGAGGGTGTCGGCGGCCGTCCCGCCGCCGCCCCCGGAACCGCCGCAGCCGGCAACTGCCAACGCCGCGGCGAGGACAACCGCCGCTAGCCGCCTGCGTGAGCGCTGTGCCTTCAGGAACATCGTTGATTCCTTTCGTGGCTTGCGGCCCGCTGGTGGCGCGAGCCGCCCGGCTTGGGCAGGATTGTTTAGTCATTGAAGAAACGAAGTCAATACCTGGGCGTCGCGGAACGGTCACCGGGTGGTGGTCGGTTGGTAGCCTTCGAGCGGTTCTCCGGCGGGTTTGGTGGGGTGGGGGCATGAGCGGACCTGGGCGGGCCACACCGCACGCGAGCAGCAAGGCGACCGTCCTGGACGTGATCAGGGCGGCGGGCGTGATCAGCCGGGTCGGGCTGATCGGGGCGACCGGGTTCACCGGGGCGACCATCTCCACGGTGGTCCGCAAGCTGATCGACGAGGGGCTCGTCGTGGAGACCGGGCGGGCCGAGTCCACCGGCGGCAAGCGGCGGGTGCTGCTCCAGCTGAACCACTCGGCGCGGTACGCGGTCGGCGTGCACCTGGACCACGCGGGCAACACGTACGTGCTCACCAACCTCGGCGGCGCGGTCGTGGCGCGCATCCTGCGACCGGGCGTGGCCGACCCGGCCGCCGTCGTCGGGCAGGTCGCGGACTCGGTGTCGGCGCTGGTCGAGGGCGTGGGGATCGAGCGGGAGCTGGTGCTCGGGGTCGGCGTGGTGTCGCCGGGGGCTCCGGGCGCGGACGTCGAGGGCCTGGTGGGCGAGCTGCGGCGCGCGGTCGGGCTGCCGGTGGCGGTGGACAACGACGCGACGGCCGCCGCGCTGGGCGAGCACTGGTCGGGCGGGATCGGCGGGACGGCGACGTCGGCGGCGCTGTGCATGGGCACGCGGCTCGGGGCGGGGCTGGTGATCGGCGGGATCACCTACCGGGGCAACGGCGGCGACGCGGGCGAGATCGGGCACGTGAGCGTGGACGCGCTGGGGCCGGTGTGCTGGTGCGGCGGGCGCGGGTGCCTGGAGGTCATGGCGGGGCCCGCGGCGGTGGTGGCGGAGGCAGGCGAGGCGCCGTCGCTGGCGCGGGAGCTCAAGGGCGGGTCGGTGGCGGCGGACTTCGCGGCCGTGGCGCGCGCGGCCCGGCGGGGGGAGGCGGCGGCGCTGGGGCTGCTGGAGCGGTCGGCGCGGTGCGTGGCGGTGGCGGCGCGGTCGCTGGCGAACCTGATGGACCTGGAGGTGCTGGTGCTGACCGGGCCGGGGTTCGCGGTCGCGGGGTCGGTGTACCTGCCGGTGATCCGGGAGGAGCTGGGGCGGGCGGTGGTGGGGCGCGCGAGCGGCGGGGTGGACGTGCGGCTGTCGCGCTCGGCGTCGACCGCGCCCGCGATCGGGGCGGCGGCGCTGGTGCTCCAGGCGGAGCTGGTGCCGTTGACGCAGGGGCTGCGGCTGCCGGAGAACCTGGCGGCGGCGGAGCCCGCGGCGCTGGCGCCTGGGGTGTGAGGGGTGACGGGGGTGTGAGGGTCAGCGCGTCCAGGTCATGGCCCACGGGACGTACTGGCGCCTGCGCTGGACCAGGTCCGCGCACAGCGCCGCGTCGGGCGCCTGCGGGGTCACGACCTGGCCCGTGGTGGTGGTGATGTGCACGACCGGGCCTGGGGTGGTGTCCGAGGTGGCGCCATCCGCGAGGGTCAGGAGTGGTCGCGGCGTGGGTTGGTCAGCCGGGCCCCAGCGGTCGGGGTGGCGGTGGCCCTGGTCGCGCGGCCGGAGAAGGGAGCCCTCGGCATCCGCCGCCCGACCGGGTCGGCCACCGGACCGCCGGGGTGGAGCGGCGACTAGGACGTCAGCCCCACGACCACCGGGCCAGGCGCCGCCCACCCCGCGCGATCCCCTTTCCGCGCAACGCGTCCGCTCAGCCCAGCGGCTTCAGCCCCAGGTGCTCGCGCAGGGTCGTGCCCGCGTACTCCGTTCGGAACACGCCTCGCTCCTGGAGCAGCGGCACCACCCGGTCGACGAACTCGTCGAACCCGCCGGGCGTGATGTGCGGGACGAGCACGAAGCCGTCCGCCGCGTCCTGCTGCACCAGGTCGTCGATCGACCTCGCCACGGTCTCCGGGGAGCCGACGAAGGTCTGCTCGGCGGTCACCTCGATCATCAGCTCCCGCACCGACAACCCGCGCGCCTGCGACAGCTCCCGCCACTCCCGCGCCGTCGCCAGCGGGTCCCGGTACATCCGCACGCTCGCCCGCCCCGGCGCGATCGTGCCGCCGTCGACGACCGGGTCGTCCTGCGGCAGCGGGCCGTCCGGGTCCAGGTCGGACAGGTCGCGGTTCCAGACGTGCTCCAGCAGCTTGATCGCCGTCTGCGGGCTGACCTGCTGCGCCCGCACCTCCCGCGCCCGCTCACGCGCCTCGGCGTCGCTGTCGCCGAGCACGAACGTGGCGGCGGGCAGGATCACCAGGTCCTCTGGGGCCCTGCCGTGCGCGGGCAGGCGGCCCTTCACGTCGGCGTAGAACGCCTTGCCCGCCTCCGCTCCCGCGTGCCTGCTGAAGATCGCGTCGGCCTTGGCGGCGGCGAAGTCCCTGCCCTCCGGGGAGTCCCCGGCCTGGATGATCACCGGCCTGCCCTGGGGCGTGCGCGGCAGGCCGAAGCGGCCCTCGACGTCGAAGTGCTCGTCGCGCACGGCGAACGCGCCGCCGTCGCGCCAGGAGTCGAACAGGACCGTGGCGGCGTCCAGGAAGCTGCGGGCCCGCTCGTAGCGCTGCTCCTTCGGCAGGAACCCGCCGCGCCGGAAGTTCTCGCCGGTGAACGCGTCCCACGAGGTCACCACGTTCCACGCGGCCCTGCCGTCGGACAGGTGGTCCAGGCTGGCGAACTGGCGGGCCACCTCGTACGGCTCGTTGAACGTGGAGTTGATCGTGCCCGCGAGCCCGATCCGGTCGGTGACGGCGGCGAGCGCGGCCAGCACGGCGAACGTGTCGGGCCTGCCGACCACGTCCAGGTCGTAGAGCTGCCCGCCCTGCTCGCGCAGCCGCAGCCCCTCGGCCAGGAACAGGAAGTCGAACCGGCCGCGCTCGGCGGTGCGGGCGAAGTGCCGGAAGGACTCGAAGTCGATGTGGCTGCCCGCCGCCGGGTCGCTCCACACGGTGGTGTTGTTGACGCCGGGGAAGTGGGCGGCCAGCCGGATCTGCTTCACCATCAGGCACCCCTGGGAGCTGCGTAGCGGTTGGCGGGACGGGGCAGGTCGAGCAGGCCGCGCAGGGTGGTCGCGGGGCGCGGCTCGGCGGGGACGAGGCCCCTGCGGCGCAGCTCGGGCACCAGCTCGCCGGTGATGGCGGCCAGGTCGCGGGGCAGGCGCGCGGGGCGCAGGCGCAGGCCGAACGCGCCCGCCTCGTGCCACTCCTGCGCCAGGTCGGCCAGTTCGGCCGGACCGCCGGTGTGCACGAGCGCGTCGGAGGTGAGGTCGCGGTCGTCGTGGAAGGCGACGACCACGTCGGCGAAGTGCCGCGCCCGTCCGATCTCCGCGCCGGTGCGGCGCACGTCGGCCGCGTCGCGCGGGGTGGTGAACACCAGGTCGGCGGACTCGCGGGCCAGCCGGTGGGGGCGCTCCGCGTCGTGGGCCAGCACGGCGATCGGCGGGTTGCCCTGGGGCGGGCGCGGGGTGATCGACGGGCCCTTCACGGCGAAGTGCCCGCCCCGGAAGTCGATGTGGTGCAGCTTGTCCCGGTCGACGAACCGGCCGGTGGCGACGTCGCGGATCTCCGCGTCGTCCTCCCAGCTGTCCCACAGCCTGCGCAGCACCTCGGCGTAGTCGCGGGCCTCGGCGAACAGGTCGGCCACGACCGCGTCGTCGGGGCGGCCGGACCGCGGCAGCGGGGGCAGGTCGCGGCGGCCGAAGTGGCGGGCGGTGGCGGGGTCGCCGTCGACCCGCAGGCGCACGCCCGCGCGGCCGAGGCTGACGTGGTCCAGGGTCGCGACGGCCTTGGACAGGTGGAACGGCTCGGTGTGCGTGGTGATGGCGGTCGGGACCAGGCCGATGCGGCTGGTGAGCGGGGCGACGCGGGCCGCGACGAGCAGCGAGTCGAGCTGGTTCGCCCGGTGCCCGAGGGTGTCCTCGAAGGTGACGAGGTCGATGCCGCCGCGCTCGGCCTCCAGGACCAGCCCGGTCCAGTGGCGGGCGGACAGCGGGCGCGGGTCGGGGCCGCCGCCCTGACCGCCGCCCTGACCGCCGTCCTGGCCGTCGCCCCCGTCCGGGTGCCACCCCGTCCCGTCCAGTGCCACCGCCAGGCGCAGTTCGGTTCCCATGGGGCGGATTCTGGTTCAGGGCAAGGCTTTCCGGCAGGGGCGACCAGTGGGTGGGACGTCCGCTGCGGCGGTCGGGGCAACCCCGGTCAGTCGGGAACAGGGAGGGCGAAGCGGGTGTTGGGGCGCGCGCCCGCGAGGACCAGGTCGGCCAGCACCTCGCCGATCGCGGGGGTGAACTTGAAGCCGTGGCCGGAGAAGCCCGCGGCGACGGTGAGGTTGCCCGCGCGGTCCAGGACGAAGTCCGAGGTGGGGGTGCTGGTGTAGGTGCAGCTGATCGGGGTGGCGCGGTCCGGGTCGGCGCCGGGGAGCCAGGCCGCGGCGTAGTCGCGCAGCGCGGCCTGGCGGGTCGGGTCGGGGGTGCGGTCGCGGTGGTCGGGGTCGGTCTCCGGGCCGCCGCCGTGGAAGCCGACCTTGACGCCCTCGCCGGGGGTGAGCAGGCCGTAGACCGTGCCCGCGCCCCGGTGGTGGATGAACGAGGGCCAGCGGTCGGTGCCGGTGGCGAAGTGGGCGGGCTGCTCCTCGGTGACGCGCAGGGGCGGGAGGGTCAGGTGCGGGGCGAGGAGCCCGCGGGTCCACGCGCCGACGGCGACGACGGCCTGGCGGGCGCGGTAGGTGGCGCGCCCGGTGGTGACGGTGACGCCGTTCGCGCCGTGGGTGAGGCGCAGGGCGGGTTCGCCGTGGTGGACCTGGGCGCCGTGGGCCCTCGCGGCGGCCTGGAGGGTGCGGACGGTCAGGTCGGCGTCGAGCCTGCCCGCGCGCGGGTGGTGCAGGACGGGGCCGTCGAACCGCAGGGCGGGCCAGCGCTCGGCGGCCTCGCGCGGGTCGAGCGGGGTGGCGGGGACGCCCTCGGCGGCGAGCGCGTCCTGGATGCCGGTGAGGTCGCCGTGGTCGACGCCGCCGGTCTCCTGGAGCACCTCGGGGCCCAGCTCGCGCCACAGCGGGAGGGCGCGGGCGGCGAGCCGGACGTAGAGCGGGTCGGCGTAGGCCAGGCGGAAGATCCGGGACGCGCCGTGCGAGGCGCCCTCGGTGTGGCCGGGGGCGAAGCGCTCCAGCAGCAGCACGTCGGCCCCGCGCAGGGCGAGTCGCCAGGCCGCCGCGGACCCCATCGCACCGCCACCGACCACCACTACGTCCACGTCGACCACGGGGTGAGGATCGCCGGGGGCGGGGTGGTCTGTCGAGGCGGTCCCACGCCTCGGGCGGGGTGGTGGGCGGCGGCGGGCGGGGGCGGCTCAGCGGGTGGCGACGACGGACGCGCCGCCGGAGTCCTGGTCGTGCTCGACGCGCGCGGTCAGGCCCGCCGCGCGCACGGCGGCGACGGCGCCGTCGACCTGGGCCTCGCCGATCTCGAACAGCAGCGCGCCGCGCCGGGCCAGCCAGTCCGGCGCGCCCGCCGCGACCCGGCGCAGCACGTCGAGCCCGTCCGAGCCGCCGTCGAGCGCGGTGCGCGGCTCGTGGTCCCTGGCCTCGGGGGGCATGAGGCCGATCGCGCCGGTGGGCACGTACGGGGCGTTGGCGAGCAGCACGTCGACCCGGCCGCGCAGGTCGTCGGGGAGCGGGTCGTACAGGTCGCCGCGGTGGACGCGGTGCGGGGCGGGCAGGTTGCGGCGGGCGCACTCGGCGGCGGCCGGGTCCAGGTCGGCGGCGGTGACGCGCGCGCCAGGCAGCCGGTGGGCGAGCGCCGCGCCGAGCGCCCCCGAGCCGCAGCACAGGTCGAGGACGACGGGGGCGGGCGGGGCCAGGGCGGCGGCCAGGTCGACCAGGCGCTCGGTGCGGCGGCGGGGGACGAACACGCCGGGGGCGACGGTGATCCGCAGGCCGCAGAACTCGGCCCAGCCGAGCAGGTGCTCCAGGGGGTCACCCGCCGCGCGGCGGGCGACCAGGGCGTCCAGGGCGGCGGGGTCGGTGGTGGCGTCGAGGAGGAGGTCGGCCTCGTCCTCGGCGAACACGCACCCGGCCGCGCGCAGGCGGTCCACGACGGTGGTGCGGAGGTGGTCGGTGGGGGGCATGGGGCGCCTTTCCGGGGTGGTTGCCGGGGCGCTCCGGCTGCGGCCCCTACCGCGCGCCAGGAGGGAGCGCCCCGCGTCGACCAGCGTTGATGGGACTCACCTCCTCGGATCGGTGTGCGGCCAGCGTACCGGCAGGGGTGGCGCGGCGCGGGGGTGGCGGCCTCAGCCGCACTCCCGCGCCCGCGCCAGGAGCTGGGCGCGCTCGGGCTCGTTGCGGGTCAGGGCGGCGGCGCGCTCGAACTCGGCGCGGGCCTCCCCGGTCCGGCCGAGGCGCGCCAGCAGGTCGCCGCGCGCGCTGGGCAGCAGGTGGTAGCCGGCCAGGGCCTTCTCCCCCAGCAGCTCGTCCACCAGCTCCAGCCCGACCTCCGGCCCGAACGCCATGCCGCACGCCACCGCGTGGTTGAGCGCGATCACCGGTGACGGGGTGCGCAGCGCGAGCAGCTCGTACAGGCCGACCACGCGCACCCAGTCGGTGTCCTCGGCGGTGGCGGCGCGGGCGTGGCAGGCGGCGATCGCGGCCTGCGCGGTGTACGGGCCGCCGCCCAGCCGCTCCGCCCGCTCCAGCCCGGCCAGCCCCCTGGTGATCAGCAGCCGGTCCCAGCGGGAGCGGTCCTGGTCCAGCAGCCGGACCGGCGCGCCGTCCGGGGTGGTGCGGGCGCGGATGCGGGACGCCTGGAGCTCCATCAGCGCCAGCAGGCCGTGCGCCTCGGGCTCGCGCGGCACGAGCGAGACCAGCACCCGGCCGAGGCGCAGGGCGGTCGCGCACAGGTCGGGCCGCACCAGGTGCGCGCCGCCGGTGGCCGAGTAGCCCTCGTTGAAGATCAGGTAGAGGACGCCGAGGACCGAGCCGAGGCGTTCGGCGCGCTGCTCGTCCGGCGGGGTCTCGAACCGCACCCCGGCCTTCGCCAGCGCCTTCTTCGCCCGGACTATCCGCTGCGCCGCGGTCGACTCCGGCACCAGGAACGCGCCCGCGATCTCCTCGGTGGTCAGCCCGCCCACGACGCGCAGGGTCAGCGCGACGCGGGCGTCCGGGGACAGCACCGGGTGGCAGGCGGTGAAGACCAGGTTGAGCAGGTCGTCGTCCGGGTCGTGCTCGGGGGCGTGCTCGCTCAGGTCGCGGCCCAGCTCGGCGAGCTTGCGGTCGTGGTTGCCGCGCCTGCGGGCCAGGTCGACGGCCCGGTTGCGGGCGGTGGTGGTCAGCCAGGCTCCGGGGTTGTCCGGGATGCCGGTGGACGGCCACCGCTCCAGCGCGGCGACCAGGGCGTCCTGGGCGAGCTCCTCGGCGAGCCCGAGATCGCGGGTGAAGGCCGCCAGGGCGGCGATGAGCCGGGACGCCTCGATCCGCCAGACCGCCTCGACGGCGCGGCGGGCGGCGGGATCGCTCACCCGGAGAGGGTAACCGGCGGCTCCCGGCCGGAGGCCCGCCGGACGGGCCGGACCGGGGTTCACGACCGGTCGGGCCCGTCCGCGCGGCGCTCAGCCGTTGTTCTCGGTGCGGGCGCGCAGCTCCTTCTCCTTGGCCACGATCTCCTCGCCCGCGTAGGCGAAGTCCTCGTCGCTGAAGATCTGGCGGATCTCCAGCTCGGACTCGGCGCCGGTCACGTTCGGGACGCGCCTGACCCACGCCACGACCTCGTCCCAGCTGGGCAGCTCCAGGATCCAGAAGCCGGCGAGCAGCTCCTTGGTCTCCGCGAACGGGCCGTCCACGACGGTGGTGCCGTCGCCGGAGAACTTGACCCGCACGGCGTTCGAGCTGGGGTGCAGGCCCTCGCCCGCGAGCAGGATGCCCGCCTTGACCAGCTCCTCGTTGAAGGCACCCATCGCGGTCAGCTCCTCCGGGGTGGGCATGACGCCCGCTTCGCTGTCGGCGGTGGCCTTGACCAGGACCATGAAGCGCATCTGGGACTCCCCTGCGGTCTCGACCGGGTCCCTCCCGGTCTCCTCACCACGGCGACGATCGGGGTGGGGCCCGGATCGACACGTGCCGGGGATTTTTTCGGAAGTTCTTCCCGAGCGCCCGTCGTGGCCGGTCAGCGCGGGTCGGCGGGTGGGCGGCAGGTGGTCGGTTCGGGGAACCTGGCCGCCGCGAAGGCGCTGGGCGGGATGCGGAAGACCGCGCGGAAGTCGGCGGCCAGGTGCGCCTGGTCGTGGTAGCCGAGGTCGGCGGCCCGCGCGGCCCAGGTGCGGTCGCCGCCCCGGTCCAGCGCCGCCCGGCGGACCCGGTCGAGCACCGCGTACCGCTTGGGCGGCAGGCCGGTCGCCGCGGTGAACACCTCCCGCAGGCGCCGCTCCCCCAGGTGCAGCGCCCTCGCCGCGTCCGCGACGGTGCGGTGGCGCAGCTGGGCCGTCGCGGCGGTCACCAGCGCGGCGTGCCGGGGTTCGGCGCGGGCCGACCCGCGCTCGCGGGCCAGCGCGGCGAACGCCTCGGGGTCGGTGGCGACGGCGTCCGCGGCGGTGTCGCCCCACAGCGCGCGCAGCGGGGTCGAGCCGTCCACCAGGTCGGCCGCCGGGAGGCCGAGGACGGCGGCCGCCGCGGGGGCCAGCCGCAGCAGGTGCCGGACGGCGGAGCCGCCCGCGAAGTAGGTGGCGGTGGTGCGGGGGCCGAGCACGAACGGCTCGCGGGTGACCGTGCACAGCACCACGGTGACCGCCGGGTCCGGGAGGAGGACGCCGGTGCCCGGCCGGAGGGTGATCACGTCGTGCGAGTCGACCAGCGGGCGCATGTCCGTGGGCAACAGCGCCGATTTCTCCAAGATTCCGCACCGGTCGCCCGGCCAGGCTGGGCCGCATGATCCTGATCACCGGTGCCTCGGGCACCATCGGCGGCGCGGTGTCCCGGCTGCTGTCCGAGCGCGGCGTTCCGCACCGCGCCGCGTCCCGCACCTCGGCGTTCCCCGTCGACTACGGCGACCCGGCGTCGCTGCGCGCGGCGGCCGAGGGGGTGGACGCGCTGCTGCTGGTGTCGCCGGGCGGCCCGGACGTGCCCGTCCACGACCGGGCGGTGCTGGCGGCGGCCCCGCACGTGCGGCGGGTGGTGAAGCTGTCCGCGATCGGCCGGGTGGGGCCTGCCCGACCGCACCTGCCGACGGAGGCGCTGGTGCGGGAGCGGCCGGAGTGGGCGGTGCTCAAGCCGAGCGCGTTCGCCTCCAACGCTTTGCGCTGGGGCGGCGACCCGGTGCCGAACCCGTTCGGGGACGGCGGGTCCGGGGTGGTGGACCCGCGCGACGTGGCCGAGGTGGCGGTGGCCGCGCTGCTCGGCGAGTGCTCGGGCGAGCTGGTGCTGACCGGGCCGGAGGTGCTGAGCGTGCCCGAGCAGGTGGCGGTGCTGAACGGGATCACCGGCCGGAACTGGTCCACCGCGGACGTTCCGCTGGAGCAGCTGGTGGCCGGGCTGCCGGAGGCGAGCGCGCGGGTGCTCGCCGAGGGGGTCGAGCTGGTGCGCGGCGGCGGCAACGAGGTGGTGACCGGGACGGTCGCCGAGGTGCTGGGGCGGCCCGCCCGGTCGTTCGCCACCTGGGCGCGGGAGGTCTACCCGCGCTGAGCCAGCGCCTGCACCCGCTCGTACGACGGGACCTCCGGGGTGGGCAGGCCGTCGCGGAACGCCTCGGCGGTCGCGACGGCCGCGCCCAGCGCGGCGCGGAACAGCAGCGACCCGGTGCTGACCCGCTTGACGCCGAGGTCGGCCAGGGTGCGGAAGTCCAGCTGCGCCAGCAGGTTGAGCGGCACGGGCAGGGCGGCGACGGCGCGCTCGATCCCGGCGGGGTCGGCGAGGCCCGGCAGGAACACGCCGTCCGCGCCCGCGTCGGCGTAGCGCAGGGCGCGGTCCAGGGCCGAGGCGCGGTCGATCCCGAGCCAGTGGCAGTCGACCCGCGCGTTGACGAACAGCGCCGGGGCGGCGGCCTTGGCCCGGCGGATCAGGTCGGCCTGCTCGGCGGGGTCCGCGAGGTGGTCGCCCCGGCCGTCCTCGACGTTGACGCCCGCGACGCCCAGGGCGTGCAGCTCGGCGGCGAGGTCGGCGGGGTCGGCGCCGAACCCGGCCTCCACGTCGACGGTGACCGGGACCGGCAGGTGGGTGATCCGCGCGGCCAGCGCGAGGGTCTCGGCCTTGGCGCGGCCCTCGGCGTCGGGCAGTCCGGCCGCCGCCGCGACGCCGAGGCTGGTGGTGCCGACCGCCGCGAACCCGGCCTCGGCCAGCGCGGTGGCGGAGGCCGAGTCCCAGGCGTTCGGCAGCAGCAGCGGGGTGTCGGCGTGGTGCAGGCGGTGGAACGCCCGCGCGCCCTCGGCCGCGGCCAGCGCGTGCGCCCGCCCTGGGCAGGCGTGGCGGCCCGCGCCGAACGGGTGCTCGGCCAGGGGCACCTCCACGACCTGCCCGTCCCTGACCCGCCTGGTCGCGGGCACCGCGGGGGTGGCGCCCGCGATCAGCGCGTCGGTGGCGGTGGTGGCCTGGACCAGCAGGCCGATCCGGGCGGCGGTGGGCTCGTCCCAGCGGTTGCCGAAGGCGGCCACCAGGCGGGCCACCGCGGCGTCGGCGGCCGGGGACGGGGGCAGGTGCGGGTGGTAGGCGGAGGCGGTGAGGCGCACGTCGCGGGCGATCGCGCGGGGCGCGCCGAGGGCTTCCGCGAGGGTGGCCACGTGGTCGCCGGGCCTGCGCAGGGACTCCGGCGGGATCGCGGCCAGGAGCCGCTCGGCCAGCGCCCTGCGGCGGGTGTGCGCCTCGCCTTCGCTGAAGCGGGCGACGGTGGCCCGCAGCCAGGCGACGCCGCTGGTCGCGGGCGGCACCGGGGGCACGGGGAGGTCGAGGTCCATGCCGCGACGGTAGGGGCGGGACGGTTCGGCGCGCGCCGAAGTGGGCTCCGTCAGGGCTGGACCTCCACCAGGTGCTTGCCCCGGACGCCGCCCGCTTCGAGCGCGCGGTGCGCGTCGGCGACGTCGGCCAGGGCGAACACGGTGTCCACGTCCGGTCGCAGCGCGCCGGACTCGGCGGCGGCGGTCAGCTCGGCGAGGCGCTCGGCGGAGGGGTTGTTGCTGAACAGCTTAACCCGGTGCGGGGCGAGCGCGGCGTGCAGGGCGGTGGTGGCCAGCGAGGCGAGGGGGCGGTCGTGGTCGAAGGCGAGCGGGACGATGCGGCCGCCCGCGGTCAGGAGCCTGCGGTAGGCGGGCAGCTCGGTGCCGACGACGTCGACCACGACGTCGAAGCGGCCGAGGTCGCCGGGGCGGGTGGCGCGGTGGTCCAGCGCCTCGTCGGCGCCCAGCTCGCCGGTGACCCGGTCGAGGTCGCGGGCGGAGGCGAGCGCGGTGACGTGGGCGCCGAGCGACTTGCCGAACCGCACCAGCGCGCTGCCGACCCCGCCCGCGGCCCCGCGCACGAGCAGCCGCTCGCCCGCGACCAGGCGGGCCTCGTGGCGCAGGGCGGTGATGGCCGTGGTGCCGGAGACCGGGAGCGCGGCGGCGGCGAGGAGGTCGAGGTTGCCGGGGGCGCGGGCGATCCGGTCCTGCGGCACGACGACCAGCTCGGCGACCGAGCCCGTGGTCAGGTGCGGGACGAGCCCCCACACCGGGTCGCCGACGCGCCTGCCGCGCACGCCCGCGCCGAGCGCGGCGACGTGGCCGCTGAACCCGGTGCCGACGCCCCTCGGGAAGGGGCCTCGGGCGAGCAGGCGCAGCTTGCCGGAGCGGAAGGACTGCTCACCGCCCTCGACGCTGGCGGCGCGGACCCGGACGAGGACCTCGCCGGGGCCGGGCTCGGGGTCGGGGACGTCCTCGACCCGCAGGACGTCGGGGGGACCGAAGCGGTGGTACCGGGCGGCGCGCACGGGGACTCCTGGTCGACTTAAGCGGGGTGGCACCCCACTTGGTGTCCGGTACCGTGGCGCAGAAGTGGGGAGGTCCTCCACTTCGTGGGGTCGGAGGTGATCCGTGGCCGAGGTCGGCGGGCGGCGGCTGCGGGCCGACGCGCAGCGGAACGTGGACCGGATCGTGGCCGCCGCGCAGGAGGTCTTCCGGCGGGACGGGGCGGGGGCGTCGCTGGAGGAGATCGCGCGGCGGGCCGGCGTCGGGTCGGCGACGCTGCACCGGCACTTCCCCGGCAGGCAGGCGCTCCTGGAGTCGGTGTTCCGCGACCGGCTGGAGGCGCTGTGCGCGCGGGCCGACGAGCACGCGGCCGGGCTCGCGCCGGGGGACGCGCTGCTCGCGTGGCTGCGGGACTTCGTGGAGCACGCGTCCACGAGCCGGGGGCTGGTCGCCGCGCTGCTGCCCGAACCCGAGGACTGCGGGCGGCAGGACGGCTGCGGCGGGCGGATCACCGCGGCGCTGGAGGGGTTGCTGCGGCGGGCCCACGAGGCGGGGGCGGTGCGGGACGGGGTGCGGGGCGAGGACGTGCTGGCGATGGTGAACGGGATCTCGCTGGTGACCGAGCCGCGCGGGGACGACGGGCAGGCCGAGCGGCTGCTGGACCTGGCGATCGACGGGATGCGCGGCGGGCGGTGAGGGGGCGGCCGGTGACGGCCGGGCGGGGTGGTGACGGCCGGGGCGGGGTGGGCGGCGAAAGTGCGGGATGCGCCACACCCCGCAGGTGGGGGATGTGAAAGACCTGGTCAGCGAACCGGAGGATCGGGACCGGGCCGGGGATCGAGGCGGGGCGGTCGGCGCAGGCGCCGGTGCGGGTGGCGGGAGCGGGGGGCGGGATGAGCGCGGAGCGGGTCGCGGCGCTGGCCGGGTTGGTCGCGGATCGGAGTCGGGCCGCCATGTGCCTCGCGCTGCTCGACGGGCGGGCGTGGACGGCCGGGGAGCTGGCGCGGGCGGCCGGGGTCTCGGCGTCCACCGCGAGCGAGCACCTGGCGCGGCTGGTGTCCGGCGGGTTGCTGGTCGAGCGGCGGCAGGGGCGGTGGCGGTACCTGCGGCTCGCCGACCCGTCCGTCGCCGGGCTCCTGGAGGCGCTGCTCGCGCACGCCGGTCCCGCGCGGCCGACCGGCGGGTTGCGGGCCTCGGTCGCCTCGGCGGCGCTCGCCCGCGCCCGGACCTGCTACGACCACCTCGCGGGGGCGCTCGGCGTCGCCATCACCGACTCCATGGTCGCCGCCGGGCTGCTGGACGCGGGCCCCGGCGACGGCGGTCCCACCACCTCGCCCGGCGCGCTCGTCCTCACCGCCGAGGGCGACGCCTGGCTCGCCGGCCTGGGCGCCGTGCTGCCGCGCGACCGCCCCGCCGCCAGGGCCTGCCTGGACTGGACCGAGCGGCGCGACCACCTCGCGGGCTCGGCGGGCGCCTGGTTGTGCGCGCACCTGCGCGAGCGCGACTGGGTCCGCCCGGTCGGCAGCGGCCGGGCGCTCCAGGTCACCCGCACCGGTGAAAGTGCCCTGTTCGACCTGTTCGGGTTGGATCTCGGGGTGGTCGGGGCGCGTCCCGGCGACCCGCGCGCGACCTCGGGGGCCGCCGGGCGGGGTCGCCGCTAGCGCGGGCTACGCGCCCTCGACGTCCACCACGATGCAGGTGATGTTGTCCGGCCCGCCCTCGCCGTTCGCGGCGGCGATCAGCGAGGCGATGACCGCGTCCCGGTCCTCGTCCGCCGTCAGCAGCCTGCCGATCTCCCCGGCGGCGACCACGTCGCTCAGGCCGTCCGAGCAGATCAGGTACCGGTCGCCGGGCTGGACCTCGTGGAAGAACAGGTCGGCGTCGTGCGCGCTCCCCGCCTGCAGGGCCCGCATCAGCATGGACCGGCCGGGGTGGGCGGCGGCCTGCTCGGCGGCCATGCGGCCGTCGTCGACCATCGCCTGCACCACGGTGTGGTCCCTGGTGATCTGGGTCAGCTCCCCGCCGCGCGACAGGTAGGCGCGCGAGTCGCCGATGTGGCACACCGCGAAGCGCTTCTCCTCGCCGTCCCACAGCAGCGCGGTGAGGGTGGTCCCCATGCCGCGCATGTCGAAGTTCTCCTCGGCCAGGTCGGTCAGCCGCACCGCGATCTCGCGGGTGGCCGCCGCCAGCTCGGTCAGCGGGTCGTCGGCGTCGACGTCCACGTCGGCGAGCACCGCGACCGCGATCGAACTGGCCACCTCGCCGAAGGCGTGGCCGCCCATGCCGTCCGCGACGGCGAACAGGCGCTCGCCGCAGTGCACCGAGTCTTCGTTGGCCTCACGGCGCTGACCGGTGTCGGTGCCGACGGCGTAGCGGAGCGCATACATGCCGCACAGTGAATCACCCGCCGCCGCGCGGACGTGCGGCGAGTCAGCGCGGACGTCCGTAGAACTCGCTCAGAACCAGCATCGCGGCACCCGCAGCAACCAAGTCGTCACCCAACGGGGTCACTTCGACATCGACGACCAGCCAATCGTGTCTCGGCAGGTGGTAACGAACACCCTCCGCATACGCTTCGGGCTGGGCGAGGACGGCGCGCCCGGCGAGCACCACGCGCTCCACGTCGAGCACCTGCACGAGCCCGGCGACCGCCACCCCGACCGCCGTGGTGGCCGCCCCGAGGTCACCGCGCGTGGCCGCCGCGTTGTGCACCGCCTCGGCGCACCCGGCCCGCCCGCACACGCACGGCGGCCCGTCCAGCTGGATCGAGGTGTGCCCGAACTCGCCCGCGTTGGTCCGCGCGCCCCGGTGCACCCGCCCGTCGAGCAGCAGCCCCGCGCCGAGCCCGGTGCCGACCCACACCAGCACCGCGTCGCGCAGCTCCTCGCCGCGCCGCCAGGACTCGGCCACGATCGCCGCGTTGGTGTCCTTGTCCACCACCACCGGCAGCCCGAGGCGCTTCTCGGCCAGGTCGCGCAGCGGCACCTCGGTCCACCCGGCCAGCCCGTTCGGGTCGAGCACGGTGCCGGTGCGGTGGTCGAGCGGCCCGACGAACCCGATCCCCAGGCCCAGCAGGCGCTCCTCCACGTCGGGGGTGCGCAGCCGGTCGGCGAGCGCGGCCAGCTCGGCGACGAACGCGTCGGGCCCGAACTCGGGCGGCAGCGGGGCGACGGCGCGGCCGACCACGTCGCCCGCGAGGTCGGCGAGCACGACCCGCAGCTCGTCCCGCTCGACCTGGGCGCCGAGGGCGAGCCTGCGGTCGGCGGCGAGCTTGAGGAGGGTGCGGGGCTTGCCGACGCCGACGTTGCGGGTGCCGGACTCCAGCAGGAGGCCGTCGTCGATGAGCCGGTTGACGATCTTGGAGACGGCCTGCGGGGTGAGCCCGCTGCGCTCGGCCAGCTCGACCCTGGTCACCGCGCCGGACCTGGCCAGTCCCAGCACGACCGCGTCGTTGTAGCCGCGCAGGAAGCGCAAGTTCGGCACGTGGTCATTCTGGCACGCTCGGTAGTTACGCCATGGTGTTGTTTTAGGGTTGAGGGATTGCTCCGGACGGGGATTCGGCATCCCGCACGGCAGCCGCCCGAGAGCCGCGCCGGACGCCGCTGGGTGGATGCCGGGCGGACGCCGGACCAGACGCCGGACCGGGCGGCGGTCCGCGTGGACCACCGCCCGGTCGACGCCCCTCGCGCCGCCGGGCTGGACGGCGGTCGCCCCGGTGGCGCGAGAGGGCTCGGCGGGATCAGGGGATCAGCAGAACACCTCGGTGAGCAGCGCGTGCAGCGCCTCGCTCGGCTGCTCCCGCAGGTCCGGGCCGGTGGTGACGGACAGCTCCAGCCGACGGCGGGTGTCGTCGGTGCTGATCACCAGCGAGCTGTAGCCGGGGATGCCGCCGCTGTGGCCGTGGGCGACCTTCCCGCAGGGCACGTCCACCCGCTCGACGCCCAGGCCGTAGTCCGGGCTCAGCTCGCTGGTCCTGAGCATCTCGGCCAGCAGCGCGGGCTTGAGCAGCTCCCCGCCCAGCAGCGCCTCGACGAACCGGTCGGTGTCCGCCGTCGTGGAGATCATCTCGCCCGCCGCGTGGGCCATGGACGGGTTGAGCCTGGTGGCGTCGGTGAACTTCCCAGGCGCGTACCGCAGGTACCCATGGGCGTGCGGGCCGGGGACGTCCACCCGCGTGCCGGGCACGCTGGTGTCGCGCAGCCCCAGCGGCTTGAGGACGCGGCGCTCCACGGCGTCGCCGTACGGCCTGCCGGTGAGCTTCGCGATCAGCTCGCCGAGGACGACGTAGTTGGTGTTGGAGTAGCTCCACCGGCTGCCGGGCTCGAAGTCGAGCGGCTCGGCGGTGGAGAGCGCGATCAGCTCCGACGGCTGCCAGGTGCGCCAGCGCAGCGTCTCGAAGTCGGTGAGGTCCGCGAACAGGTCGGCGGTGTAGTCGTGGAGCCCGCTGGTGTGCTGGAGCAGCATCCGGACGGTGATCCGGTCGCCGTCGGGCAGCAGTCCGGGCAGGTGGCGGGAGATCGGCTGGTCGAGCTCGGCCTTGCCCTCGCCGACCAGCTGGAGCACCACGACCGAGACGAACGTCTTGGTGATGCTCCCGATCCGGTACCGCCCGTTCAGCGGGACGGGCCGGGACGAGCCGCGCTCGGCGGCGCCCGCCCGCGCGGTGAGCTGCTGCCGCCCGTCGGTCAGCCGCACCTGGACGCCCTGCGCGCCCAGCGCGACCACCTCGTCCAGCGCCTTCTGCACCGCGGCCCGGTCGATGCGCTCCCCCGCCGCGCCCTCGACCGCGGACGGCGCGGCCGTCGCCGTCCCCGCGACCCCCACCAGTGCCAGCGAAGCCGCCGCGACGAGCGCGGTCCCCCTCGTGAGCCTCAACGCGTCCTCCGGTTCGTCGGGTCCGTGCCGTCACCACGGAACTGCCGCCGATCCTGCTGGTGGGGACCGCCCCGCGTCGTCTCCCCGCGGGATGACCTCGCCCTCCCCCCTGGGTCTGAGCCGACCCCGAGGTGTTGTCAGGGGTTCCCACGGCCCGCCCTCCCGGAGTACCACTAGTCCTTTGGAGTGATGAAGTGGTCTAGACCTTGACCGGTAAGTGGTCTGAACCACATGTTTGCCTCACCCTGCAACGAGTTTCCCTGCGAGGAACACATGTCGAAGACCAGATGGCATCTCACGGCCTTGTTCACGGCCGTCGCCGCCCTGGGTGTCGGCCTCCTGGTCGTCCCCTCGGCCAGTGGTGCGGGCGGCGTCTCCGCCACCTTCACCAAGGGCAGCGACTGGGGCACCGGCTACGAGGGCAAGTACACGATCAAGAACGGCAGCACGAGCGCGCTCTCCTCCTGGACGGTCGAGTTCGACCTGCCCGCCAACCACCGCGTCACCTCGCTGTGGGACGGCAGCCACACCACCAGCGGTCAGCGCACCACCGTCAAGGGCACCTGGAACGGGGCGCTCCCGGCGGGCGGCACGGCCAGCTTCGGCTTCAACGTCTCGTACACCGGCGCCTACACCGGTCCCACGAACTGCAAGCTGAACGGCGCGTCCTGCGACGCGGGCGGGACCAACCCGACCACCACGACGACCACGTCGACGACGACCACCACCACCGGTCCGACGACGACCACGTCGAACCCGCCCCAGCCCGGCGGCGCCAAGAACCTGGGCTACTTCACGGACTGGGGCATCTACGCCCGCAAGTACTACGTGAAGAACATCGTGACCAGCGGCTCGGCCGCGAAGCTGACGCACATCAACTACGCGTTCGGCAACGTGACCAACGGCCAGTGCGTCATGGGCGACGGCGACGCCGCCACCGAGAAGGCCTTCACCGCGGCGGAGAGCGTCGACGGCGTGGCCGACACCTGGGACGGCTCGCTGCGCGGCAACTTCAACCAGCTGCGCAAGCTGAAGAAGGCCTACCCGCACATCAAGGTGCTGTGGTCGTTCGGCGGCTGGACCTGGTCCGGCGGCTTCGGCCAGGCCGCGCAGAACCCGGCCGCGTTCGCCGAGTCCTGCTACAACCTGGTCGAGAACTCCAAGTGGGCCGACGTCTTCGACGGCATCGACATCGACTGGGAGTACCCGAACGCCTGCGGCCTGTCCTGCGACAGCAGCGGTTTCGCCGCGTTCAAGAACCTGTCCCAGGCGCTGCGCGCCAAGTTCGGCCCGAACAACCTGGTGACGGCCGCGATCACGGCGGACGGCACCAGCGGCGGCAAGATCGACGCGGCGGACTACGCGGGCGCGGCGCAGTACCTCGACTGGTACAACGTCATGACCTACGACTACTTCGGCGCGTTCGCCCCGACGGGCCCGACGGCCCCGCACTCGCCGCTCACCGGCTACGCGGGCATCCCGACCGCGGACTTCCACTCGGACGCCGCGATCAAGAAGCTGAAGGCGAAGGGCGTCCCGTCGTCGAAGCTGCTGCTGGGCATCGGGTTCTACGGCCGCGGCTGGGCGGGCGTCACGCAGGCCGCCCCCGGCGGCAGCGCGACCGGCCCGGCCCCCGGCACCTACGAGCAGGGCATCGAGGACTACAAGGTCCTGAAGACCAGGTGCCCGGCCACCGGGACCGTGGGCGGCACCGCCTACGCGTACTGCGGCAACCAGTGGTGGAGCTACGACACCCCGGCCACCATCGGCGGGAAGATGAGCTACGCCAAGGGCCAAGGCCTGGGCGGCGCGTTCTTCTGGGCGCTGGACGGCGACACCGCCAACGGCGAGCTGATCACCGCGATCAGCAACGGCCTGAAGTAGTCGCGACCGCGTGACCGAGCGGCCCCCACCGGACTCCCGTGCCGGTGGGGGCCGCTCCGCGTTGCGGGGCTCGGGGTTGTGGCGGTCGCGGTTCCGGTGGCGCGGCTCCGGTGGCGCGGCTCCGGTGGCCTGGCTCCGGCGGTCGCGGTGCGTGATCAGAGCGCGCCGGTGAGCCGGTGGTCGAGCGCGGTGTGGCGGCGCCCCGCGCCCACCGTGCGCACCGCCTGCCCGATCGCCTTGCGCGAGCCGACCAGCACCACGAGCTTCTTCGCGCGGGTCACCGCCGTGTACAGCAGGTTCCGCTGGAGCATCATCCAGGCGCTGGTCGTGATTGGGATGACCACGCACGGGTACTCACTGCCCTGTGAACGGTGAATCGTCATGGCGTAGGCGTGGGTCAACTCGTCCAGCTCGCCGAACTCATAATCCACGTCCTCGTCCTCATCGGTCCGGACCGTCACCCTCTGCTCCACCGGGTCGATCCCGGTGACCACCCCGAGCGTGCCGTTGAAGACCCCGTTCGCGCCCTTGTCGTAGTTGTTGCGGATCTGGGTGACCTTGTCCCCGACCCGGAACACCCGCCCGCCGAACCTGCGCTCCGGCAGGCCATCGCGCGCGGGGGTCAGCGCCTCCTGCAGCACGGCGTTGAGCCCGCCCGCGCCCGCCGCGCCCCGGTGCATGGGGGCGAGGACCTGCACGTCCTTGCGCGGGTCCAGGCCGAACTTGCGCGGGATGCGGCGCGCGACCACGTCCACGGTCAGCTCGGCCGCCTCCTCGGCGTCCTCGACCGGGAACAGGAAGAAGTCCGCCATCCCCCGCACCACCGGGGGTTCGCCCGCGTTGATGCGGTGCGCGTTGGTGACCACGCCGGACTGCTGGGCCTGGCGGAACACGTGCGTGAGGCGCACGTTCGGCACCGGGCTGCCGGTGGCCAGCACGTCCCGCAGCACCTCGCCCGCGCCCACCGAGGGCAGCTGGTCGACGTCGCCGACCAGCAGCAGGTGCGCGCCGGGAGGGACGGCCTTGACGAGCTTGTTGGCGAGCAGCAGGTCCAGCATGGACGCCTCGTCCACGACGACCAGGTCCGCGTCGAGCGGCCGGTCGCGGTCGTAGGCGGCGTCACCGCCGGGCTTGAGCTCCAGCAGGCGGTGCACGGTGGACGCCCCGTGGCCGGTCAGCTCGGCCAGCCGCTTCGCGGCGCGCCCCGTGGGGGCGGCGAGCACGACCTTCGCGCCCTTGGCCAGGGCGAGCCGGACGATCGAGCGCACGGTGAAGCTCTTGCCGCAGCCGGGTCCGCCGGTGAGCACGGCGACCTTGTTGGTGAGCGCGAGGCGCACGGCGGCTTCCTGCTTGCCCTCCAGCTCGGCTCCGAGCCAGCGGAAGGCCTTGGTCCAGTCCACGGAGGCGAACGCGGGGAGGCGGTCGCCGTCGGCGGCGAGCAGTCGGCGAAGCTGGGTGGCGAGTGAGATCTCGGCGCGGTGGAAGGGGATCAGGTAGACGGCGGCCTCGCCGTCCGGCTGGACCTCCCGCACCACCCCCTCCTCGTCGACGAGCTCGGCGAGGCAGTCGATGACCAGGCCCGCGTCGACCTGGAGGATGCGGATGGCGTCGCCGATGAGCTCGTTCTCGGGCAGGAAGCAGTTGCCGCTGCCGGTGGCCTCGGAGAGCGTGAACTGGAGGCCCGCCTTGATGCGCTGGGGGCTGTCGTGCGGGATGCCGACGGCCTTGGCGATGACGTCGGCGGTGCGGAACCCGATGCCCCACACGTCGGTGGCGAGCCGGTAGGGCTCCTCGCGGACGACGTCGATCGAGCGGTCGGCGTACTGCTTGTAGACGCGCACCGCGAGGGAGGTCGAGACCCCGACACCCTGGAGGAAGACCATGACCTCCTTGATGGCCTTCTGCTCCTCCCACGCGGCGGCGATCATCCTCGTCCGCTTGGGCCCGAGCTTGGGCACCTCGATGAGGCGCTCGGGGTGCTGCTCGATGACGTCGAGCGCGTCCACCCCGAAGTGCGTGACGATCCGGTCGGCGAGCACGGGGCCGATGCCCTTGATCAGGCCGGAGCCGAGGTAGCGGCGGATTCCCTGGATGGTGGCGGGGAGGACGGTGGTGTAGTCGTCGACGTGGAACTGCTTGCCGTACTGCGGGTGCGAACCCCAGCGCCCGCGCATCCGGATGGACTCACCGGGCTGCGCGCCGAGGAGGGCCCCGACGACGGTGATCAGGTCGGCGCCACGCCCGGCGTCCACGCGGGCGACGGTGTACCCGGTCTCCTCGTTCGCGAAGGTGATCCGCTCGAGCACGGCTTCCAGCACAGCACCCTCGGCCACGGGAGCAGCGTAGCCCGGTCGGGGGCGGGTGGGGTGGGGGTTGGCGACGCGGGCCGCCTGCCCTTCTCACCGGATCGGCGCCCTCGCGGCGCGGCGGCGGTCGCCGGGCGCGCCGCGTGAAGCGCGGACGTCGATTTCGAGCGTCGGCGAAGAACGGCAGGCGGCTCCCGCAGGATTTCCCCGCCGTTGATTCTCACCGCTTGTCGCGGGGCGGGTTGGGATCGTTCCCCATGCGGGAGGTGCCCTCGTCCCGGATCTGGCCGTCACGGCCGTGGATCGCGGTTTCACCGCCGGTGCTGTCCGTGATCTGCCGGTCGCTTCGGCCTGGGTGTCCGCGTGCGCGCCGGCACGGGAGGCAGTGAGCGATTACCGCTCAGCGGGCGGAAGGCGGGCGACGGCAGTTCGAGATGAGCGCTGAACCGTGTTCCGCACCGCCCGGCAGGCCTAACCCCCTCCACAGAACCTTCACAACTCCCCCCACCCCCCTCCACACCCCGCCCCTAGAGTCGCCCCCATGACGCGCAGGGTGCTGGTCGTCGAGGACGACCCGACCATCGCCGACTCGGTCGCCGCTCGCCTGCGGGCCGAGGGGTTCGAGGTTCTCGTCGCGCACGACGGGCCCTCCGGGGTGGAGCGGGCGCTGGGCGAGGGGGTCGATCTCGTCGTGCTCGACGTCATGCTCCCCGGCTTCGACGGGCTGGAGGTGTGCCGTCGGGTTCAGGCGCGGCGGGCGGTGCCGGTGCTCATGCTGACGGCTCGCGGTGAGGAGACGGACCTGCTCGTCGGGCTCGCCGTCGGGGCCGACGACTACCTCACCAAGCCCTTCTCGCTGCGCGAGCTCGCCGCCCGCGTGCACGCCCTGCTCCGGCGCGTCGACCGGGAGCGGGCGGCGCTGAGCGAGCGGATCGTGCTCGGGGACGTCGAGGTGGACCTCGGGGAGCGGCGGGTGCTCAGGGGTGGCCGCGAGGTGCACCTGACGCCCACCGAGTTCCAGCTGCTCGTGCACCTCGCCGAGCGGCCCCGCGCGGTGCAGTCGCGGGAGCGGCTGCTGAGCGAGGTGTGGGACTGGCCGGACGGGACCGGCACGCGGACCGTCGACAGCCACGTCAAGGCGTTGCGCCGCAAGCTCGGCGGCGACCTCATCCGGACCGTGCACAGCGTCGGCTACGCGCTGGAGGTGCCCCGGTGACCCGGCGGGAGCGGGCTCGGGCGCTGCTGGACCGGGTGCCGCGCCCGCTCGACCCGATGCGGTCGATCAAGTTGAAGATCGCCGCCGTGGTGCTGGTGTCCTGGGCCGCCGCGTTCACGTTCTTCCGCATCCGCATCGGCTGGCTCGCGCCGACCACGGTGTTCGGCGCGCTCGGCATCGCGCTGGTCATCTCGCAGGTCGTCGGCCACGGCATGACCCGCCCGCTGCGCGAGATGACCTGGGCCGTCGGCGCGATGCGGCGCGGCGACTACAGCCGCCGCGTGCGGGCGACCGGGCGGGACGAGGTGGGACAGCTCGCGGTCGCGTTCAACGAGATGGCCGCGGACATCGCGGACGCCGAGCAGCGCCGCCGCGAGCTGATCGCGAACGTCTCCCACGAGCTGCGCACCCCCATCACCGCGCTCCAGGCCGTGCTGGAGAACGTGGTGGACGGGGTCGAGCGGGCCGACGCCACCACGATGCGCACCGCGCTCGCCCAGACCGAGCGGCTCGGGCGGCTGGTCGCGGAGCTGCTGGACCTGTCCCGCATCGACGCGGGCGCGCACCGGCTCGACCTGTCCGAGGTGGACGTCCCCGCACTGCTCGGCTCCGCCGTCGCCGAGGCCGCGGTGGCGGCGCCGTCGACCCGGTTCGCCGTCGACGCGCCGCCGGGAACAGTGGTCACCGCCGACCGCGCCCGGCTGCACCAGGTCGTGCAGAACCTGCTGGACAACGCCACCCGGCACGCCCCGCCCGACGGCGAGGTGCGGATCACCGCCCGCGCGGACGGCGACCTGTTCGCGCTCGCCGTCGAGGACGACGGGCCCGGCATCGCCGAGGCGGACCGGGAGCGGGTGTTCGAGCGGTTCACCAGGGGCGAGCGGGCCAGCGGCGGCGGCACCGGGCTGGGGCTCGACATCGCGCGGTGGGTGGTCGACCTGCACGGCGGCGCGATCCGGGTGGTCGACGCCCCCGGCTGCCGCATCGAGGTGACCCTTCCCCGGAGCGGGCGACCACCGACCGGCTGACCGGCTGACCGGATCACCGAACACCCACACCAAGCAGCACCTGTGCACGGAGGGGGACTCGACCATGCCCAAAAAACCCGAGGACAAAACGGAGAACGGCGGCGGGACCGGGCCGGGGGCGGTCAGCGGACCTGAGCCGACCACCGGGGGGAGGCCTGAGCCCGAGCGCGGGGAGGAACCTGCGCCCGAGGGCGAAGCCGAGCCGGAGAACGAGGAAGCTGAGCCGGAGAACGAGGTGGAAGCTGAGCCGGAGAGCGGGAACGAGCCTGCGGGCGGCGGCTCACCCGAGGCCCCCGCTCAGGTGACGGCACCCGGTCGCGCCGCCACCGCCCCCGCGCCCCGCTCCCCCGCCACCCCGCCGCTCACCCCGCAGGACGAGTCCCGCCGGAGCCGGGCCGTCCTCGCCGCGCTGGTCGCGGGCGTGGTCGTGGCGGCCGTGGTCCCGTACGAGAGCCACGGCGTCGGCTGGCCGATCGCCGCCGTCGCCGTGCTCGCCCTGGTCGGCCGGGTCCGCCCCGGTTGGGCGGCGCTGTCGGTGCTGCTCGCGTCGGTGGCCGCGTTCCGCGCGTCCGGCTGGCTGTTCGCCCTGTGCCTGGTCACCGGCCTGGCCACCGCCTCGATCGCGGTCACCGGCGGTCGCACGGCCAGGGGGTTGCTGTGGGCCTGCGTCGCGGTGCCCGCCACCGCGGCGCGCGCGCTGCCCTGGGGCGCGCGCAGCGTCTCGGCGCGCGCGACGGGCGGCTGGCTGCGGCCGGTGGCGCTGACCTGCGCGGCGCTGCTGGTGTTCCTGCCGCTGCTGGTGAGCGCGGACGAGGCGTTCGCCGACCTGGTGCTGGGCGCGGTGCTCCGATCCGACACCCCGATCGGGGTCACCGCGGTCCTCGGCGCGGCGGCGGGCGCGGGCGTGCTGGCCGCGCACCGGTTGCGCGCGGTCCCGAACACCGTCGACGCGCCCCTCGCGCAGGCGCCCGCCGTGGCGCGCCGGGACTGGGCGCTGCCGGTGGGGGCGCTGGTGGCGCTGTTCACCGCGTTCGTGGCCGTGCAGCTGCGCACCCTGTTCGGCGGCGACCGGCACGTGCAGGTGACCGCCGACCTGACGTACGCCGACTACGCGCGCGGCGGCTTCGGGCAGCTGGTGGTGGTCACCCTGCTGACGCTGGGCGTGCTGGGCGCGGTGTCCCGGTTCGCCTCGCGCGCCACCGCGCGGGACCGGCTGTGGCTGCGCGCCCTGCCGGGGGCGCTGTGCGCGCTCACCCTGGTCATCGTCGCCTCGGCCGTGCACCGCATGTGGCTCTACCAGCGGGCCTACGGGTTCACCGAGCAGCGCGTCCTGGCGCTGGCCGCCGAGCTGTGGCTGGGGCTGGTGTGCCTGGTGGTGCTGGCCGCCGGGGTGCGGCTGTCGGCGGCCTGGCTGCCGAGGGCGGTGGTGGCGACGGCGGCGGGCGCGGTGCTGGCGCTGGCCGCCGCCAACCCGGACCTGCTCGTCGCGGAGGCCAACGTGGCGCGCTACGAGGCCACCGGGCGGATCGACCGGACCTACCTGTCGACGCTGTCCGCGGACGCCGCCCCGGCGCTGGCTCGGCTGCCCGAGGAGCTGCGGGTCTGCCACTGGTCGAGCCGGAGCCGGCGCTGGACCGCGTGGAACCTGGCGTGGGCCCGGTGGGACGACGAGCCGTGGGGCGCCGCCCGCTGCCGGTGGTGAGCCCTGCCGGTGGCGGGTGGGCGGATTGTCACCTGTGGGCGGTTGAGGGCAAGCGGAAGTGGCGAACGCCGCACTCGGGTCTTGACCGGCGGGCTCGCGGGTACGCCCACACGGGAACGTACCCGCGAAGAGGAGGTGCCACGCGTGCCCGCCCCCGTCGTCACGATCGTCACGTTCGCCGGATCGGTGCTGGTCGCACTGGTCGCCGTGGCGCTGGTCCACCGGACGGTCGCCAGGATCGGCCGCAAGTCGGAGCTGTTCGCCAACCTGGCCCGCCACCTGCACCGGCCCGCCCAGGTGGTCGCCGCCCTGGTGGCCCTGCAGCTCTCCCTCGGCGTCACGGCCAGCGGCGAGTGGCGGCCGACGGCGCTGCACGCGGTCGGGATCGCGCTGATCCTGAGCGGCGCGTGGCTGCTGGCGGCGCTGCTGGTGGTGCTGGAGAACGCGACCCTCTCGCGCGTCCGCATCGACGTGGACGACAACCGGCACGCCCGCCGGGTGCACACCCAGGTCCGGCTGATGCGCCGGGTCACGGTCGGCGTGGTGTCGGTGGTGGCCGTCGCGGCGGTGCTGATGACCTTCCCCGGCGCGCGGGCGGCGGGCGCGTCGCTGCTGGCGTCGGCCGGTGTGATCGGCGCGATCGCGGCGCTGGCCGCGCAGTCGCTGCTGGGGAACGTGTTCGCCGGGATGCAGATCGCGTTCAGCGACGCGCTGCGGCTGGACGACGTGCTGATCGTCGAGGAGCAGTGGGGCCGGGTCGAGGAGATCACCCTGACCTACGTGGTGGTGCACCTGTGGGACGACCGGCGGCTGATCCTGCCGACCTCGCACTTCCTGAAGACCCCGTTCGAGAACTGGACGCGCACCCAGTCGGCGCTGCTCGGCACGGTCGAGCTGGAGGTCGACTGGACGGTGCCGGTGGAGGAGATGCGGCAGGAGCTGCGGCACGCGCTGGAGAACACCGACCTGTGGGACGGGCGGGTGTCGGTGCTCCAGGTGACGGACGCGGTGCGCTCGTTCGTGAAGCTGCGGGCGCTGGTGTCCGCGCGGGACGCACCGAGCCTGTGGGACCTGCGGTGCGTGGTGCGCGAGCACCTGGTGACGTGGCTGCGGGCGAACCACCCCGGCGCGCTGCCGCAGGTGCGGGTGCGGGACGTGCCGAAGACCGCGCCCCGGCGGCCTGAGGTGGCGGAGCCGCACGGGGACAACCGGGTGTTCGGCGAGAGCGCGGACGGCGAGGAGCGGGTGCAGGCGTTCAGCGGGCCGACGAGCACGCAGGAGATGCAACCGGTGCGGGTCGGGGTTCCGTCCTCGCCGTGACGACCGGTGGTCCGGGGCCTGGAGCGCGGGAGCGCGGGATGCGGTGGTGCGGGGTGCGGCGATTCGGCGGGACGGGGTTCGGCGGCTCGGGGTTCGGCGGGGCCGGGCTGGTGGCGCTGGTGCTGGGCGCGGTGGCGGCGGCGGTCGTCGGCTGCTCGGGCGGTGGCGCCGCGAGCGCGCCGCCCTCCCCGCCGTCGGAGCGGGGCACGGTCAGCACGTCCGGGACGTTGTCCCCGCAGCGGTCGACCGTCCCGGCGGCCGGGACGACGAGCGCGGAGGCGCCGGTGCCTGGAGAGACGTCGAAGCTGACCGAGCAGGGCAGGGCGGCGCTGCGCGAGGCGCGGCGCGCGGGCGCGGGCGAGGTCGAGCTGCTGGTGGTGGCCGAGCGGGGCCACGAGGCCGAGGTGGTCGCGGCGGCGCGGGAGGCGGGCGCTCGGGTGCTGGCCGAGGACGCGGCGGTCGGGTACGCCCGGCTGGCCGTCCCGGTCGAGCGGGCCGAGGCGTTCGCCGCGCTGGCGGGCGTCCAGCGGGTCGACGTGGACCAGCCGGTGGAGCACCGCCTGCCGGAACCGTGATGCCCCGGAACGCCGAGCGGGGCGGCGTCCGAATGCCGGGAAATGGCCGGTGGCGGAAATGCGCGGGTTGCGCGGGCGACCCGGCGGCGTCATGAATGCGTCGTGGATCACCCCGCCAATGCGCGGCCCGAGCGCAATCCGGCACCACGCGCGAATGTCCGGCGGGTCGGGTCCGACCCACCGGGCCCGGCATTGTCCGGGCCGTCGGCCGAGCGGTGGGGGGACGCCGTCCGGCCGACGGCGGTCGACGACGGCGGGAGCGCGCGCCACCCCCAAGCGGATCCGCGGGCCAGGGGGAGTGCCCTGCGGAACGGGGGTGCGCGGCGCAACGTCCACCACGCCGACCAGTAGACCCAACGAACCGGGACGCCGGACGATGCCCGTTTGTGGCGGGCTTCACCGCACCGCCCCCGATCCGGACCGCCCGTGATCGCCCGGTGACGGCCCGCATCGGCGCCCGAGGGCTTTCGTTAGCGCCCCCGCACCGATTTCCCGATTTCACCTTTGACACCGGTTGACATTCCCGCCGGTCGGCTCTTGACTGAAGGCGTCGCACCCGTCTCGGGGTTCTGCGGCACTTCCGGCGCGCTCGCGCAAGAGGCCTGCTGGTCCAATGTGGAATCCGCGCTTGAGCCGTTCGTCTGATTGTTTCGGCACCCGTCCAGCGATGTGCTTGCGCCAATCTTTCCCCACGAAGGGTTTGCGCCGTGAACAACTCAGGCAGACGGTGGCGGCACCGCACGGGGGCGGCTCTGCTCGCGGCCGTGCTCGGCACCTCTGGGATCGGCTTCGCCGCCACTCCCGCGCTCGCGCAGGAAGCACCCCAGGGCGCCCCCGAGGCGTCCAAGCAGCTCGACTCGGTCGACCGCGAGCGCATCGCCGACGCCGAGCGCGCGGGCCAGGCCGAGGTGACCCTGCTGGTCGCCGCCGAGGAGGGCGAGCTCGACTCCGCCGTCAACGAGCTGAAGGCGCTCGGCGGCACCGTGCAGTCCACCGAGCGCGACATCGACTACGCCAAGGTGTCGCTGCCGCGCGACAAGGCGGAGAAGGCCGCGAAGCTGGACGCCGTCCGCGCCGTGGACGTCGACGGCCTGGTCGCGCTGGACGACCCGCGCCCCGAGGGCTCCGCCGCGCCGCTGCCGCAGAAGGCCCCGGACGCGAAGACGCCCAAGAAGAACCCGTACCTGCCGATCCAGGACACCCAGGCCGCGCAGTTCACGGACGCGCACTCCAAGTGGGACGGTCGCGGGACCACGATCGCCGTGCTGGACACCGGCGTCGACCTGGACCACCCGGCGCTCAAGACCACCACGACCGGCGAGACCAAGGTCGTCGACTGGTACAACGCCAACGCCACCAACTCCGGCGACGGCACGTGGATCGGCATGTCCGGCCGGTACACGGCCGACTTCACCGTCGGCGGCGTCACCTACAAGGTGCCGAGGGGCTCGACGTACAGCTTCGGCCTGTTCCGCGAGACCTCGGGCGACCTCGGCCTGAGCAACAGCGAGACCGGCGGCGACCTGAACCGCGACGGCGACCGCAACGACGCCTTCGGCGTGCTGCAGGACGTCTCGACGCGCGAGGTGCGGGTCGACGTCAAGGGTGACGGCGACTTCACCGACGACAAGCCGATGATCGACTACAAGCACAAGAAGGACGTCGGCCACTTCGGCGTCGACAACCCGGCGACGGGCACCGTCGAGCAGGTCGCGTTCGTCGTGCAGACCGACAAGTCGGTGTACGACAACGGCGGCACCCCGTACGTGAACATCGGCATCTCCGCCGCCCAGCACGGCACGCACGTCGCGGGCATCACCTCCGCCAACAACCTGTTCGGCGGCAAGATGGTCGGCGCGGCGCCCGGCGCGAAGCTGATGGCGGTCAAGGTCTGCCTGTCGACCCCGTCCTGCACCAGCAGCGGCCTGATCGACGGCGTGCTGTACGCGGCGCGCAACGGCGCCGACGTCGTCAACATCTCCATCGGCGGCCTGCCGCCGCTCAACGACGGCAACAACGCGCGCGCGGAGCTCTACAACCGCACGATCGCCGAGTACAACGTGCAGCTGTTCATCTCCGCGGGCAACAGCGGCGCGGGCGCCAACACCGTGGGCGACCCGTCGGTGGCCTCCGACTCGATCAGCGTCGGCTCGTACATCACCAAGCAGACGTGGCTGTCGAACTACGGCTCGGTGACCAAGCAGGCCGAGGGCCTGCACGGCTTCTCCTCGCGCGGCCCGCGCGAGGACGGCGGCTTCAAGCCGGACATCGTCGCGCCCGGCTCGGCCATCGCGACGATCCCGCAGTGGCTGCCCTCCGGCCCCGTCGCGGGCACCTACGAGCTGCCCGCCGGCTACGCCATGCTGAACGGCACCTCGATGGCCGCCCCGCAGGCGACCGGCGCCGCCGCGCTGCTGGTGAGCGCGTACAAGGCCACGCACAACGGGCAGCGCCCGAACGCCGCGCAGCTGCGCACCGCGATCAAGACCGGCGCCAAGTGGGTCTCCTCGCTCCAGGCCTACGAGCAGGGCGCGGGCCTGTTCGACGTCAAGCGCGCCTGGGCGGAGCTGAACCGGGGCGTCAACACCCAGAACGTCACCACCTCGGTCGAGGTCAGCACGGCGCTGGACGACCTGCTGGCCACGCCGGGCGTGGGCGTGGGCATCCACGACCGCGAGGGCGTCGTCGTGGGCAAGGAGTACACCCGCACCTACACGCTGACCCGCACCACCGGCCCGGACAAGAACCAGCAGTTCGGCCTGTCGTGGAAGGGCAACGACGGCACGTTCTCCTCGGGCACCAGGGTCACCCTGCCGCTGAACAAGCCGGTGCAGCTGGCCGTGAAGGTCAAGCCGAAGTCGGCAGGCGTGCACTCGGCCGTGCTGGAGATCGACAACTCGTCCACGGCCGGTGTCGACGCGATGACCCTGAACACGGTCTTCGCCGCCGAGGAGTTCACCGCCAAGGGCTCCTACCAGGTGACCAGGACCGGTGACCTGCCGCGCAACCAGTCGCAGAGCTTCTTCGTGAAGGTGCCCGAGGGCACCAGCGCGCTGAAGGTCGACATGGCCGCGGGCGGCGACCCCGGCAAGGGCCAGGTGCGGTTCCTGCGCTTCGACCCGTACGGCGTCCCGTTCGACACCACCTCGTCGACCAACTGCTACAACCCCGACGCGGGCGCGGGCTGCTCCGGTGGCACGCCCACCAGCCGCACCGTCGCGAACCCGACGCCGGGCGTGTGGGAGATCGTGGTCGAGGCGCGGCGCACCTCGGACGCCGACGTGGCCAAGTACTCGGTGACCGCCTCCGTGCTGGGCACCGCGATCACCCCGAACCCGGACGTGATCGAGTCGGTCGTGGCCGGGACCCCGGTGGAGCGCCAGTACCAGGTGACCAACTCGCTGGCGACGTTCACCGGCAAGCTGGTCGGCGGGCCGCTGGGCAGCGCGAAGGTGGCGCGGCCGAGCATCGCCGACGGCACGACCGCGCAGTACGACCTGGTCGTGCCCGCGGGCGCCACGCAGCTGCGGGCGTCGATCGGGAAGACCAGCGACGTGACCGCCGACCTGGACCTGCTGCTGTACAACTGCACCTCCGGGTCGTGCGTGCTGTACGTGCAGTCGGCCGACGCGGACTCGGAGGAGGCCGTGTCGGTGGCCAACCCGGCGCCGGGCGCGTGGCGGGTGGTCGTCGACGGGTACGCGGTGCCCGCAGGCACCACCGAGTACGACTACCTGGACGTGTTCACCGCGCCGAGCCTGGGCTCGGTGACCGTGGCGGACGCGGACGCGCAGCGCACCGCGGGCGCGACGTGGACGGCGACCGGCACGGTGACCGCGAGCGCGAAGCCCGGTGACGGGCGCGAGCTGCGCGGCGAGCTGGGCGTTCGGACCTCCGACGGCGTGCCCGTGGGCAGCGGCGTGGTGGTCGTGCGGAACGTGGCCTGACCGCTTCCCCGCTCGGTGGAGCCCGTCCCCGCTTCGGCGGGGGCGGGCTCCCGCTCTTCTCCGGGGCCGCTTCCGGGATCGCGGGGCGCGGACGTGCTCGAACGGCGGTGTTCTGAAAAATATTCAGGTCTCGTGCTGCGCTGTCGGACGCCTCTAGACTCGCCCGATGGCACATGACGCGGATGTCATCGTCGTCGGCGCGGGACTGGCCGGGCTCGTCGCGGCCTCGGAGCTCGTCGACGCCGGGCGCAAGGTCCTGCTGCTCGACCAGGAGCCCGAGGCCTCGCTCGGCGGGCAGGCCTGGTGGTCGTTCGGCGGGCTGTTCATGGTGGACACCCCCGAGCAGCGCAGGCTGCGGGTGCGCGACTCGTCGGCGCTGGCGCTCCAGGACTGGCTGGGCTCGGCGGCGTTCGACCGCCCCGAGGACGAGTGGCCGAAGCGGTGGGCCGAGGCGTACGTGGACTTCGCCTCCGGCGAGAAGCGGGCCTGGCTGCACGGGCTGGGGGTGCGGTTCTTCCCGCTGGTGCAGTGGGCCGAGCGCGGCGGGTACCTGGCGGGCGGGCACGGCAACTCGGTGCCGCGCTTCCACGTCACCTGGGGCACCGGGCCGGGCATCGTGGAGCCGTTCGAGAAGCGGGTGCGCGAGGCCGTGGCGCAGGGCCTGCTGGAGTTCCGCTTCCGGCACCGGGTGACCGGGCTGACCACCACCGGCGGCGTGGTCGACGGGGTGAGCGGCGAGGTGCTCGTGCCGTCCGCGGTGGGCCGGGCGGAGCCGTCCTCGCGGGAGGTGGCCGGGTCGTTCGAGCTGCGCGCGCAGGCCGTGGTGGTGACGTCGGGCGGGATCGGCGGCAACCACGAGCTGGTGCGCCGCAACTGGCCCGCGCGGATGGGCACGCCGCCGGAGCACATGCTGTCGGGCGTGCCGGACCACGTGGACGGCCTGATGCTCCAGGTGGTGAACGACGCGGGCGGGCGGATCATCAACGAGGACCGCATGTGGCACTACCCGGAGGGCATCGACAACCACAGCCCGGTGTGGGGCAGGCACGGCATCCGCATCCTGCCCGGCCCGTCGCCGCTGTGGCTGGACGCCACGGGCAAGCGGCTGCCGATCCCGCTGTTCCCCGGCTTCGACGCGCTCGGGGCGCTGGAGCACATCGTCAAGACCGGGCACGGGCACTCGTGGTTCCTGCTGAACCAGCGGATCATCGGCAAGGAGTTCGCGCTGTCGGGGTCCGAGCAGAACCCGGACCTGACGGGGCGCGACGTGAAGATGCTCCTCAAGCGCGTGCTGCCGGGCGCGGTGACGCCGGTGGAGGTGTTCGCGAAGCGGTCGCCGGAGTTCATCACCGGGCGGACCGTCGCCGAGGTCGTGGCGGGGATGAACGCGCTGGTCGGCGAGGACCTGGTGGACGCGGCCGAGCTGCAGCGCGTGGTGGTGGAGCGGGACCGGCAGGTGCTGTCCGGGCTGGGCAAGGACATGCAGGTGAACGCGATGCGCGAGGCGCGGAAGTTCCTGACCGACAAGGTGATGCGCGTGGTCGAACCGCACGCCCTGCTGGACCCGAAGGCGGGGCCGCTGATCGCGGTGCGGCTGTCGGTGCTGACCCGCAAGACCCTGGGCGGGCTGCACACGGACCTGTCGGGGCGGGTGCTGACCGGGGACGGGTCGGTGCTGGAGGGGGTGTACGCGGCCGGTGAGGCGGCCGGGTTCGGCGGCGGCGGGGTGCACGGGTACCGGGCGCTGGAGGGGACGTTCCTGGGCGGGTGCCTGTTCTCCGGGCGGACCGCCGGGCGGGCGGCGGCGAGGGCGCTGGGGTAGCGGTCCGGGGCGCGTCCCGGTGGGCGCGCCCCGCTCAGTCCCCGAACGCCGCCGCGTACGACGCCAGGCAGGACGCGGGCGTCACCGCCGAGGCCACCACGTGCCCGTCCACCTCCAGCGGCGGGTCGAGGGGCACCGGGACCACGCGGCCCGGTCGGACGTTCGCCACCTGGCCCTCCGGCAGCAGCGCCCACCCCGCCGGGTCGCGGGCGACCTCGTACAGGGCGTTCATCAGGTCCCCCGACGGCGGTCGCCGGGGCGCGGTCGGCAGGGCGGCCAGGATCGCGTCGTGCAGCGGCGGGTCCACCTCGCGGGCGGGCAGGCGCAGGCCCTCCGGGGACAGGTCCGCCAGGCGCACCGACGACGCCCCCGCCGCCGGGTGCTCGTGGGACACCACGGCGTGCAGCCGCTCGGTCCACGCGCGCGCCACCCGCACCTCGCCCCCGGACGGCACGGCGCCGCGCACCAGGGCCACGTCCAGCTCGCCCGCCCGCACGGCCGCCAGGCGCGCGGACACCGGCAGGTCCACCAGTTCCGGCTCCACGTCGCCGAGCCGTCCGAGGGCCCGGTCGACCCGCGCGTCCACGCAGGACGCCAGCCCGATCCGCACCACCGCCCCGCGCTCCCCCGCCACCACCCGCACCCGCGCGGCGGCGGCCAGGGCCTCGCGGGCGGCGACGAGGACGCGCTCGCCCGCCGGGGTCAGCCGCACCCGCCGGGAGGTCCGGTCGAGCAGCCGGGCGCCCAGCTCCCGCTCCAGGCGGGCGACCTGCTGGCTCACGGCGGGCTGCACGATCCGCAGCCGCTCGGCGGCCCGGCCGAAGTGCAGCTCCTCGGCGACGGTCACGAAGTAGTGCAGCGCGCGCAGTTCCACCCCTCTGATCTATCACGGGACGTGATCGCTGCGGGGCGGGTCCGCTCGTTGTCCGCCCGGTTCGCGGCGGGTCTGATGGTGGTGCGCCCCGGCGGTCGGGGCGCAGGCGAGGAGCGGGCAGTGAGCACAACCACCCTGGGCGTCATCGGTTCCGGCATGGTCGGGGCGGGTGTGGCGCGGCGCGCGGTCGACGCGGGGCTGCGCGTCGTGCTGGCCAACTCGCGGGGCCCGGAGTCCCTGGCCGCGCTGGTGGCCGAGCTGGGCGAGCGGGCCCGCGCGGCGACCCCGGCGGAGGCGGCCCTGGCGGGCGAGGTGGTCGTGGCGGCCGTGCCGCTGACCGCGCTGCACCGGCTGCCGGTGGCGGAGCTGGCGGGCAAGGTCGTGGTCGACCCGATGAACTACGCCCGCAAGCCCGGCTGGGAGAACCCCGAGCTGGACCGGGACGAGCTGACCTCCAGCGAGCTGGTGCAGCGGGCGCTGGTCGGCGCCCGCGTGGTGAAGGCGCTGCACAACATCGGCCCCGGGCAGCTCCTGCAGCTGCACCGGCCGGACGGCGCCCCCGACCGCACCGCCCTGCCGGTCTCCGGCGACGACCCGGCGGCCAAGGCCGAGGTCGCCGCGCTGCTGGCCGCGCTGGGGTTCGACGCGGTCGACCTGGGGCCGCTGGCCGAGAGCTGGCGCAGCGAGCCGAACACCCCGCTGTACGCCGTGCCGTACACCGGCCTGCCGCCCGAGGGGCTGCCGATCGCGGAGGTGGTGGCCTGGTTCCAGGCCGCCGACGGGGTGCCGCTGCCCGCGTCGCGGGTGCGCGAGCTGGCCGCGTCGGCGGTGCGCCCGCGTGCGGGGTTCCAGCTGTAGCCGCCACGCCGCCGCAGCCGCCACGCCACCGCAGCCGCTACGCCACGGACGTGTACCGCCCCTGGAACCGCACCAGCGGCGAGGCGCCCGCCGTGTGCTCGATCGCCAGCGGCTCGCCCACCAGGGCCACGTGGTCGCCGACCACGATCCGGCGGGACGTGCGGCACCTGAGGCGGGCCGGGGCGTCGAGCAGGTGGGGGACGCCGTCGCCGTCCGGCTCCCAGCGGGTGGCCTGGCCGAAGCGGTCGGCCCCGGAGCGGGCGAACAGGTCGGACAGGGCGGTCTGGCCCGCGTGCAGCAGGTGCAGGGCGAACAGCGGGGCGGTGCGCAGCACCGGCCACGCGGACGCGCCCTGGCCGATCCACACCACCACCAGCGGCGGGTCGAGGCTGGCCGAGGTGATCGAGCTGACCGTGACGCCCACCGGGCCGTCGCCACCGGTCGCGGTCACGATGCCGACGCCCTGCGGGAAGTCGCGGAACACCCCGCGCAGACCCAGCGACGACTCGACCATCGGGCACCCGCCTCTCCTGGGGCACGTCGGACCCCGCCACCGAGGATGCAACCCGGCGGGCGGCGCTTCAAGGACGTCCACCCGGCGGGAAGCGCCGCGCGCCCGTGGCACTACGGGAACGCGCGGTCGAGCCGGGAGGGACCGGACAGGTCGGGAGGAGTCCGGACAAGCAGGGAGGAGTCCGGACAAGCTGGAAAAGGCCCCGGACAGGGCGGAAGACCCCGAACAGCCCGGAGGCCCCGCCGCGACGTGCGCGACGGGGCCTCCGGGTCAGGCTGCGAGGGCCGCTCAGGCGACCCCGGCCAGCACCGAGTCGATCCGGCTGGCGATCCGGTCGTTGTCCGTGGGTGCCAGGCTCAGCCACCCGTTCTCCCGGACCATCAGGTAGCGGCCCTGGTGCGTGTCGAACCAGGTGATGGTCACCCCGGCCCGCTGCGCCCGGTACCCGCCGCCACCGCCGTGCGAGACCCCGAACTGCCCGCCCGCCTTGCGGTTGGCCGCCAGCTCGCTCAGCGCGGTGGCGTCCTCGCGGGACAGGCCCGCGCGCTGGAGCGCGGTGCGCTCGTCGACCTCGGAGTCGCCCCACGGGTCGTCCTCGTCGCCGTCGGACTGGCCCTGCATCGCGACGGCCGCGTCCATGGTCTCGACCCGCAGCGACAGCGACGAGCCGGGACCGGCCGCACCGGCGGGCAGCACCTCCACGATGGACCTGGCCAGCGAGGTCGGCCGGATCTCCAGCAGGCCGACGCTGCCGCTGTCGATCACCGCGAGGGCCGCGCGGTCGCCGTCCGAGACGGCGACGGCGCGGATCGGGCGCTCGACGTGCGCGATGGCGTCCACCGACACGCGGTGGTCGGCCAGCAGCCGCAGCAGCGAGACCAGCCGGTGGTCGGGCTGGCCGCCCAGCTCGGCGAGCACCTGCTCGCGCAGCCGGGCGCGCTCGGCCTCGGTCGCGCCGAGGCTGGGCACGTCCAGCGGGTAGGGCAGCCTGCCCAGCCCGAGGTCCTGCCACAGCACGTCGAGCTGACGCGGCGTGAGCAGGTACTCCGGCTCGATCACGACTGGCCGCCCTTCTTGGGCTTGACCCCGCCGATCACCGACGGCGGCAGGTTCTCACCCGGCACCTCGAAGATGTCCTCGCCGCGGATGTACGCGGCGGAACGGCGCTCCTTGTCCTCCGCGCCCTGGCCACCGGCGCCGGCGCCGCCCATCGGGGCGCCGCCCATCGGCGTGCCCGAGCCGCCCGCGCCACCAGCGGCGCCGGGGCCGAAGCCCACGCCGGGAGCGCCGCCGCGACCGCCCGCGAAGGCCGCCGACGAGCCGCCCGCGCCCATCTGGCTGCCCGCCGCGCCCATGCCGCCGCCCGCGCCACCGGCGCCGCCGAAGCCACCGCCCGCGCCGCCGAAGCCGCCCGCGCCACCGGCGAAGCGACCGGCAGCCGCACCGCCCGCGCCACCGCCCGCGCCACCGGCGCCGCCGAAGCCGCCACCGGCGCCGCCCGCACCGCCCGCGCCGCCGAAGTTCGGCGTGTAGCGCGGGTTGGTGTTGGCCCCGCCCGGCGGGACGTACCCCGGACCCGTGCCGACGCCCGTGTTGGGGCGCGGCGGCGTGTAGCCGGGGTTGTTGGTCGGGTTCGTGTAACCGGGGTTGGTCGGGGTGTACCCGCCGGTGTTGCCGCCGGTGCCGGTCTGGTAGTTCGGCGGCGTGTAGCCGGGGTTGTTCGTCGGGTTCGTGTAACCGGGGTTCGTCGTCTTCGGCGGCGAGTACGTCGTCCCCGAGGTGTTCGTCGTCGCCGGGGGCGTGTACGTCGACTGCGGCGGGGTGTAGCCGCCCTGCGGGGTCGGCGTGTAGCCGCCGTACGAGGGCGACGGGGAGGACGACGCGGGCGGGGTGTAGCCCGAGTTCGCCGGGGGCGTGTACGCGGGAGCGGACGCGGCGGCCGGGGTCGGCGACGCGTAGCTCTGGTTGGTCGTGCCGCCGCCGCCCGACGGGCCGCTGTAGCTCGCCGCGGCGGGCGCGTACCCGGTGCTGCTGCCCGAGGTGGTCGCGCCGCCGGGGCTGTCGTACCCGCCGCCGCCGACCGGCTTGTAGCCCTCGGTGGACACCGGGGCCCCGCCGCCCGCGCCGCCCGCGCCAGCCGGGCCGCCGTAGCCGGAGACCTGGCCGCCCGCGTTGGTCACGCCCGCGGCGGTCAGCGCGCCCGAGGCGTCGCCGAGGCCGGGCGCGTCCACCGTGCGGATGGTCGCGACCTGGGGCTCCTCGTAGGCGCCGGTGGTCGGGTTGAACGGCGGGCTGAACTTGGGGGTGTTCTGGTCGACGTTGCGGGAGTCGTTCTCCATCGACGTCATCACGTTCACGGCGTGCTCGTGCTGGAGCCGCGCGTGCTCGTTGGCCGCCTGCACGTCCACCGAGGACGAGGCGAGCCAGGTCAGGCCGCCCGAGCTGAGCGTGTTGGTGGCCTGGTCCCAGTTGAACTCCACCGGCTCGGGGATGTTCGTCCGGGCGTTCTGCATGATCTGGGCCTGCTCCTGGACCCTGGTGCCCACCGTGACGGCGGTCTCCGCGGTCTCGGTCACCCAGTCCGACAACAGCCGGATCGCGGCGCGCGCGCCGTCGGCCGAGTCGCCGGTCCAGCCGCTCTCGCTGGCCGAGACCCGCTCGTTGATCACGCGGGCGGCCTCGGTCAGCTCGGTGCCGAAGTGGCCCCACTCCGAACCGATCTCACCGGTCTGACCGGGGTCGTTGTTCGTGTGGACCGAGTCGTAAAGCTCCCGGTGCGACCTGGACGCCCAGTTCTGGGTGTCGGTCAGAACCAGGTCCGCCGCTTCCTGCTCCACGAGCCCCGTCCTCTCAGTTGCTGTTCAGGTTGGCCGCGCCGCTGAGCCGCCGCAGCTCGTCGCGGTGCTCCTCGTCGATGGCCTGGAAGTTGCGGATGGCGCTCTGCACGGAGTCGTGCGTCTGCTGCAGCACCTCGCGGTAGGAGGTCATGACGGAGGCGAAGGAGTAGGGGTCGCCCTCGGCGCGCTCCTCGAACTTCGACTTCATCCGCTCGCTGACCGGGTTGGTGCCCAGCGGCGCGGGGCGGGCGAGCCTGCCCGCGCGCTCCAGCCAGGAGTCGACCTGGTCGATCTGCTCCAGGAGCATCTTGCGCAGCTCCTCGCCCACGACGGGGTCGAGCGAGACCTTGCCGGAGTTCACGGTCTCGTTGAGCGCCACGACCTCTTCGCCCAGGGGGACGCGCTTCTTCGGCGCAACCGGCTGCTGGGCCTGGTTGTCGGTTCCCGCTTCGTCGATGTACATCGTTTCCCTCGCGAAGGCAGTCTGCAGGACGGAACCCAAGCTGCCAGGCGTCGCCAACGCAAACCCAACGCGCCACCAATGCGAGTGGATCGGCGGCGGATGCTCGTGTGGGAAACTTTTCGCCGCACCGTGACGAAGCCGAAAGGTCTGCAGATGCGGGTGAACCTGCTCGGCCCGGTTGAACTCGTCTCCGCAGGTGGGGACGCGGTCCACCTCGGCGCGGCCAAGCGCAGGACGGTGCTCGCGGCGCTGGCGCTGGAGCTCAACCGGGTGGTGTCCGGGGACCGCCTGCTGTCGCTGGTGTGGGACGGCTCACCGCCCCCGCAGGCCAAAGCGGCCCTTCAGGGACATATCGCCCAACTCCGGAAGGTGCTGGGCGGCGGTGTGGCGCTGGTCACCCGCTCGCCGGGGTACCTGCTGACCGCCGAGCGGTCCGCCGTGGACGTGTTCCGGTTCGAGGACCTGGTCGCCGGTTCGCGGGACGCGGACGACGAGCGGGCGGCCGAGGAGCTGGCGCGGGCGCTGCGGCTGTGGCGCGGGCCGGTGCTGGCGGACGTGGCGAGCGAGGTGCTGCGGGAGTCGGTGTCGGCGCGGCTGGAGGAGCTGCGCACGGTGGCCGTGCAGGAGCTGGCGACCCGGCTGTTCCGGCTGGACCGGGCCGAGGAGGCGGTGGCGGCGCTGACCGGCGCGGTCGCCGACCACCCGCTGCGGGAGCCGCTGGTGGCCAGGCTGGTGCTGGCGCTGCACGGCGCGGGGCGGCAGGCCGAGGCGCTGGAGCTGTTCCACCGCACCCGCGAGCAGCTGGCCGAGGAGCTGGGCGTCGATCCGGGGCCGGAGCTGCGCGAGGCGTACCAGGCGGTGCTGGACGGCGGGGTCGTCGCGACCCGGCCGGTGTCCGCGCCGCAGGTCAGCGTGCCCGCGCAGCTGCCGAGGGAGCACCGGGGGTTCGTCGGGCGGGCCTGCGAGCTGGCCGCGCTGGAGGCGGACCTGGGCGGGCAGGACTCGGCGATCGGGCTGCTGGTCGGACCGGCCGGGGTGGGCAAGACGGCGCTGGCGCTGCACTGGGCGCACCGGGTGGCGGCGGACTTCCCGGACGGCCAGCTGTTCGTGAACCTGCGCGGCTTCGACGAGACCGAGCCGCTGGACCCGCGCACCGCGCTGGTGGGGTTCCTGCGGGCGCTGGGCGTGGACGACTCGCAGATCGCGGTGGACCTGGAGGAGCAGGCCGCCCAGTTCCGGTCGCTGGTGGCGGGCAGGCGGGTGCTGGTGGTGCTGGACAACGCCCGGTCCGCGGAGCAGGTCCGGCCGCTGCTGCCGGGGTCGGCGCGGTGCATGGTGCTGGTGACCAGCAGGCTGCTGCTGGACGACCTGGTGGTGACCGAGGGCGCGACGTCGTTGCAGGTGCCGCAGCTGGAGGAGGGCACGGCGGAGGACCTGCTGGCGGCGGCGCTGGGCAGGCACCGGATCGAGCAGGAGCCGGAGGCGGTGGCGGAGCTGGTCGAGCTGTGCGACCGGCTGCCGCTGGCGCTGCGGATCGCGGGCGCGCGGCTGGCGTCCCGGCCCAGGTGGACGATCCAGTCGCTGGTCGACGAGCTGCGCGACGAGCAGGGGCGGCTGTCAGGGCTGTCGCTGGAGGCGGGCACGGGCGTGCACGCGGCGCTCGCGGTGAGCTACCGGGAGCTGCCGGAGGCGGCGGCGCGGCTGCTGCGGCGGTTGGGGCTGCACCCCGGCACGGACCTGGACAGCTACACGGCGGCGGCGCTGATGGACATCGGCGTGGGCAGCGCGCGCACCCACCTGCGGACGCTGGCGTACGCGAACCTGCTGCACGAGTCCATGCCGGACCGGTACTCGCGGCACGACCTGGTGCGGCTGTTCACCCACCACCTGGCGGCGACCGAGCCGGAGGAGGACAACACCGAGGCCACGCACCGGCTGCTGGACTACTACCTGCACGTGGCGGACCTGGCGCGCGGGCACCTGTCGGACCACGTGCAGCCGTTCGAGCCGCTGAGCTACCAGCCGGCGAGCGCGCCGGAGCTGCGCTCGCACGAGGCGGCGCTGGGGTGGTTCACGCTGGAGGAGGCGAACCTCGGGCTGGCGCTGGACATCGCGGTCGGCTCGGGGCTGCGGGAGCGGACGTGGCAGCTGGCGCTGTGCCTGGACGCGTTCCACTTCCGGCGCGGGAACCGGCTGGACCGGTTGGCGCTGTGCGGGATCGGGCTGACGGCGGCGCGGGCGCTGGGCGACAAGCACGCGGAGGCCACGTTCCTGCTGCGGCTGGGGTCGACGCTGGCCGATCTCGGGCGGATCGAGGAGGCGGTGGCGGCGTGCGGGGAGTCGGCGGCGCTGGCGATCGGGGATCGGCACTTGGAGTTGGCGGCGCTGGCGAACCTGGGGTACTGCCTGATGGCGGCGGGGCGGTTGGCGGAGGCCGAGAAGCGGATCCGGGAGACGGTGGAGATCGCGCGGGAGGTCGGGGACGCGCGGTCTCGGGCGAGCGGGTTGAACAACCTGGCGAACGTGCTGCTGGCTCGGGGGGAGCCGGAACTGGCGCTGGGGCACGCGGTGGAGGCGCTGGGGTTGTTCAGCGGGGACTCGCCGACCAAGGCGCACACGGCGACG
Source organism: Actinosynnema pretiosum (assembly GCF_002354875.1). Taxonomy (GTDB): domain Bacteria; phylum Actinomycetota; class Actinomycetes; order Mycobacteriales; family Pseudonocardiaceae; genus Actinosynnema; species Actinosynnema auranticum. The sequence continues at coordinate 7,161,022 of NZ_CP023445.1, forward strand.
TTGCACACGGTGGGGGCGGTGTTGCAGGAGTTGGGGCGGCCTGAGGAGGCGTTGGAGTCTTATCGGGCCGGGTTGGCGCTGGCTGAGGCCATTGGGGATCGGTACCAGGAGGCGTTGTGCCACCGGGCTATCGGGGATGTGCTGGAGCGGTTGGGGATGGCGGAGCAGGCGGTTCCGCACTGGTCTGAGGCGTTGCGGCGGTATCGGGATTTGCGGTTGACGGAGGGGGAGGAGTTGAGCGGGAAGGTGGATGGACCTGGGGTGGGGTAGGTGTGGGGAGAGGGGGAGGTTGAAAGTCAAGAGCTGAAGGGCACGCCTCGCCGGCGGGGCAGACCTCCAAAAAAGAGGGGGACGGGCTCTGCCGGCCGGTGACCGTTGGTCTTGTGGTCCCGTTTAACCCTGCGGTGGGTGGGGTCCCTCTTCTCCGTTTGGCCTCCTTTCAGGCAAGCACAGGCGTCAAGACGCCGTTTGACCAGGCGGTCTGCCGCATGGTGCGGCGGCGTCTTGACACCTGCGCTCGGGCTTCGCCAGGCCAAACGGAGAAGAGGGACGCGGGTGAGTGTGCTGCGGGCTCGCTGCGCTCGCCCCGCAGCCCGCGAGTGCGATGTGGATCAGTGGGGCGTCACCGGTTCCGAGGCCAGGGTTTTGAGGATGGAGCGGGCTACCGCGTCGTTCTGGCGGAATCCCGGTGCGTTCGTTTTTGGTCTGGCGAATGCGGCGTGGGCCTTGTTGTTCGTGTAGGGGCCTACCGCGAAGCGGCGGGGGTGGGGGGTGCCGTTCCGGTCCAGCAGGGCGCTGTCGGTGGGGTCGACGCGGACCAGGCCTGCCACGTCCAGGACCTCCCCTGCTTCCACCAGGGTGCGCAGCAGGGGACTGCGGGTTCTGGGGAGGGTGTGATCGGGCAGGCGGGCCTCGATCAGGGTTGTGGCTCGGGTTTCGGTTCCTGGCGTGTTCGGGGAGCGGGCGACGAACTCGTTGTCCTCCACCGCCACCTCCAGGTCGCCGCCCAGGAAGCGGACCACCCCGGCCTCGGAGAGGGCCAGGAGTTCCTCCAGGCGGTCGGGGGGTGGGCCGCTGGCCAGGAAGCTGAAGAAGCCGTGCCACCAGCCGTCCTCGTTGACCAGGCGGCCGGAGGCGAGCAGTGGGGGGAGGGCGCCGTACACGCCCAGCAGGGCCAGGAAGGCGCCCAGGTCGGCGCTGTGGGTTGGGTTGCCGCGGCGGGCCACGTCGGATTCGATGTGGGCACGCAGGTGGGCTTGCAGTTCGTCGGGGCCGTCGAGCACCGCGCCCCGCAGCGGGCGGTCGAGGGTTTCGAAGTCCAGGCGGTCCTCGGTGGACGGGATCGACTCCGCCTCCAGGGCGCGCATCCGGGGGGAGTACCAGTCCAGGGTGGCGAAGGTCGCCGAGAACTCCGGCCAACCGCGCGTGACGCGGTCGGGGTGGGCGGTGAACAGCTCGCGGTAGAAGCCGAGTGCCACGTCCTTGGCGATCAGGGGCCAGACGTCGCGGCGGAAGTCCACCGGGCCCGGTCGGGTCAGCAGGGCCCGCACGTCCAGGAAGCGGGGCGGTTCGGGGGGAGCGCCTTGGAGGCGGTAGCCGGTCTTCGAGTGGTAGGGGACGCCTCGGCGCGAGCCTGCCAGGAGCCTGGGTTCCCGGCCGCTCGGGTGGTAGCGGAGCACGCCGTCCTCCCGCGCGAAACGGCCGCCCCTGCCTTGCGCGAGCAGGACGGCCAGGTCGATGAACGCCAGGCCCAGGCCGCGGACCAGGACGTCCTCGGCCTCCGGGACGGTGGAGAGGTCGGTGTCGGCGGTGTAGTCCGGGGGGAGGTAGCGGAGGTTCGCCGCTTTGGCCTGCGCCGCTAGTGCGGACTCCTGGGGGGTGGGTTCGGCGTCCAGGTGTCCCAGTGCGAGGACCACCACGTCGGCCACGAGTGGTTCCGCCTCGCCGTCGAGCCAGACGGATTGGGCCTCGTCGCCGGTCAGGCGCACGGCCTCGGCCCGGTGCTCCACCACCCGGCTGCCCTCGGGGAGCGAGGCCTCGGCCAGGCGGTGGAACCAGGTCAGGTAGGCGCTCTGCACCCGCCGGGACGGGAAGGAGGTCGGGCGCATCGCGGACAGCTCGGCGCGGACGGCCTCGTCCAGGGGGACCTCGATCCCGCCGGACAGGACCAGGTCGGCCCACTCCGCCAGGGACGGGCCGGTGCGGATCGGGCCCTCGCAGACGACGCTGTCGTCGGTGAACGCGGTGACGTCCTCGGCCATCGAGTTCATCCGCAGCAGCGGCGACTGCTCGTCCCGCCACACCCGGCCCGCGCCCACCGGGTGCGGGTCGACCAGGTGGACCTCCAGGGGTCTGGCGAGCAGCTCGGGGGCGTTGGCCCCCAGGCGTTCCAGCAGGCCGGACGCGCGGGGGCCGCCGCCGACGACCACGATGGTCGCGCGGTCCGGGATTGGGTCGGGGCGTGGTGCTGGGGTCACGGGGCTCCAATTCGCACGTGGATCCGGGCTGCCTCACGTGCCGCGCCCCCGCACTGCGCAGCAGTGCGGGACCGCTCACCGCTGCACCGCGACCTCGTGCTGCAACACGGCCGGCTCGCTGTCGCGCGGTCAACGCACTGCGGCGAGGATAGGGCCGCGAAACGGTTCGGGGTCAAGGGTTTCCGGCATCTGGACGTTGGGCGCCGGACGTTGACGGGCGAGGGTCGCGCTGCTGCACTGGGCGGAGCCGGCCGTGTCCCCGCAACCGGGCGGCGAACCGCTTTTCCCCGTGACCGCAGCGCTTTTCGCCGGGAACGCCGCCGAGGCCGAACGGTGGGGCTCGGGTGATTTGTGCGGGCGCCGGGAAGAACGGAAAGATCAACAATGCGCGGCGCCGCTCACCCGCGCGCCGAACGCGGTGGGACCGGTGATCACCCGAACCCGGCCCACCCCCGCGACCTGGGTGGACCGGGCCACTTCGCCGGGTCCGGTCCACCCGGCCCGTCCGGTCGCCGAGTTCGTGTTGCGCCTGCGCACCCATCCCCCAGTAAGCTCAATGCCGCATGAACATCGACTTATTCCTCCATTGGAGTGAACGCGATCAGGAATGTGTAACGCGATTGAGCACCGGGGCTGAATGAAGACGGCCGGAGGGGCGGGGGACGCCCCGGAGCCGCGCGCCGACCTCGTGGCGGCCACCGCCCACGAGGGCTTCGCGCAGCGCTGGGCCGAGGCGCTTCCCGCAGCAGCGGCCCACCACGAGGTCCTGGTCCGGCTGACCGGCGTCCTGTCCTCGGTGGACGACCGGGAGCCCGAGGAGGCGGCCCGTCGGGCCGGGCGCTCGCTGGTCGGGCAGGGGCTGTTCCGGGCCGGGGTGCTGGAGGGGACGATCGCGTTCCTGGCCGGGAACCTGCGCCCGCACCTGGTCGCCCTGCACGGGGCGGACCACCCGGCCGCCTCCCGCGTCCCCGCCGTGCTGGGCGCGCTCGCCGCCGGGTTCGCCGAGGCGGCGGCGGAGCGGGCCGTCGACGAGGCGCGCGAGGAGGGCGAGGCGAAGTTCCGGGCCGTGTGGCGCACCTCCGCGCTCGCCATCGCCGAGGTCGCCCCGGACGGGCGCGTGGTCGACCACAACGCGGCGCTGCCCGCGATCCTCGGCTACCCGCCGCACCGCGTCACCGGGCTGAGCGCGCGGGAGGTGGTGCACCCGGACGACCTGCCCGCGCTGCGCAGGCTCGGCGGGCAGCTGCTCGCGGGCGAGCGGGACGGGGTGCAGGTCGAGAAGCGGCTGGTGCGCGCGGACGGCGAGGCCATCCCGGCGCAGCTCGCGATCACGCCGGTGCGCGGGCGCGACGGGGACGTGCGCTGCTACGTGGCGGTGGTCGAGGACCTGGACGAGGTCAGGGCGCTCCAGCTGCAGCTGGTGCGGCAGAGCTTGAGCGACCCGCTGACCGGGTTGGCCAACCGGGCCCAGTTCCTCGGCTGGGTGGAGAGCGAGGAGGGGCCGCAGGGCTCGGGGTCGCTGGTGGTGGCGCTGTTCGACCTGGACGGGCTCCGGGTGGTCAACGGGGCGTTCGGGCACGCGGTCGGCGACCGGGTGCTGCGGGCCGCGGTGTCCGTGCTGGGGACGGTGTTCGGCGCGGGCGCGCGGATCGCGCGGCTGGGCGGCGACGAGTTCGGCGTGCTGGTGACCGGCTCGGACCTGCCGCCGGTGCTGGACCTGGTCGAGCAGGCGCTGCGCGAGCTGGCCGAGCCGGTGTGGTGGGAGGAGCGGGGCATCGGGGTCGCGGCCAGCGTGGGTGTGGTCGCCCGCACCGGGCCCGGCCTGCCGGACGGGGAGCTGCTGCGCCGCGCGGGCGTGGCGCTGGACTGGGCCAAGGACTCCGGCAAGACCGGGTGGTCGCTGTACGACCCGGACCGGGACGCGCGCGAGCGCGACCGGTCGGCGTTGGCCGCGTCGGTGGCGGGCGGGGCCGAGCAGGGCGACTTCCGGGTGGACTACGAGCCGGTGCACGCGCTGGCCGACCGGTCGGTGGTGGCGGTCGAGGCCGTGCTGCGCTGGGACCACGCCGAGCGCGGGCTGGTGGACCTGCGGTGGTTGGGGCCGCTGCTGGAGCGCACCGGCATGGGGCTGCGGCTGGACCGGTGGGCGCTGGAGCGGGCGTGCGCGCAGGCCGGGCGGTGGTACGCGGCGCTGGGCGAGGGGGCTCCGGTGCTGTCGGTGGACCTGAGCGTGCGGCAGTGCCAGGAGCCGGAGCTGGTGGCGTGGGTGCGGCAGGTGCTGCGGGACACCGGGCTGCCGCCGCACAAGCTGCGGTTCGAGCTGCCGGAGCGGTTGCCGTCGGCGCTCAGCGAGGAGCAGGTGGAGGAGCTGAACATCCTGGCCTCGCACGGGGTGCTGCTCGCGCTGGACCAGCTGGGCGGCGGGAACGTCGCGGTGGACCGGATCAGGCAGCTGCCGCTGTCGGCGCTGAAGTTCGGCGGGCCGCCGGTGCGCGGGCTGGCCGAGGGCGCGAACCTGGTGGACCGGGCGGCGGCGGTGGCGCTGCTGTCGTGGAGCCGGAAGCTGGAGCTGGAGCTGCACGCGGTGCACGTGAGCACCTCGGACGAGGCGCGGCGGCTGCGGGAGCTGGGCGTGAGCGCGGGGCAGGGCGTGCTGTTCAACGCCGAACCGCTGACCGGGGAGGACGTGGCCGAGCTGCTGGGGCTGGCCCCGGACGCGTGAGCCGGGCGGGGTGACCCTGGCGCGTCACCGGGCGTGAGGCCCGTCACGGGGCGCGGTTTCTTGGCTTCTCCTGTGCGGGCGCTCAGGGAATTCACAACCTGCGGGCCGACAGTGGTGCCATGACCGAGACACGACAGGACTTCCCCTCCTTGCGGGGGTCGTTGGACGAGCCTGCCGCGCCAGCCGTCGCACCGGGGTTCTGGCGGCGGACCGGCACGGCCGTGACGATGGCGGCCCTGGTGGCCGCGCTGGTCGGCGGGGCGACCGGTGGCGCGGTGGGCGCGCTGAGCGCCCCGGAGGCCGCCACGTCGACCGCGGCGGTGAGCACGCCGGTGGTGTCGACGACGGGCGTGTCGCTGAACGTGTCGGCGATCGCGGAGAAGGTCCTGCCGAGCGTGGTCCAGGTCAACGTGGCGACCTCGCAGTCGCGCGGCGTCGGGTCCGGGGTGGTGCTGTCCTCGGACGGGCGCGTGCTGACCAACAACCACGTGGTGTCGGGCGCGCAGCAGGTCTCGGTCACCCTGGACGACGGGCGCACCGTGCAGGCGAAGGTGCTGGGCGCGGACGCGGACAGCGACCTGGCGGTCCTGCAGGCGGAGGGCGTGTCCGGGCTGACGGCGGCGACGTTCGCGGACTCGGACTCGGTGCGGGTCGGCGACCAGGTCGTGGCGATCGGCTCCCCGGAGGGGCTGCGGGGGACGGTCACGTCGGGCATCGTGAGCGCGCTGGACCGCACCGTGACGGTGCCGGGGACCGGCAGGCGCGCGGTGAGCTACCAGGCGATCCAGACCGACGCGTCGATCAACCCCGGCAACTCGGGCGGGCCGCTGGTGAACGCGGCGGGCGAGGTGGTGGCGATCAACTCGGCGATCTACTCGCCGACGTCGGACGGCGGCGAGGCGGGCAGCGTGGGCATCGGCTTCTCGATCCCGTCGAACCAGGTGCGCTCGCTGATCGGCGACCTGGGCTGAGACGCCGTCCCGGCTCCGGGGTGGTCGGGACGGACGGGGGTCGCGCGGGGGTAGGGCCCGCGCGGCCCCCTCCCTTGTGCGGTGGGGGACCTGGGCCGATCGGTCCGAATGATCGGTTCCCAGAGTTACCCGCCGGTAGTAACGTCGCCGCCATGGCGCACGTCACACACGAGGTGCTCAACCAGGTCCCCCCGCTGACCGGCCACGACGTGGCCGACGACCCGGCCCTGCTGACCGCGCTGCGCCTCGGCGGCGCGGGGTGGGCCGAAGCGGAGCTGCGGGAGCTGGGGGTCCTCGCGGGCAGCGAGCGCGTCCAGGAGCTGGGCAGGCTCGCCAACGAGCACCCGCCCGTCCTGCGCACCCACGACCGGTGGGGGCGCCGGGTCGACGAGGTCGAGTTCCACCCCGCCTGGCACGAGCTGATGACCACCGCCGTCGGGCGCGGGCTGCACGCCGCGCCGTGGCGGGACGGGCGGGCGGGGGCGCACGTGGCGCGGGCCGCCAAGTTCCTCGTCTGGTCGCAGGTCGAGGCCGGGCACGGCTGCCCGGTGTCGATGACCTACGCCGCCGTGCCCGCGCTGCGCCGCTCCCCCGAGCTGGCCGCCCGGTTCGAGCCGCTGCTGGCCTCCCCCGAGTACGACTTCGGCCTGCGCCCGCCGGAGTCCAAGCGCGGGCTGGTCGCGGGCATGTCCATGACCGAGAAGCAGGGCGGCTCCGACGTGCGCGCGAACACCACCCGCGCCGTCCGCTCCGGCGACCACCACGTGCTGACCGGCCACAAGTGGTTCACCTCCGCCCCCATGTCCGACCTGTTCCTCACCCTGGCCCAGGCCGACGAGGGCCTGTCCTGCTTCCTGGTGCCCAGGGTCCTGCCGGACGGCGCGCGCAACGCGATCTCGTTGCAGCGCCTGAAGGACAAGCTCGGGAACCGGTCGAACGCCTCGGCCGAGGTGGAGTACGACGGCGCCGTCGGCTGGCTGGTGGGCGAGCCGGGGCGCGGGGTGCGCACGATCGTCGAGATGGTCAACGCCACCCGCCTGGACTGCGTGCTCGGCACGGCCGCCGGGATGCGCGCGGGCCTGGTCCAGGCCGCGCACCACGCCGCGCACCGCCGGGCGTTCGGGGCCGCGCTGGTGGACCAGCCGGTGATGCGCGCGGTGCTCGCGGACCTCGCGGTGGAGTCCGAGGCGGCGACCGCGGTCGGCCTGTGGCTGGCGGGCTCGCGCAGCCGGTTGGGGCTGGCGGTGACCAAGTACTGGGTGTGCAAGCGCGGTCCGGCGCACGCGGCCGAGGCGCTGGAGTGCCTGGGCGGCAACGGGTACGTGGAGGAGTCGGGGATGCCCCGGATCTTCCGCGAGTCGCCGCTGATGTCGGTGTGGGAGGGCTCGGGCAACGTGGCGGCGCTGGACGTGCTGCGCGTCCTGGCGCGGGAGCCGGACGCGGTCGCGGGGTTCACCGCCGAGCTGGACGCGGCGGCGGGCGCGGACCGCAGGCTGGACGCGGCGGTGCGGGAGCTGAAGGCGGCGCTGACCGGGGCCGACCTGGAGTCCCGCGCGCGGCGGCTGGTGGAGCGGATGGCGCTGGTGCTGCAGGGGGCGCTGCTCGTGCGGCACGGCCACCCGGCGGTGGCGGACGCGTTCTGCGCGTCCCGGCTGGCGGGCGACTGGGGCCTGGCGTTCGGCACCCTGCCCGCCGGGGTCGACCTGGGCGCGATCGTGGCGAGGGCGGTGCCGGGGCGGTGAGCGCGGTGCGGGTGGAGCGCTCGGGTCCGGTGTGGACGGTGCTGCTGAACCGGCCGCGCGTGCGCAACGCGGTCGACGGCCCGACCGCGCACACCCTGGCGGAGGTGTTCCGCGAGTTCGACGCGGACCCGGTCGCGGCGGTGGCGGTGCTGCACGGCGAGGGCGGGGTGTTCTGCGCGGGGGCGGACCTGGGCGCGATCGGCACGGACCTGGGCAACGACCCGCGCAGCACCACCGGCCCGATGGGGCCGACCCGGCTGCGCTTGTCGAAGCCGGTGGTCGCGGCGGTGTCCGGGCACGCGGTGGCGGGCGGGCTGGAGCTGGCGCTGTGGTGCGACTTGCGGGTGGCGGACGAGAGCGCGGTGTTCGGCGTGTTCAGCAGGCGGTGGGGCATCCCGCTGGTGGACGGCGGCACGGTGCGGCTGCCCAGGCTGATCGGCGCGAGCCGGGCGATGGACCTGGTGCTGACCGGGCGCGAGGTGCGCGCGGACGAGGCGCTGGCGATCGGCCTGGCGAACCGGCTGGTCCCCGCGGGGACGGCGCTCCCGGCGGCGCGGGAGCTGGCGGCGCGGCTCGCCGGGTTCCCGCAGACCTGCCTGCGGCACGACCGGTTGTCGCTGCTGGAGCAGGAGGAGCTGGCGGAGGCGGAGGCGCTGGAGAACGAGCTGGCGCACGGCCTGGTGTCGCTCCAGGACGCCGGGCCGGGCCTGCGGCGGTTCGCGGAGGGGTGGGGCAGGCACGGGCGGTTCCCGGAGTAGCGGCGCGCCCGGCCCGCGGCGCCCGGCCCGGAGCGCTCCGGGCCGGGCGCCGCGGGTCACAGCCCCAGCTCCCTGGCGATCAGCATCCGCTGCACCTCGCTGGTGCCCTCGCCGATCTCCAGGATCTTCGCGTCCCGGTAGAACCGCCCCACCGGGTACTCGTTCATGAACCCGTACCCGCCGAACACCTGCGCACCCTCGCGCGCGTTGTCCATCGCCGCCTCGGACGACACGAGCTTCGCGATGGCCGCCTCCCGCTTGAACGGCTCGCCGCGCAGCATCTTCGACGCCGCCTGGTAGTACGCCAGCCGCGCGGTGTGGGCCCGCACCTCCATGTCGGCGATCTTGAACTGGATCGCCTGGTACCGCCCGATCGGCGAGCCGAACGCCTCCCGCTCCTTGGCGTAGCGCACGCACTCGTCCACGCACCCCTGGGCCAGCCCGACGCCGAGCGCGGCGATCGCCACCCGGCCCTCGTCGAGGGTGCGCAGGAACTGGGCGTACCCGCGCCCCCGCTCGCCGAGCAGGTTCTCCTCGGGCACCCGGCAGTCCTGGAACGACAGCTCGTGCGTGTCCGAGGCGTTCCAGCCGACCTTGGAGTACTTGCTGCCCACGGCCAGCCCCGGCGTCCCGGCGGGCACGATGATCGTGGAGATCTCCGGGCGGCCGTCCGGCTTGCGGCCGGTCACGGCGGCGACGGTCACCAGCGAGGTGATCGAGGTGCCCGAGTTGGTGATGAACGCCTTGGTGCCGTTGAGCACCCACTGCCCGTCCTCCAGGCGCGCGGTGGTGCGCAGCGCGCCCGCGTCGGAGCCGCCGCCGGGCTCGGTCAGGCCGAACGCCCCCAGCGCCTCGCCCGCGGCCAGCGCGGGCAGCCAGCGGGCCTTCTGCTCGTCGGTGCCGAACCGCAGCAGCGGCATGACCGCCAGCGACACCCCGGCCTCCAGGGTGATCGCGACGGACGAGTCGACCCGCCCCAGCTCCTCCAGCGCCAGGCACAGCGCGAAGTAATCGCCGCCCATCCCGCCGTGCTCCTCGGGCACGGGCAGCCCGAACAGGCCCATCCGCCCCATCTTCGCGACGAGGTCGTACGGGAACTCCTCCCGCTCGTAGAACCCGCCGATGACGGGCGCCACCTCCTCGCGGGCGAACCGCCGCACGGTGGCGCGCAGCGCCTCGTGCTCCTCGTCGAGCCGGAAGTCCAACAACGCCCTCACTCCTCGGGTGGCAGTACTGCGGCCAACTGCTCGTCCAGCGCGACCTGGTCGCCGGGCCGGACCCGTACCCCGGTGAGCACCCCGTCGACCGGCGCGGCGACGGTGTGCTCCATCTTCATCGCCTCGACCACGAACAGCGCCTGCCCGGCGACGACGCTCTCGCCCTCGGCGGCGCGCACCAGCAGCACCGTCCCCGGCATGGGGCTGGTGACCGGTCCGCCGGACGAGGCCCCGCGCGCGGCGGCCACGTCGGGGGTGGTCTCCACGACCTGCCAGGCCCCGCCGTCGCGGCCGAGCCACAGCGCGTCCCCGTCGCGGGCCACCGCGTACCGGCGCGCGCCGACGACCAGCTCGTCGCCCTCGCGCCGCGCGGTCACCCGCACCGGGTCGGCGTCGCCGACGCGCACCTCCACGTCGGGCGCGACGCCGCGCACCCGCACCTCGGCGCCGTCGAGCACCCACCGCGCCCAGGCGCGCTCGCCGACCCGCCAGCCGGTGAGCCGCTCCCACGGGTCGGCCCCGCCCAGCCCGAGGAACCGGTCGCAGCCCGCCGCGACGAGCACGTCGTCGGGCGTGCCGCCGGGCACCAGCGTGTCGAGCGAGCGCTCCACCAGCCCGGTGTCGAGCCGCCCGGCGCGCACGTCCGGGTGGGCCAGCAGCGCCCGCAGGAACGGCACGTTGGTGGTCACGCCGAGCACGGCGGTCCGGGACAGCGCGGCGTCGAGCCTGCGCAGCGCCTCGGCGCGGGTGGCGCCGTGCGCGATCACCTTGGCCAGCATGGGGTCGTAGTCGCTGCCGACCACCAGGCCCTCGCGCAGCGCCGAGTCCACCCGCACCCCGTCGGGCTCGCGCAGCAGCAGCACCCGCCCGCCGGTGGGCAGGAACCCGCGCGCCGGGTCCTCCGCGTACACCCGCGCCTCCACGGCGTGCCCGCGCAGCTCGACGGAGGTGAACCCGAGCGGTTCCCCGGCGGCCACGCGCAGCTGCTGCTCGACCAGGTCGACGCCGGTGACCAGCTCGGTGACCGGGTGCTCGACCTGGAGCCGGGTGTTCATCTCCAGGAAGAAGTGCTCGCCGGTCGTGCCGTCCACGATGAACTCGACGGTGCCCGCGCCGACGTAGCCGACCGACTCGGCGGCCAGCACGGCCGAGCGCCCCATGGCCTCGCGCGCGTCCGCGCCGAGCAGCGGCGAGGGCGCCTCCTCGATCACCTTCTGGTGCCTGCGCTGGAGGCTGCACTCGCGCTCGCCCAGGTGCACGGTCGTGCCGTGCGCGTCGGCGAGGACCTGGATCTCGATGTGCCGGGGGTCGGACACGTACCGCTCCACGAGCAGCGCGTCGTCCCCGAAGGACGCGCGCGCCTCCCGCCGGGCGGACTCGACGGCCTCGCGCAGCCCGGTGGCCTCGCGCACCAGCCGCATCCCCTTGCCGCCGCCGCCTGCCGACGGCTTGACCAGCACCGGGAACCCGATCTCGGTGGCGGCGGCGATCAGCTCGTCGTCGCCCATGCCGGGTTCGGCGCGCCCCGGCACCACCGGCACCCCGGCGGCTGCGGCGGTGAGCTTGGCCTGGATCTTGTCGCCCATGACCTCGATGGCCCGCACGGGCGGCCCGATGAACACCAGGCCCGCCTCGGCGCAGGCGCGGGCGAACCCGGCGTTCTCGGCGAGGAACCCGTAGCCGGGGTGGACGGCCCGCGCGCCGGTCTCCAGCGCGGCGGCGACGATCCGGCCCGCGTCGAGGTAGCTGTCGCGGGCGGCGGCGGGCCCGATGCGCACGGCGGTGTCGGCCAGCCGCACGTGGAGGGCGTCCGCGTCGGCGTCGCTGAACACCGCGACGGACCGGACGCCCGCGCGGCGCAGCGCCGTGACGACCCGGACGGCGATCTCGCCTCGGTTGGCGACCAGGACGGTGTCGAACACGCGCATCACATCCGGAAGACGCCGTAGCCGACGGGGTCGAGCGGGGCGTTCGCCGCCGCGGACAGCGCCAGGCCGAGCACGGCGCGGGTGTCCAGCGGGTCGATCACGCCGTCGTCCCACAGCCGGGCGGTCGAGTAGTAGGGGTTGCCCTGGTCCTCGTACTGGGCGCGGATGGGGGCCTTGAAGGCCTCCTCGTCCTCGGCGGACCAGTCGGGCCGCTGGTCGCGCCGGACGGTGGCCAGGACGGACGCGGCCTGCTCGCCGCCCATGACGGAGATGCGGGCGTTGGGCCACATCCACAGGAAGCGGGGCGAGTAGGCCCGCCCGCACATCGAGTAGTTGCCCGCGCCGAACGAGCCGCCGATGACGACGGTGAACTTGGGGACGCGGGCGCAGGCGACGGCGGTGACCATCTTCGCGCCGTGCTTGGCGATGCCGCCCGCCTCGTACTCGCGGCCGACCATGAACCCGCTGATGTTCTGCAGGAACACCAGCGGCACGCCGCGCTGGTCGCAGAGCTGGATGAAGTGCGCGCCCTTGAGCGCGGACTCGCCGAACAGCACGCCGTTGTTGGCCACGATCCCGACCGGGTGGCCGTGGATCCGGGCGAACCCGGTGACGAGGGTCTGCCCGTACTCGCGCTTGAACTCCTGGAACCGGCTGCCGTCGACCACCCTGGCGATGACCTCGCGCACGTCGTACGGGGTGCGGCTGTCGACCGGGACGACCCCGTAGAGGTCGGCCGGGTCGTGCGCGGGCTCCTCGGTCGGCGCGACCTCCCACGGGCGGGGCGCGCGGGGGCCGAGCGTGCCGACGATGGAGCGGACGATGGCGAGGGCGTGCGCGTCGTCCTCGGCGAGGTGGTCGGTGACGCCGGAGACCCGCGAGTGCAGCTCGCCGCCGCCGAGCTCCTCGGCGGTGACGACCTCGCCGGTGGCGGCCTTCACCAGCGGCGGGCCGCCCAGGAAGATCGTGCCCTGGCCCCGGACGATCACGGCCTCGTCGCTCATGGCGGGCACGTACGCGCCGCCCGCCGTGCAGGAGCCGAGGACGGCGGCGATCTGCGGGATGCCGCGCGCGGACATGGTGGCCTGGTTGAAGAAGATCCGGCCGAAGTGCTCGCGGTCGGGGAACACCTCGTCCTGGCGGGGCAGGAACGCGCCGCCGGAGTCGACCAGGTAGGCGCACGGCAGGTGGTTGTGCAGCGCCACCTCCTGGGCGCGCAGGTGCTTCTTGACCGTCATCGGGTAGTAGGTGCCGCCCTTGACGGTGGCGTCGTTGGCGACCACCACGCACTCGCGGCCCTCGACGCGGCCGACGCCGGTGATGACGCCCGCGCCGGGGGCCTCGTCGCCGTACAGGCCGTTCGCGGCGAGCGGGGACAGCTCCAGGAACGGGGAGCCGGGGTCGAGCAGGGCGTCGACCCGGTCGCGGGGCAGCAGCTTGCCGCGCTCGACGTGCCGGGCGCGGGCCCTCTCGGGGCCGCCGGTCGCGGCGGCGGCGAGCCGGGCGCGCAGGTCGGCGGTCAGCGCGGTGTGCGCCTCGACGCCGCGCCGGAACGCGTCGGACGCCCGGTCGGCGGTGCTGCGCAGGACGGGGGCTGCCATGGACTCCCCTCGCGGTTAGCGGTCGTTAACCTCGCCTGATGTTAGCGACGGTTAACGCCAACCGTCCACCATCCCGGCGATTCCGGCAATGCCACGTCGGGGGCATCGGGCGGGACCGGAGTCGCGTCGGGACGTCGGACGCGCGGCTGACCTGGTCCGGGGCCGCGCACGCCGGGCCACCGGCCACGATCGCCCGCGGTTCGGGGGTCCGGGGTCGCCCATCGGTGTTACCCGCGGGTAATGCGAGATCTGATCGCTTTCCGGCGCGGATGTCGGCCTTTCCGGTTCCCAGGTGGCGGGCAACTCTGTTAACGATCGTTTACTCACGTCCGCGCGCTCGATTAGGATGGGCCCGTGACCCCGACCGCGAAGCAGACCCGGCGCGAGCAGATCCTCTCGGCGGCGGCCGAGCTGTTCGCCCGCCACGGTTTCCACGGCGTGGGGATCGACGACATCGGCGCCGCGGTCGGCATCTCCGGGCCCGCCCTCTACCGGCACTTCCGCAGCAAGGACGCGATGCTCGGCGAGATGCTGACCGCCATCAGCGAGCGCCTGCTCGACGGCGGCCGGGCCAGGGTCGACGCCGCCGCCGACCCGGAGGCCGCGCTGCGCGCGCTGGTCGGCTGGCACGTGGACTTCGCGCTGGACGACCCGGCGCTGATCACCGTGCAGATGCGCAACCTGGCCAACCTGACCGACCCGGACCGCAGGCGGGTCCGGGCGCTCCAGCGCGGCTACGTCGAGGTGTGGGTGCGGGTCGTCCAGGACGGCGTGCGCGGGGTGGACGAGCCGACCGCGCGGGCCGCCGCGCACGCGGTCTTCGGGCTGATCAACTCCACCCCGCACAGCGCGCACCTGGACCGCGAGCAGATGGCCGCCCTGCTGACCAGGATGGCGCTGGCGTCGATCACCTCGTCCGGCGCGCCGCGGACCGGCCAGCCCGCCTGAACCGCCTCCCCGCACCCGCCGGACCGACCCGCCGGACCGATCCCGCCGCGCATTCACCGGAACGCGCGCCGTTGACCCGGACAATGCTCTTCACCCTCGCCTGATCAATGCGCACTCTCCGCAGTGAGGACTGGTCGACGGGGTGCAGCAGGGGTCGAATTCACCGCAGGCACCCGATGTGCCAATGTTCTCAAGTTCCCGGCCGCGCCTGCCGTTCCACCCGGTGACCAAATAGTTCACCCAGGGTGTTCACGCCCCTCGCGGACCGGGCCCCGCGCAGGTCAGCACGCGCCCGAGCCCGTTTCGGACGCGTTTTGCGCACGGCAGCCGAGGAGGTCCGCGCACCGTGGTGATCCCGTTCCGATCCTTCGCGCGCACAACGAATCCGGGGTTCACCCGAAGTGACCCCTTGGCCTCGCCGTTTTCGTTCCGTAATCTCTCCGCCCAATGAGCGCAGCCGAACGCACCGCGCGGGGCTGGCCGGGGCTCGACCTCCTCGCCCGGCTGCCCGCCTGGTCCCGCTTCGTCCTGGTCACCCTGGCGGTCCTCGTCTGCGGTGTGGTCGCCTCGCGCCCGGCCACCGCCGCCAAGGACGAGCCGCTGACCGGGGACGCCGCGACCGCGGCGGCGGCCGTGGACGCGCTGCGCCACCCGAGCGCCGCCGACCCGCTGGCCGCGTTCCCCGCCGACTTCGACGCGGTCATGGGCCGCAGCCCGAGCGCGGTCCCCGCCGGGGACGGCACGCTGCGCGCGGCCGACCCGTCCGGCGACTGCTCCGGTCCGGCGGGCGCCACGAGCTGGGACTTCGACCTGGCCTGCAAGTCCCACGACCTCGGCTACGACCTGCTGCGCTACGCCGAGATCAAGGGCCAGCCGCTCCCGCAGTCCGCGCGCCGCGAGCTGGACACCCGGCTGGAGCTGGACATGCACGACCGCTGCCGGGCCAACCCGCGCGGCTCGGAGTCGCAGTGCCACGCGGTGGCCTCGGTGTACGCGGCGGGCCTGGAGTTCAACTCCTGGCGGCAGCGCTGGAGCGCGCCCGGCCACGAGCCGGTGCTGGCCTGGGGCTTCGGCAGCGCCGTGGTCGTGCTCCTGCTGCTGGCGCGCGTCCCCGGCGCCCGCGCCCGCCGCGGGGGCGGGCCCGGCGAGGGCGACGGGGGCCCCGAGGCCGCCCGCCCCGCGCCGCTCCCGGCCAGCCCCGACCGGTACGCCACCTTCCTGCGCCTGGCCAGCCTCGGCCTGGTCGTCGCGGGCCAGTCGCTGCTCACCCTCTCCCGCTGGTCCGGCTTCGGCGCCCCGTGGCTGTGGGTGGCCGCCTGGGTGCTCCAGGCGGTCCCGGTGTTCTTCTTCGCGGGCGGCCACGCCAACCTGCTCGCCTGGCAGGCCGTGCGCGCCGACCACGGCGGCTACGGCCGCTACCTGACCGGCAGGCTGACCTGGCTGCTGCGCCCGGTGCTGGCGTTCGTGCTGGCCTGGCTGGTCCTGCCGCTGCCGCTGCAGCTGCTGGACGTGCCCGAGGACGGCGTCGAGCTGTTCGGCAGGCTGATCGCCCAGCCGCTGTGGTTCGTCGGCGTCTACCTGGTCGCGGTCGCCGCCACCCCGCTCATGGCCGCGCTGCACCGCAGGGCCCGCCTGCTCACCCCGTTCGCGCTGGTCGCGCTGATGGCGGTGGTGGACGCGGTCCGGGTCGCCCACGAGTGGCGCACCGGCGGCTACGCCACCCTGGTGCTGGGCGCGCTGCTGCTCCAGCAGCTGGGCTTCTGCTACGCGGACGGCTCGCTGGCCAGGGTCCGCCGGTCCGCGTACGCGGGCCTGGCGCTGGTGTCCGCGCCCGCGCTGGCCGCGCTGCTGGCGCTGGGCGGCCACCCCGGCGCGGCGGTCGCGCTGCCGGGCGACGACGTCGAGGGCGCCGGGTCGCCCACGGTGCTCCTGCTGGTGCTGGCCCTGGGCCAGCTGTGCCTGGTGATGCTGCTGCGCGAGCGGGCGACCGCGTGGCTGGCGGGCGGCACGCCGTGGCGGGTGGTGCACTACGCGCGCACCGCCCCCATGACCCTGTACCTGGGTTACCTGACCGCGCTGGCCGCCGTCGTCGGCTCACTGGGCCTGCTGGACTCCCCGAGCACCGCGGTGACCTGGCTGCTCACCTCCGGCGTCCCCCGCTGGCCCGCGCTGCTCGTGCTGCTCCTGCTGCCGCTGCTGCGGGCGTTCCACCGCTTCGAGCGGCACCAGGCGCTCCCGCTGTGCCGGACCAGGGAGACGCACCGCACCAGGCTCGCGGTCACCCTCGGCGTCGGCTACGGCGCGCTGGGCGTGGTCGGGTTCGTGGTGACCGGGTTCGCGGGCCAGGCGGGCAGCCTCGGCGGGCTCCAGGTCGACGCGCTGCAGAACCTCATCCACCTGCTCCTGGGCTGGTACCTGGTGCACGTGGCCCGCTCCGGGGCCTGCCACGACCGGGGGCCGTGGCTGCTGACCGCGCTGGCCTGCGTCCCGCCGATGCTGGTGCTGGAGCCGACCAGTTCGGTGCTGGCGCTGCACGGGGCGACGATCGCGGTGGCGCTGCTGGCCTGCGCCGCGAAGCAGGACCAGCAGCGCGCACCAGAGCACTGGCAGCCACGCGAGGCGCTGCACCACCCATGAGGGCGAGCCGGGCTCGGTCAGCAGACCGGGCACGGCCCCGAGCACGGCGCCGACCAGGGCGACGGCGAGCAGCGCGCTCTGGTGGGCGAGGTAGATCGGCAGCGCCCGGTCGTTGACCCACCGGGCGGGGAACCTCGGGCGGACCAGCAGCACGAGGCCGATCTGGGCGAGGGCCAGCGCCAGCGCGGCCGGTGAGGGCGGGAACAGGTTGGACGACTGGCCGCCGGGGACGCCGACCGCGCTGGCCGGGTAGCCCGCGAACCGGACCAGCAGGGCGAACGCGGTCGCGCCGCCGACCAGCAGCGCCGCGCCCCGCGAGCGCCAGGCCCGCTCGTCGGCGCCGCCCGGTCCACCGCGCAGCAGCAGCCCGAGCTGCCACGGCGCGCTCCACACCAGCAGCACGTTGATCCACCCGAGGTCGAGCGCGGCCAGCAGGACGACGCCGAGGAGCCCCGGCCAGCCGAGGCGGCGCAGCACCGGCGTGCAGGCCAGCAGCACCAGGTGCACGCCGAGGAACCACAGCGGCCCCACCACCAGCCACCCGACGACCAGCACGGTCTCCTGCGGCAGCCCGCGCAGCGACAGCCCCAGCAGGACCAGCGCCCACACCCCGAGCAGCACCCCGACCGACGGCAGCACCCGGCGCGCCCGGACCCACCACGGCACGCGCGAGCGCGCGGCGGCGAACCCGCCTGCGAAGAAGAACAGCCCCAGGGTCTGGAGCACCCAGGTCACCGGGGCGAGCTCGGGCATCCAGCGCAGCGGACTGTCCAGCACCACGCCGTGCTCGGTGAGCACCAGCGCGGTCACCAGCCAGTGGCCGAGCACCACGCCGGTGATCGCGAGGGCGCGGACGGCGTCGACGAACGGGTCGCGGGTCACGGGGGCGCCTGCCTCGTCGGGGGTGGTGGGGGTTGGGGCGGTGGGGCGCGGGCTGGTGGGGCACGGGCTGGTGGGGCGCCGGTCGGCGGGACTCGCGCAAGCGGGGCGCGGACGGGCGGGTGGGGCCGCGCCGGGACGCGGAGGCGCGCCGGAAGGCGGGGCCGCGCCGGAGCCTGCGGACATGTCGGGGGCGGCAGGCGCGCCGGGGGCGGCAGGCGCGCCGGACCCTGCGGGCGTGCAGCGGTCGGCGGGCATGTCGGAGCCTGCGGGCATGTCGGGCGCGGCGGGCGCGCCGGGGTCGACAGGCGCGCCGGAGCCTGCGGGCGTGCAGCGGTCGGCGGGCATGTCGGAGCCTGCGGGCATGTCGGGCGCGGCGGGCGCGCCGGGGTCGACAGGCGCGCCGGAGCCGGCAGATGTGCCGGAACCTGCGGGCGTGCAGCGGTCGGCCAGCGCCCCCGGACCGGCCAGCGCCCCCGGACCGGCCGGTTCGCGCGGCGCGCTCACGGCCGCTCCCCCACCGCGACGCGGGCCAGCGCGCGCAGGGACTCGGTGCCCGGCGCGTAGTACCCGTCGTGCGCGGTGACGCCGCCGGTCGGCAGGGCGCGCGCGCCGAACTCCGGGTCGGCGGGGTCGGGGCCGTGGCCGAGGTCGAGCAGCCGGGTGTTCGGCACCCGGCCGATCCAGTCCGCGTCCGCCCGCCCCGCCCAGACCCGCGTGCCCGCGCCCAGCTCCGCCGCCGAGCCCGCCCGCACGCCGGGGCTGCCGGTGAGCGCGACGTCCGCGACCGGGACGCCCCGCCCGGCCAGCTCCCGCGCGGCGAGGCCGCACACGACGGTGCCGTAGCTGTGGCACAGCAGGTGCACCCTGCCGGGCAGGGTCGCGACGTGGTCGGCGAGCGCGCGGGCCCCGGTGCGGGCCAGGCGGCCCGAGGCCGCGTCCACGCCCACCCCGGACGGGGTCTCGTAGCCGAGCCAGGCCACCACCGCCAGGTCCGGCCGGTCGGCCTCGGACCGCACGGCGCGGGCCATCGCGCCCACCGTGCGGTCGAAGTCGGCCTCGGCCACGTCCGAGCCGGGCACCACCACCGCCACGTGCGCGGCGGACGCCAGGTCCCCGAGCACCTCCACCCGGCGCACCTCGCGCCCACCGCCACCCGGCGCGACCAGCACCAGCAACGCGGCCAGCGCCGCGATCGACTTCCCCATGGCGGCGAAGCTAGGGAGGTGACGGGCGGCGGGTCGTCACCCCGGGGTCGGGCTACCCCGGTACCACGAGCCCGGACTCGTAGGCGGCGATCACCGCCTGGGCGCGGTCGCGCAGCCCCAGCTTCATCAGCACCCGGCTCACGTGCGTCTTGACGGTCTGCTCGGCCACGTTCAGCCCGCGCGCGACCTCGGCGTTGGACAGGCCGCGCGCGACCATCAGCAGCACCTCGGTCTCCCGGTCGGTGAGCGCGGTCAGCGCCGGTGGCCGCACCGCCCGCGCGGGCCTGGCCCGGACGAAGTCCTCGATGAGCCGCTTGGTGATGGACGGCGCGAGCAGCGCGTCGCCGCGCGCGACGACCCGCACCGCGTCCAGCAGCTCGCGGGCGGGCGCGTGCTTGAGCAGGAACCCGCTGGCCCCGGCGCGCAGCGCCTCGTACACGTAGTCGTCCAGGTCGAAGGTGGTGAGCACGAGCACCCGCGCCGGGTCGTCGGCGAGCATCCCGGTGGCCTCGATGCCGTCGACGCCGGGCATCCGCACGTCCATCAGCACCACGTCCGGCCGCAGCGCGCGCACCTTGGCGACCCCCTCCGCGCCGTCGCCCGCCGCGCCGACCACGGTGATGTCGGGCTGGGCGTCGAGCAGCGCCGAGAACCCCTCCCGCACCATCTCCTGGTCGTCGACCACCAGCACCCGGATCACCGCCGCCCCGCTCCCCGCCTGGTTCCCCACCGCGCCGTTCCCCACCGCGCCGTTCCCCACCGCGCCGTTCCCCACCGCACCGCTCACCGCCCCTCCCCCAGCGGGATCCGCGCCAGCACCTCGAACCCGCCGTCGCCGGACGGCCCCGCGTCCACCGTCCCGCCGTGCACCGCGACCCGCTCCCGCATCCCCACCAGCCCCAACCCGCTCCCCCCGCCCAGCGACGCCCCGCCGCCGGTGTTGCGCACCCTGACCGCCAGCGCCCCGCGCCGCAGCCGCACCCGCACGTCCACCTCGCACCCCGGCGCGTGCCGCCGGGCGTTGGTCAGCGCCTCCTGCACCACCCGGTACGCGGTCAGCCCGACCGCCTCCGGCACCCGCGCGTCCACCACCCGCGCGCCGGGAGCCAGGTCGGCGATGTCGGCCAACCCCGGCTGCGGGGCCAGGTCGGCGTGCTGCCCCTCGGCGCGCAGCACCCCCAGCAGCCGCTGCATGTCGGTGATCGCGGCGCGGGCCACCTCGCCCAGCTCGGCGAACTCCCCGGCCGCCGCCTCGGGCAGCCCCGGCAGCCGGTAGGGCGCGGTCTCGCAGCGCACCACCACCATGGACATGTGGTGGGCGACCACGTCGTGCATCTCCCGCGCGATGCGGGCCCGCTCGACCAGCGCGGCCTTCTCGTCCCGCGCGGCGTGGAAGCGCCGCTCGGCCCGCCCCCGCCCGCCGACGGCGTACGCGGCGAGCAGGAGCAGCAGCAGGATCAGCACCGTGGTCGGGTAGTACCCGCCGAAGTCGTCGTTGACCGAGAGCGCGATCCCGGCCAGCACGAGCGCCGTGACGCACGCCACGGCGAGCACCACCGGCCGGGCGAAGACCAGCCCGACGGCGACCAGCGGCAGCGGGAACCACAGCCACTCGCCGACGGTGAGGATCTCCGGCCCCGATCCGGTGATCAGCCGGATCACCACGAGCCCGGCCAGCGAGGCGCGCCAGGCGGCCAGCGGCGAGGAGAAGCAGAGCAGGGCGATCGGGGCCGTGGTGGCCGCGAACAGCGCCACCCACCAGCCGCCCGGCTCCTGGTGGGCGGTGTAGTCCGAGCTGGTCACGATGGCAGGCACGAGCGCGCCGACCAGCAGCGCCGCCCGCAAAGGGCCGCGCAGCCGCCCCACCGGAACCCGCGTCCGGTCCGGCAGGAGGACGGCCTGGAGCAGGACGTGGAACGCGGAGCGGATCACCCGGCGATGCTAGGGCGCGGGCGGGGCCCGGCACATCGCTCCGGGGAGCGTCGTACCGGGGTATCACCCGCCCGCTCCTCGGGCAAGGCGTTGCGACACCCGAAGCGCACGGGGTAGGCATTACTCCTGACCGCGGACCCCGACGGAAGCTGGCCGAATGCACCCGCAGCAAGATCCGGATCGCTGGGCGCGCCTGCACGCCGTGGCCGGGGAAGCCCTGGCCGCCACCAAGGTGGGCGAGGACGCTGTGGCGGTGGACCTCGTCACCGGCTACCTGAGCGGCTCGCCCGAGGGCGACGAGGACATCAGGGAGCTGGTGCTGCTGCTGTTCTCCGAGTGCAGCGGCATGGTGTCCGCGCTGGGCTCGGGCGGGGCGACGCCGGTGAAGATGCAGGTGTTCGACGAGGCGGGCCAGGAGGTGCCGATCGACGACGCGGACCCGCCGGTGCGCACGGCGATCCGCGCGCTGCTCGCCGAGGTGCACGGCGACCAGGAGGCCGCCGCCGAGCAGATCGAGATCGCGCTGGCGAACGGCGCGCCGCAGGAGCTGGCGACGGTGGTGCTCCAGGCGCTGCGGTGGACGGTGAAGCTGGCGCTGGAGTGCCAGACCCGCGACCTGCCGGTGTCGGAGTGGATCACGGCCTCCTTGGAGGAGTGACCGGAGCGGTGACCGGCGGGGCGCCGGGGGCCGGAAACCGCCCAGAACGCCCTCCCCGCCCCCGCGAAAATGATGTGGAACACAAAAGGAAGATTTAAAGTCGATTTAAAAAGCAGCATTTCCTTGACGGCGCTCGCTATCGAGGTCCATTCTTCTCCGCAGGCGTTCTTCCCTGCTCATAAAAGCGCCGAGGAGAAAAGCGGAACATGAAGACCAGAACGGGCGTGCTGCTCGCCGTCGCGGCTCTCGCGGCGGGTTCCTACGCGCTGATCCCGTCCGCGAGCGCGGCGACCAACCTGACGGCGACCTTCGCCAAGACCCAGGACTGGGGCAGCGGCTTCGAGGCGAAGTTCACCGTCGCCAACGGCGGGTCGTCGGCCTCGAACAACTGGAAGATCGAGTTCGACCTGCCCTCGGGCACCACGGTCGGCTCCTTCTGGGACGCGCAGGTCACCCGGAACGGCGACCGCTACACGGCGACCAACCGGGACTGGAACGCGGCGGTCGGCGCGGGCTCCTCGGTGGCGTTCGGCTTCATCGGTGCGGGCGGCGGAGCCCCGACGAACTGCACCATCAACGGCAACCCCTGCGCGGGCACCGGCACCGGCAACCCCGGCGACAAGGCCGCGCCGAGCGCCCCCGGCGGCCTGAAGGCCACCGCCACCACGGCGGACTCGGTGACGCTGGCCTGGAACGCGTCGACCGACAACGTCGGCGTGGTCGCGTACGACGTGTACGAGGGCGGCGACAAGGCCACCACCGTCGCGAGCCCCACCGCGATCGTGTCCGGCCTGACCGCCGACACCTCGTACCAGTTCAGCGTCGTGGCGCGGGACGCGGCGGGCAACGCCTCGGCGAAGAGCGCGGCGCTGACCGCGAGGACGGCGAAGAAGGCGGGCACCACCCCGGAGCCCTCGCCCGAGCCGTCGCCGAACCCCAACCCCAACCCGCAGCCGAGCCCGGACCCAACCCCGGACCCGCAGCCGTCCCCGGCGGGCGGGCGCGGAGCCCCCTACCTGTTCCTCGGCTGGGGCAACCCGCAGTCGGCGACCACCGTGATGCAGCAGACCGGCGTCAAGTGGTTCACGATGGCGTTCATCCTGTCCTCCGGCGGCTGCAACCCCTCGTGGGACGGCACCCGGCCGCTGACCGGCAGCGTGGACGAGACCACGATCAAGGCGATCCGCGCGGCGGGCGGTGACATCGTGCCCTCGTTCGGCGGCTGGAGCGGCAACAAGCTCGGCCCGAACTGCTCGACCCCCGAGGCGCTGGCGGGCGCGTACCAGAAGGTCATCGACGCCTACCAGCTCAAGGCGATCGACATCGACATCGAGAACTCCGACGAGTTCGAGAACGAGGTCGTGCAGGACCGCGTGCTGTCCGCGCTGAAGATCGTCAAGCAGAAGAACCCGAACGTGCAGACCATCGTCACGTTCGGCACCGGCACCACCGGCCCGAACTTCTGGGGCAACCGCCTCATCGAGCGGGCGGGCGCGCTGGACGCCAAGATCGACGTCTTCACGATCATGCCGTTCGACTTCGGCAGCTCCAACATCGCGACCGACACCATCAGCGCGGCCACCGGGCTGAAGAACAAGGTGAAGTCGACCTTCGGGTACAGCGACGCCGACGCCTACAAGCACATCGGCATCTCGGGCATGAACGGCCTGTCCGACCAGAAGGAGCTGACCACCGCCGCGGACTGGACCAAGATCCGCGACTGGTCGAAGAACAACGGCCTGGGCCGCCTCGCGTTCTGGGCGGTCAACCGGGACCGCGGCGGCTGCGACGGCCAGGTGTCGGCCAGCTGCTCGGGCATCGCGCAGGCCGACCTGGAGTTCACCCGCATCACCGCGGGCTTCTGACCTCCAGCAGCTCCCCCAGCAGCGCGGCGACCTGCTCCTCCTCCACGAGGAACCCGTCGTGGCCGTACGGCGAGGCCACGACGCGCAGGTCGCCCGCTGCGGGGATCGCCTCGGCCAGCTCCCGCTGCTGCTCCAGCGGGTAGAGCCGGTCGCTGTCGATCCCGGCGACGAGGGTGCGCGCGGTCACCGAGCCCAGCGCCGCGCGCACCCCTCCCCGGCCCCGGCCCACGTCGTGGCCGTTCATGGCCTCGGTGAGCACCCGGTAGCTGCCGGGGTCGAACCTCTTCGCCAGCTTGTCCGCCTGGTGGTCCAGGTAGGACTCGACGGCGAACCGCCCGTCCCCCTGGACGCTCCGCCCGAACCGGGTGTTGAGCTCGGCGGCGGTGCGGTACCCGTGGTGGGCGATCCGCCTGGCCACCGCCATCCCCTGCTCCGGGTGCAGCCGCAGGGCGTGCAGCTGGGCCGAGGCGAGCGCGATCTGGTCGGCGCTGGACGCGGCGGGCGCGGCGAGCACCAGCAGCGACCGCACCCGCTCCGGCGCGGTCACCGCCCACTCCAGCGCCCGCATCCCGCCCATGGACCCGCCGACGACGGCCGCCCACGAGCGCACGCCGAGCGCGTCGGCCAGCCCCAGCTCGGCGGCCACCTGGTCGCGGATGCCGATGGCGGGGAACCGCTCGCCCCAGGGCCTCCCGTCGGGCGCGGCGTCCCACGGGCCGGTGCTGCCCTGGCAGCCGCCCAGCGCGTTGGGCGCGACGACGAACCACCGGTCGGTGTCCAGCGCGAGGCCGGGCCCCACCAGCCCGTCCCACCACCCGGCGGTCGGGTGGCCGGGACCGGCGGGTCCGGCGACGTGGCTGTCACCGGTGAGGGCGTGCAGCACGAGCACCGCGTTGGACCGGTCCTCGTCCAGCGCGCCCCAGGTCTCGTAGGCGAGCCGGAACGGAAGACCGGGCAGCGCGCCCCGGTGCCACCGCCTCCCGCCTGCGGGATCGCCGTCGCGCCACCCCGTCACCGCGCGGACTTCGCCGCCCGGAACCCGGCCTCCAGGTCGGCCTTCAGGTCCTCGACCGCCTCGATGCCCACGGACAGCCGGACGAGGCCCGGCGTGACGCCGCTGGTGGCCTGCTGCTCGGCGGTGAGCTGGCTGTGCGTGGTGGACGCCGGGTGGATGACCAGGCTGCGCACGTCGCCGATGTTGGCGAGCTGGCTGAACAGCTCCAGCCCGTCCACGAACGCCCGCCCCGCGTCGGCCCCGCCGACCAGCTCGAACGAGACGATCGCGCCCGCGCCCCAGGGCAGGTAGCGCTGGGCGAGCGCGTGCCACGGGCTGGACGGCAGCCCCGCGTAGTGCACCCGCTCGACCTCGTCGCGCCCGTCGAGCCACTCGGCGAGCGCCTGCGCGTTGGCCACGTGCCGCTCCAGGCGCAGCGAGAGGGTCTCGATGCCCTGCAGGACGAGGAAGCTGGTGAGCGGGGCGATGGCGGCCCCGGTGTCGCGCAGGCCCTGCACGCGCAGCTTGGCGGCGAACGCGCCGTGCCCGAGGGCGGGCCAGTAGCGCAGGCCGTGGTAGCTGGGGTCGGGGTCGTTGAAGTCGGGGAACCTGGCGGCGTCGCCGAAGTCGAACCTGCCGCCGTCGACGACGACGCCCGCGATGGCCGTGCCGTGGCCGCCGAGGAACTTGGTGGCGGAGTGCAGCACGATGTCGGCGCCGTGCTCCAGGGGGCGCAGCAGGTAGGGCGTGGGGACGGTGTTGTCCACGACCAGCGGGACGCCCGCGGCGTGCGCGACGTCGGCGACGGCGGTGATGTCGAGGACGTTGCTGCGCGGGTTGGCGAGGGTCTCGGCGAACAGCAGCTTGGTGTTCGGCCTGATCGCGGCGCGCCAGGCGTCGAGGTCGTCGGGGTCGTCGACGAAGGTGGTGGTGATGCCGAGCTTGGGCAGGGTGTGGTGGAGCAGGTTGTAGGTGCCGCCGTAGAGGGAGGCGCTGGAGACGAGGTGGTCGCCCGCGCGGGCGAGGTTGAGGATCGTGGCCGTCTCGGCGGCCTGGCCGGACGCGAAGGCGACGGCGGCGATCCCGCCCTCCAGGGCGGCGACGCGCTGTTCGAGGACCTCCTGGGTGGGGTTGTTGATGCGGGTGTAGATGTTGCCGGGTTCGGCGAGGCTGAACAGGGCGGCGCCGTGCGCGGTGTCGCGGAAGGCGAACGAGGTGGTCTGGTAGATCGGCGTGGCGCGGGCCCCGGTGGTCGGGTCGGGTGCTGCCCCGGCGTGCACCTGCTGGGTCTCGAAGGACCAGGTCATGAGCGCTCGTTCTCCCCTGCCTGCGGCGGTTTTCCAGCGAACGTAGGGCGGCCGGGGGCGGGGCGCAGGTCGTTCCGCGTGGTGGGAACCACTGGACGGGCCGCTTGTTCTACGCTCGGCGGAATGCGCACCGCACTGCTCGGTTTCGGCCTGGGCGGAACCGCTTTCCACGCACCGTTCCTGTCTACCGCCGAGGGCCTGACCCTGTCAGCCGTCGTCACCTCCCGATCGGGTGAGGTGGGAAGTCGGTACCCGTGGGTGGAGGTGCTGGGGTCGGCGGAGGAGCTGTGGTCGAGGGCGGCGGACTTCGACCTGGTGGTGGTGACGACCCCGAACCGGTTGCACGCGGCGCACGCGCGGGCGGCGCTGGAGCGCGGGCTGGACGTGGTGGTGGACAAGCCGTTCGCCGCGACGGCGGCGGAGGCGCGCTCGTTGGCGGACCTGGCGCGGGCGCGGGGCCTGCTGCTGGCCCCGTTCCACAACCGCCGCTGGGACGGCGACTTCCGCACGGTGGCGTCCTTGGTGCGCAACGGCTCGCTGGGGTCGGTCCACCGGTTCGAGTCGAGGTTCGAGCGCTGGAGGCCGGAGGTGAAGCCGGGGTGGAAGGAGTCGGCGGACCCGGAGGCGCTGGGGAGCGTCGTGTACGACCTGGGGACGCACCTGGTGGACCAGGCCGTGGCGCTGTTCGGCAGGCCGCGGTCGGTGTACGCGGAGGTGCGCGCGCTGCGGGAGGGCGCCCAGGCCCACGACGACGCCTTCCTGGCTCTGACCCACGAGGGCGGCGAGGTGTCCCACCTGTGGGCGTCGGCCCTGGCGAACGACCAGGGGCCGAGGTTCCGGGTGCTGGGGTCGCGGTCGTCGTTCGTGAAGCACGGGATGGACCCGCAGGAGGCTGCCCTGCGCGCGGGCGAACTGCCGGGCGGGCCGGGGTGGGGCCACGACACCGGTCCGGCGACGCTGGGCGGTGCGCCGGTGGAGCTGGAGCGCGGCGCGTACCAGGACTTCTACGCGGCCGTGGCGAGGCGGGAGTCCCCGGTGCCGGTGGGGGACGCGATCGCGGGGTTGGAGGTCGTGGAGGCGGCGTTCGAGTCGGCGCGGGCGGGGCGGGTGGTGGAGCTGTAGGTCACGGCTCGCGGAGCACCTCCCACACCAACCGCGCGTCCTCGGCGGCTTCCCCGAGCGCGGTCCAAGCGCTGTGGGACGGCGGGTCGAGCACGGCGGCGAGCGCGAGGTGACCGCCAACGGGCGGGGTCCCGAGGGCGTCCCGCACGGCGTCCGGGTCGTCGATCACCGAGCAGAGGAACGCCAGATCGGTCAGGTGCCGGGAGTTCCACGCCTCGGAGGGGCGGGCTCGGTGGTGCTGCGCGTAGGCGGCGGCTTTGAGCTTGAGCGCCCTGGCCGTGTCGGGCACGACGATCTCCGCCGCGTCGTCGCCGTGCGCCGCCCGCAGGACGACCCGGTGCTCCAACGCCTCCTGCCCCGCCGGAACCTCGATGGTCCGGTTGGGCGGGGTGGTGACCAGGCTTGGCTTCGAGCGCCTGTTCCTCAACATCGGGGCCAGGACGTCAACCTGCTCGCCGCACGGTCCCAGGTAGCGGTGGGCGGAGTCAGCGGGGCTGGCGGGGTCGAGCCGGTACCCCAGCCCTTCCAGAACTCCCACGGCTTCGGGCAGGACACCACCCACGAGCACGTTGAACAGCACGTCCACATCGCGGGTGACGCGGTGGGGTGGCTTTCCGGCGACCAGGCCGTGGAGGTAGACCATCACCCCGCCGATGACCACGTGCTCGTCGGGCAGGCGCCTGCTCAGGTCGAGCAGGGGCGTCCACAACGCCCCATCCCGCTCGGGCAGGGCCACGTCACCGATCACGGGCAGTTGCGGCCACCGGGACTCGCTCATGGCGCGGCAGGCTAGCGGTCCCGCCCGAGCAACTCCGCCGCCACCCTGCGCGACCGGTCGTCACCGAGGTCGAGCAGATCCGCCGCCGCGACGGCCTTCGGCACCACACCGTCCGCGAACAGGGCTCCCCACGACAACGGCGGCAGGACGCGCAGCACCACGTTGGGGTTGGGCGAATCCCACCCGATCCCCCGCCGACCTCGCAGTTCGGCCTCGACCTCCGGCGGCAGGTACAGCTCAACCGGGTCATCACCGGGGACGACCAGTCCCAACCCGTGCCGGTCGGCTGCGGCAGCGCCCCCCACCACCACATCGGGCCGGCCAACCAACCTCTCCCGCACCGCTCCGAGCACCCGAACCCGGCACACCCGGCTCCGCCGAGCCATGAGCTTCGGCCACTCCCGGAGCGGCCGTCGCGCGAACCCCCGGTACCGGGTGGGCACGGCCCACGGCGGGGTGATCCCGGAAGCGAGCAGCAGCACGCTCCAGGCCCCCTGAGCCGACAGCGGCCGACCGGCCCCAGGGGCCCCGGCCACCCTGCGCGCCACGGATTCCGCGCTGACCAGCGTGCTGCGCGGCCCCAACCGCAAGACCTCCAGGCGTCCGGTGGCAGCGACCTCGCGCACCCGCTCCGGAGTCACCCCGAGCCGGGCCGCCGCGTCCGCGACCGTCATCCACCCCGACCGTACACTCACCGCGAACACCACCTCACCAGGACTTATTCAAACAATACCCCCGGTAAGACAAGTATTGAAGCACCAACCTCAACCGATCAACCCACCTGGGTCACACGATGCGGTGAGCGGGCTGGAGTGCCGGAGCATCACCGCGCAATGTGAATCCCATGACACCTATTCCACTCCTCGTGGCCGCCGCCGCCCTGGCGCCCGTGCTCGCCCTCCCGGCGCAGGCCGCGGCCACCCCCGACTCGGGTCCCGGCATCCTGCCGCTCTACCAGCCCACCGTCCTGGTCCTCACCAAGGTCGACTCCGGTGGCGAGCACGAGCAGGCGCTCCTGCGCTGCGACCCGCCCAGCGGCACGCACCAGAGAGCGTGGCAGGCCTGCCTGGCCCTGGCCGAGGTGAACGGCCACGTCGGCCGGATGCGCGACTCGAACCAGGTCTGCACGATGGAG
This sequence comes from Actinosynnema pretiosum, assembly GCF_002354875.1. Classification (GTDB taxonomy): domain Bacteria; phylum Actinomycetota; class Actinomycetes; order Mycobacteriales; family Pseudonocardiaceae; genus Actinosynnema; species Actinosynnema auranticum. The sequence goes on from NZ_CP023445.1 coordinate 7,189,901, forward strand.
TACAACCCGATCAAGGTGTCCGTGCTGGGCGTGTGGCGCGGTCAGACGCGCTCGTTCTCCGGCGAGTACTCGAACCCGTGCGTGATGGGCTCGGTGACCAAGTCCGTGTTCTCGTTCGAGAAGGACTGATCCGCGGGAAGTCCGCCCCCACAACACAAAAGGCCCGGCGGGACCCACGACACCGCCGCCGAAGTCGTGGCCCCCGCCGGGGGTCTGTGGGCGGGCCGGGCCCGCGCCTCTGACCGTAGGGAGGGCGGGTTTGCCTTGTCAACAGTCCTTCACATCCGTGAAACGCAAGGGAAACCCCCGCCCGTTCGCACCACCGGCGCGCGTCACCCGGACGGCCCGCTCCAGCCCCGTAGCCTGTGCGCCATGAGCATCCACGACATCGCGGTGAACACCCTGGCGGGCGAGCCGAGCAGCCTCGGCTCACTGCGGGGCAAGGCGCTGCTGGTGGTCAACGTCGCCTCCAGGTGCGGGCTGACCCCGCAGTACTCGGCGCTGGAGCGGCTGCACGCGAAGTACGCCCCGCAGGGCTTCTCCGTGGTGGGCTTCCCGTGCAACCAGTTCGGCGGCCAGGAGCCGGGCACGGCGGAGGAGATCGCCACGTTCTGCTCGGCGACGTACGGCGTGACGTTCCCGATGTTCGAGAAGGTCGAGGTCAACGGGGAGAACCGGCACCCGGTGTACGAGGCCCTCGTGGAGAGCGCGGACACGGACGGCGCGGCGGGCGACGTGCAGTGGAACTTCGAGAAGTTCCTGCTGTCCCCCGACGGCGAGGTCCTGGCCCGCTTCCGCCCGAGGACCGAGCCGGAGGACGAGGCGGTCGTGCGCGCGGTCGAGGCGGCGCTGCCGAACGCCTGAGGCCGGAGGCGGGCGCGGAACTCCGAACGCAGGACTCGAACGCGTGGGCCCGCGCACCGGTCGGTGCGCGGGCCCACGTCACTTCGGGAGGGCTTCGGAGGCAGCGGCTCAGCACTCGATGACGTTCACCGCGAGCCCACCCCGAGCCGTCTCCTTGTACTTGACCTTCATGTCCTTCCCCGTGTCCCGCATGGTCTTGATGACCTTGTCCAACGACACGAAGTGCGACCCGTCCCCCCGCAGCGCCATCCGCGCCGCCGTGATCGCCTTGATCGACGCCAGCGCGTTCCGCTCGATGCACGGGATCTGCACCAACCCCCCGATCGGGTCGCACGTCAGCCCGAGGTTGTGCTCCATCGCGATCTCCGCCGCGTTCTCCACCTGCGTCGCGGTCCCGCCCAGCACCTCGGCAAGCCCCGCCGCCGCCATCGAGCAGGCCGACCCGACCTCCCCCTGGCACCCCACCTCGGCCCCGGAGATGGACGCGTTCTCCTTGAACAGCACCCCCACCGCCCCCGCCGTCAGCAGGAACCGCACCACGCCGTCGTCCGAGGCGCCCGGCACGAACCGCGCGTAGTAGTGCAGCACCGCGGGCACGATCCCGGCCGCCCCGTTCGTCGGCGCGGTCACCACGCGCCCCCCGGCCGCGTTCTCCTCGTTCACCGCCAGCGCGAACAGCGTCACCCAGTCCATCACCCGCAGCGGGTCCGTGGCGTAGTGCTCGTCGCGCAGCGACCGCCGCATCTCCGCCGCCCGCCGCCGCACCTTCAACCCGCCCGGCAGCACGCCCTGCTCGGTGCAGCCGCGCTCGACGCAGTCCTGCATCACCTGCCAGATGTGCAGCAGCCCCCGCCGCACCTCGTCCTCGCTGCGCCACGCCAGCTCGTTCGCCAGCATCACCTCGCTGATCCGCAGCCCGGTGGACGCGGTCAGGTCCAGCAGCTCGTCGCCGGTGCGGAACGGGTGGGCCAGCGGGGTCGTGTCGGGCTTGATGCGGTCCGCGCCCGACGCGTGCTCGTCGACCACGAACCCGCCCCCGACCGAGTAGTACTCGGCCCGGTCCAGGCTCGCCCCGGCCGCGTCGAACGCCTCGAACACCATCCCGTTCGGGTGCAGCGGCAGCGACTTGCGGCGGTGCATCACCAGGTCGTCGGGCTCGCGGAACGCGATCTCCGCGCCGCCGCCGAGCCGCAGCGCGCCCGCCGCCCGGATCTCGGCCACCCGCGCCTCCGCGGCGACCGGGTCGACCTCCTCCGGCTTGTTGCCCTCCAGCCCGAGCAGCACGGCCTTGGGGCTGCCGTGCCCGTGCCCGGTGGCGCCGAGCGAGCCGAACAGCTCCACCCGCACCCGGCGCACCTGACCGGACACCCCGCGCAGCCGCTCCGCGAACGTGGCCGCCGCCCGCATCGGGCCCACCGTGTGGGAGCTGGAGGGCCCGATGCCGACGGAGAACAGGTCGAAGACGCTGATCGCCACCGGTCAGTCCCCGGTCAGCTCGGCGTACTTCGCGGCCGTGAGCAGCCCCTCGGCGCTCTCGACCCGGACCTTGAACAGCCACCCGCCGCCGTACGGGTCGCCGTTGACCAGCGCGGGGTCCTCCACCGCGCCGGTGTTGACCTCCACGACCTCGCCGCTCACCGGCGCGTACAGGTCGCTGACCGACTTGGTCGACTCCAGCTCGCCGCACACCTGCCCGGACGTGACGCGCTCGCCCACCTCGGGCAGCTGCACGAACACGATGTCGCCCAGCGACTCGGCGGCGTACGAGGTGATGCCGACCGACACCGGCTCCTGGGTGCCGGGCGTCCAGTCGACCCACTCGTGGTCGGCGGTGTACAGCAGGTTCTCGGGGAATGCGGGCACGGCGGCGCTCCTGTCGCGGGACCTGTGGTGGGTTGATCCCCCACTCTGTCCTGGTACCTGAGAGCTTCGCCGCGCGAGCGGCTTGCACCGTGGGTGCGCCTCCCCCTTCGGGGTGCGCTTTCCAGAGCGGCCTCACCCCGGCGGTTCCCGTTGCCTGAGAGTGTGCGGGGTACTTGCTCCTTCGGCGCCCCGGCTGTTCCCGAGGACTCTCCCGCCGGTGATCCGGCGCCCCGCCAGGGACGCCGCGGCCGATGTTCAGTTGAGTCCCGAACGCTAGGTGCCCGCCCCGAGGGGTGTCAACGATTGGTCGGCGCGCACAAGCGCCGGGGGTCCCGTTCGTGCTGTGAGCACGATGACACCCCGCGGCGGGTACCCGACCTTTAGGCAATCACCGCAGCGAAGGAGGTCACCGTGCGCATCGCAGTCCCCCGCGAGGTCAAGAACCACGAGTACCGCGTCGCCCTCACCCCGGCTGGCGCCCACGAGCTGTCCGCGCGCGGCCACGAGGTGTTCGTCGAGGCGGGCGCGGGCCTCGGCTCCGCGATCCCCGACGACGAGTACCTGGCGGCGGGCGCCAAGGTGCTGGCCTCGGCCGACGACGTGTGGGCCGAGGGCGAGCTGGTGCTGAAGGTGAAGGAGCCGGTGGCCGAGGAGTACCCGAGGCTGCGGGAGGGCCAGGTGCTGTTCACCTACCTGCACCTGGCGGCGGACCGGCCGCTGACCGAGGCGCTGCTGGCCTCGGGCACGACCGCGATCGCCTACGAGACGGTGCAGTCGGCCGGCGGCGCGCTGCCGCTGCTGGCGCCGATGTCGGAGGTGGCGGGCAGGCTCGCGCCGCAGGTGGGGGCGTTCGCGCTGATGAAGCCGTCCGGCGGGCGCGGGGTGCTGCCCGGCGGCGTGCCCGGCGTGCACCCGGCGCGGGTGGTGGTGATCGGGGGCGGCGTGGCCGGGCTCAGCGCGGCGACGATCGCGGTCGGCATGGGCGCGGACGTGGAGGTGCTGGACACCAGCGTGGACCGGCTGCGGCAGATCGACGCGCGCTTCGGGAACCGGCTGCGCACGGTCGCGTCGACCCGGTACGCGGTGGAGCAGGCCGTGCTGGAGGCGGACCTGGTGATCGGCGCGGTGCTGGTGCCGGGCGCGCGGGCCCCGAAGCTGGTGGACAACGCGCTGGTGGCGCGGATGCGGCCGGGCTCGGTGCTGGTGGACATCGCGATCGACCAGGGCGGCTGCTTCGCCGACTCGCGGCCGACCACGCACGCCGACCCGACCTACCCGGTGCACGACTCGGTGTTCTACTGCGTCGCGAACATGCCGGGGGCGGTGCCGCGCACCTCGACGTACGCGCTGACCAACGTGACGCTGCCGTACGCGGCGGCGCTGGCCGACCGGGGCTGGCGGGAGGCGCTGCGCGCCGACCACGCGCTGGCGCTGGGCCTGAACACCCACCGGGGCGCGCTGACCAACGGCCCGGTGGCGCTCGCGCACGACCTGGAGCACGCGCCGTACCCGGTCTGACCCGCCGAGGCCCTGGGAACGGCGAAGGGGCGCCCACCGGCTTCCGGTGGGCGCCCCTTCGCCTGGAGAAGAAGAGGCGACCCGCTCAACCAGCCTGGGGGTCACTGGGAGCGGGCCGCGCCACCATCTTAGCCGGCAACGGCCCCCGCTGCCCAGCACCCCACCGAAGTGACACGCGGGTCGATCCGCACGCGGTATGCCGGAATGCTCAAGCAAACGAGTGAATCCGGTGTTCACGGGTAAGCACTCGCGCGCCCGCGACCGATGGTCATGACGGGGTCGCGCGGCGTCGCGTGGGCACGCGCCCCGGTCCCCGGCACCCAGCACCGCCGACCCGGATCGGAGCACCCGTGACACGACCCCGCGGCCGGACCGCGCGCACCACCCCCGGCACCAGCCCCGGCGCAGCGCCGGGCGCGGTGATCGGCGCCACCACCGGTGCGGTGACCAGCCCCGCGACCGGCGCGGGGCGCGGCGCGCGCCCCGGCGGGCGCCCCCGCTCGGGTCCTCGCGCGGCGACCGGCCCCGCGCTCGACACGCCGCGGCCCCACCGCGCCGACGCGCCGGGTGCGCGCTCCGCGCCGACCGTGATCTCCACCACTGCGCCCGCCGGACCGGACACCTCTCCCCCTCCTGGGGAAGTCCACCCGCTCGGGCGAACGACCCCGACCGCGAAGGGGGCGTGAGCGCCGTGGACGAGTCGCTGCGCGCCGCCGTCCTGCGCCGCCTGGCCCTGCTGGACGAGGCCGCCGAGAGCGGCGAGGCCGACTCCCTCGTGCCGCTCGCCCGCGCCGAGATCCACCGCCTCGCCGACGGCTGGAGGCTGCTGCTCACCGTTCACCAGCCCGATCCGGACGGCCGCTGCCGCGCGTGCCCCGGCGTGCTGCGGCACAAGAAGTGGCCGTGCCAGGTCTGGACGATGGCCCACCAGCACCTGATCGGGGACGGCGTCCCGCACCGCGAGCGGCGCAGGCCCCTGCGCAACCCGTTCACCCGCCAGACCGCGTTCACCGAACCGGGGAGCGCGCCCGAGCCCGACCCGGAGGGGCCCGAGGAGGTCACCCAGGAGATCCCCGTCGTGGTGTCGAAACCGCGACACGCCCTCCCCGACTGACCCGTCTAGGGCAGGATGGGCCCCCGAGCAGCACATTCGGGAGGGACGGCGTGCACGACGGCAGTGGCCGCATCGTGGTGCAGGGCTTGACCAAGCAGTTCGGTCCGGTCGCGGCGGTGCAGAACTTGAGCTTCACGGTGGAACCGGGTTCGGTGACCGGCTTCCTCGGCCCCAACGGGGCCGGAAAGACTACGACCTTGCGCATGTTGCTCGGCCTGGTGACGCCCACGGCGGGCACCGCGCTGATCAACGGCAGGCCCTTCACCGAGCTGGGGAACCCCGGCCGCGTGGTGGGCGCGGTGCTGGAGGCGCAGGGCGTCCACCCGTCGCGGACGGCCCGCAACCACCTGCGGGTGTACGCGGCGGCGATGGGCGTGCCCGACCAGCGGGCGGACCAGGTGCTCCAGCTCGTCGGGCTGGGGGCGGCGGCCGACCGCAAGGCCGGTGGCTTCTCGCTCGGCATGAAGCAGCGGCTGGCACTGGCCACCGCGCTGCTCGGCGACCCGCAGATCCTGGTGCTGGACGAGCCCGCGAACGGCCTCGACCCCGAGGGCATCGCCTGGCTGCGCCAGTTCCTCCAGTCGTACGCGCGCAGCGGTCGCACGGTGCTGATCTCCAGCCACCTGCTGGCCGAGGTCGAGCAGACGGTCGACCAGGTGGTGATCGTCAGCCGGGGCCAGACCATGTACTACGGGTCGCTGGACCAGCTGCGCGGCTCCCAGCAGAACCGGGTGCTGGTGCAGCCGTCCGACCCGGCGCAGCTGGTCGCGGCGCTGCAGGCGGACGGGCTGTCGGCGATCGAGCAGACCCCGGACGGCCGGATCGCGGTCAGCGGGGCCGAGCCGAAGCACATCGCGGACGTCGCGCTGAAGGCGGGCGTGTCGGTGTACGGCATCCAGGAGGAGCGGGTCGACCTGGAGCGGCTATTCTTCCAGCTGACGAGCGGCCAGTACACGGGCGCGCCGATGCCGGGCTACCAGCCGCCGCCTCCGGGCTTCGCCCAGGCCTACCAGCAGCAGGCGCCGCAGCAGACCGGCTACCACACCCCGCCCCCCGGCTACCCGGCCCAGCCGGGCTACCCGCAGCAGCCGGGTCACCAGGGGCAGCCGGGCTACGACCCGCAGCAGGCGTACCAGCAGCAGGCCCCGCAGGGTTACCCGCAGCAGCCGCCGCAGGGCTACCAGCAGCAGGGCTTCGACCCGCAGCAGCAGGCCTACCAGCAGCCGCAGCCGGGTTACCAGGGGCAGCCGGGGTACGACCCGCAGCAGGCCTACCAGCAGCAGGGCTACCAGCAGCCGACGTCGGGCCAGTTCCCGGCCGCGCCGGACCACCAGGCGCCGCCGACCCCCGACTCGCCGTACGCGCCGCCGCCCGGCGGCAACCAGCAGGGTCAGCAGGGGCAGAGCGGTCTCGGGGGCGGTGCGTGATGGGCGGCTTGATCAGCGCGGAGTTCCGCAAGACCACCACCACGGGCCTGTGGTGGGGTCTGATGATCCCGACGGTGCTGCTGGCGCTGGGCTGGGCGCTGGGCACCGGCGCGCTGCTCCAGAGCATCGGCGAGGCGCTCACGTCCGAGGACGGCGACGTGCTGCTCGGCGGGCTGCTGGGCGTGTCCGCCGACCAGTGGAAGCTGTCGGTGTTCGGCATCACCCGCAGCATCAACATCGCCACGATCTTCCCGATGATCTTCGGCGGGCTGGCGGTGGCGAGCGAGTTCAACCGCAAGACGATCACCACGACGTTCCTCACCGCGCCGAACCGGGTGTCGGCGATGACCGCGAAGATGGTCGTCTACCTGGCCTGGGGCGCGATCTACGGCCTGGTCATCGTGACCACGGTCAGCATCGGCATCGCGCTGACCGCCGACTCCGGCCAGCTGCCCGAGGCGGGCGGCTGGTTCGCGCTGTGCGCGGTCGGCGTGCTGTCCACGATGCTGATGACCATGTTCGGCGTCGGCGTCGGCGCGCTGATGAACAGCACCGTCGGCACGACCGTGGTGCTGGTGCTGTACATGCTGGTGATCGAGAACGGCCTGCAGCTGGTGCTCCAGTTCCAGGACCTGTCGTCGGTGATCGCGTTCCTGCCGAACGGCGCGGCCAACGGCATCACCGGCGGTGTGGCGGCCGACGTGTTCATGGGCAACGTCGGCGTGGTCCCGGACGGCCTCAAGGAGGTCCTGATGGGCGCCGCGGGCGCGGCGGGCGCGCTGGACTGGTGGCTGAGCACGCTGGTGTTCCTCGGCTGGACCGCGGTGTTCTTCGCGGGCGGCTGGGCCGTGACGCAGAAGCGCGACATCACCTGATCAGGTAGATGTTCGCGGCGTTGCCGCAGCTCAGGGCCGTCTCCCTCCGGGAGGCGGCCCTGAGTCGTCCCGGAGGCCGGAAGCGGCCCGCTGATCTGTCGGGGGACCGACCTAGTGTGGAGATCGTGACGAACTTCCCCGGTTGGATCCGCAGACTCGCCTCGGCGTGCTGGCAGCACCGCTCCCTCGTGGTGTGGTCGGTGCTCGCCGCCGTCGTCGGCGTGGGCCTGCAGGCGGCCGGGCCGCTGCTGCTGAAGGTCGCGGTGGACGACGCGGTGGCTGGGCGGACCGACCGGCTCGCGCTGCTGGCCTCGGTGCTGGTGGGGGTGGAGCTGCTGACGTTCGGCACCGCGTTCGTCCGGCGGTACCTGGGCGGGCGGCTGGCCGTGGACGTGCAGCACGACCTGCGGCAGGCGGTGTTCTCGTCGGTGCAGCGGCTGGACGGGCAGAAGCAGGACGTGCTGCGGACCGGGCAGGTGGTGTCGCGGTCGATCACCGACCTGCAACTGGTGCAGAGCCTGCTGTCGATGACGCCGCTGGCGTTCGGCACGGTCGCGTTCGCGCTGGCCTCGCTGGTCGCGATGTGCTGGCTCTCGCCGCCGCTGACGCTGATCGCGCTGGTGATCGTGCCCGCCGTGGGGGTGGTGGCCGCGCGGACCAGGATGACGCTGTTCCCGGCGACCTGGTCGGCGCAGCAGCGGGCGGCGGACGTGGCGCAGCAGGTCGAGGAGACCGTGACCGGGGTGCGCGTGGTCAAGGGCTTCGGGCAGGAGGCGCGGGAGGTCGCGGCGCTGGAGCGGCGGGCGCGGGTGCTGTTCGCGGAGCGGATGCGGGCGGCGCGGCTGACGGCGCGGCCGTCGGCGACGCTGAACGCGCTGCCGTACGCGGGGCAGGTGGCGGTGCTCGCGGCGGGCGGGTGGCTGGCGCTGCGCGGCGAGGTGTCGCTGGGGACGTTCCTGGCGTTCGCGAGCTACGTCGCGGCGCTGATCGGGCCGACGCGGCTGCTGGCGAGCCTGATGGTGACGGCGCAGCTGGCGCGGGCTGGTGTGGAGCGGGTGTACGAGCTGGTCGACTCGCAGCCCGCCGTGGTGGACGCGCCGGACGCGGTGGACGTGCCCGACGGGCCGGTCGGGGTGCGGCTGGACGGGGTGGTGTTCGGGTACGCGCGCAGCGAGCCGGTGCTGTCCGGGGTGTCGCTGGAGGTCGCGCCGGGCGAGACGCTGGCGCTGGTCGGCACGGCCGGGTCGGGCAAGTCGACGGTGTCGCTGCTGCTGCCCCGGTTCTACGACGTGCACGAGGGCTCGGTGTCGGTCGGCGGGGTCGACGTGCGCGGGCTGCGGCTGGGGTCGCTGCGGCGGACCGTGGGGGTGGTGTTCGAGGAGGCGTTCCTGTTCTCGGACACGGTGCGGGCGAACATCGCGTACGGGCGGCCGGACGCCACCGACGCGGAGGTCGAGGCGGCGGCGCGGGCGGCGGAGGCGCACGGGTTCATCTCGGCGCTGCCCGGCGGGTACGGGGCGGTGGTCGGGGAGCGCGGGCTGACGCTGTCGGGCGGGCAGCGGCAGCGGGTGGCGCTGGCGCGGGCGCTGCTGTCGGACCCGAGGGTGCTGGTGCTGGACGACGCGACGTCGGCGGTGGACACGGCGACCGAGGCGGCGATCCACCGGACGCTGGCGTCGGTGACGGCGACGCGGACGACGCTGCTGGTGGCGCACCGGAGGTCGTCGCTGGCGCTGGCGGACCGGATCGCGGTGCTGGACGCGGGGCGCGTGGTGGACGTGGGGGCGCACGCGGAGCTGTGGGGGCGCTGCGAGCTGTACCGGGAGCTGCTGGCCGGGCCGGGTGAGGCGATCGAGCGGGTTGCCGGGGCTGGGGCGGCCGGGGGCGGGGTTGCCGAGGTCGGGATGGCCGGGGCAGGAGTGGCCGGGGTTGCCGGAGCCGGGATTGCCGGAGCCGGGGTTGCCGGAGCCGGGGTTGCCGGGGCTGGGGTCGCCGGGGCCGGGGTCGCCGAGGCCGGAATGACCGGAGCCGGGGTGGCGGAGTCCGGGCTGGCGGCGGGCCCGGAGGGCGGGAACGGCGCGGGTGCGGTCGACCGGGCCTCGGGCGCGGCGGCGCGGAACGGCGGGGTGAGCGCGCCCTGGCCGGGCGCGGACCCGGCCGGGCGGCGCGCGGACCCGCGTCGCGAGAACGTCGCGAGCCAGTCGGCCGAGGGCTCGACCGAGCAGACCGGCGAGCGGTCCGGCGCGGACGCCGCGACCTCCGGCACCAGGTCCGCCCCGCCGTCCGGCGCGGGGTCCACCTCGTCGTCCGGCGCGGGGGCGTCACCGTCGTCCGGCGCGGGATCCGCCTCGTCGTCCGCCCCTACGGGCGTGACGCCCGCGCTGTGGCCCGAGGTCGTCGACGACGAGCTGGTGCTGCGCGCGGAGAACCGGTCCGTCGCCGCGCCGTCCGGCGGCAGGCGCGGGCCGGGGACCTCGGCGCTGGCCGGTGGCGCGCCGCCGACCCCGGAGCTGGTGGAGCGGGTGCGGTCGCTGCCGCCCGCCACCGAGGAGCCCCGGCTGCCCGGCGAGGACCCGAGCGCGCCCGATCCGGGGTTCCGGCTGCTCAGGCTGCTGCGCCCGGTGCGCTGGTCGATGGTCGCCGTGGGCGCGCTGCTGCTGGTGGACACCTCGCTCGCGATCGCGCTGCCGAACCTGGTGCGGATCGGCGTCGACCGGGGCGTCGGCGGCGGCGAGCAGGGTGCGCTGTGGGTGGTGTCGCTGGTCGGGCTGCTGCTGGTCGCGGTCGGCTGGTGCTCCACCCGGATCGGCACGGTGCTGACCGCGCGGGTCGGCGAGCGGCTGCTGTACCTGCTCCGGGTGCGCAGCTACGCGCACCTGCAGCGGCTCGGGCTGGACTACTACGAGCGCGAGATGGCCGGGCGGATCATGACCCGGATGACCACGGACGTGGACGCGCTGTCGAGCTTCCTGCAGACCGGGCTGACCACGTTCGTGATCAGCGTGCTGACCGTGGCGGGCATCGCGGTGGCGCTGGTGGTGACCGATCCGGGGCTGGCGCTGGTGGCGCTGTCCGTGCTGCCGGTGCTGGCGGTGGCGACGGTGCTGTTCCAACGGGTGTCGTCGCGGGCGTACGCGGAGGCGCGGGAGCGGGTCAGCGCGGTGAACGCGGACCTGCAGGAGAACGTGTCGGGGCTGCGGGTCGCGCAGGCGTACACGCGGGAGGAGCGGTCGGCGGAGGCGTTCGCCGCGCGCAGCGACGCGTACCGGCGGGCCAGGATCAGGGCGCAGCGGTACATCGCGACGTACTTCCCGTTCCTGGCGCTGCTGTCCGGGGTGGCGCAGGCGGCGGTGCTGGTGGTGGGCGCGTACCGGGTGGCGGACGGGAGCCTGTCGCCGGGCGTGCTGCTGGCGTTCGTGCTGTACCTGGGGCTGTTCTTCTCGCCGCTGTTCCAGCTGTCCGGGGTGTTCGACGGCTACCAGCAGGCGCGGGTGGGCCTGACCCGGATCGGCGACCTGCTGCGCACCCCGACGACCGTGCCGCCCGCCGCCGACCCGGCTCCGGTGGAGCGGTTGCGCGGCGAGGTGGAGCTGCGGGACGTGGTGTTCCGGTACGCGGGGGCGGAGGAGCCCGCGCTGGACGGGGTGTCGCTGCGGGTGCGGGCGGGCGAGACGGTGGCGCTGGTCGGGGAGACCGGGGCGGGCAAGTCGACGCTGGTGAAGCTGGTGGCGCGGTTCTACGACGTGACCGGCGGCCGGGTGCTGGTGGACGGCAGGGACGTGCGCGAGTACGACCTGGGCGCGTTCCGGCGGCGGCTGGGCGTGGTGCCGCAGGAGGCGCACCTGTTCGGCGGGGACGTGGCGGAGAACGTCGCGTACGGCAGGCCGGGCGCGACGCCCGCCGAGGTCGAGGAGGCGGTGCGGGCGGTGGGCGCGCTGCCGGTGGTCGCGGCCCTGCCGAACGGGTTCAGGCAGCAGGTGGGCGAGCGCGGGCAGGGGCTGTCGGCCGGGCAGCGGCAGCTGGTGGCGCTGGCGCGGGCGGAGCTGGTGCGCCCGGACGTGCTGCTGCTGGACGAGGCGACGGCCGCGCTGGACCCGGCGACCGAGTCGGCGGTGCTGGCGGCGAGCGACCACCTGTCGGGCAGCCGGACCACGTTCGTGGTCGCCCACCGCCTGGCGACGGCCGCGCGGGCGGACCGCATCGTGGTCCTGTCGGGCGGCCGGGTGGCCGAGGAGGGGACGCACGAGGAGCTGCTGGCGCTGGGCGGGCAGTACGCGCGCCTGTGGGCGCACGGGGCGCCGGAGCACGGGGGAGCGGAAGGCGGGGAAGGCTCGGAGGCGGGCGGCGCGGAGGCGGCAGGCGCAGGGGCGGCAGGCGCAGGGGCGGCGGACGGGAGTGCCGCAGACGGGGGCGCGATCGCGGAGGGCGCGGCCACGACGGGCACGAACGGCGTGGCCACGACCGCCAAGGCGGGTGACGCCCCTCGAGGCTGACCGACAACCGAACAACGGGGGCGAGACGCGGGGCGCCGAACGCCGGACGCCGGGCGACGCCGGACGCCGGGCTCGGGGCTCGGGGCTCGGGGCTCGGGGCTCGGGGCTCGGGGCTAATGCAACCCTGGTTTGGCACAGACGCGCAGGCACAGCGGTATCAGCGGTAAGCACGGGCACGACACGGACGCAAACGCTTGCTCGGCATGAGCGGCCGAGGGACATCCCACCCCTGCCAGCCACCCGCCCCGTCAGCCATCTGCCCGCCAGCCATCTGCCCCGCCACCCACGTCCTGCGCCCTGCTTCCTGCGCCCTGAGCCCAGCGCCCAGCCACCCCGCCCCGCCGTCGCGAAACGCTGTTCCCGCACCCGCTCCCACCCGCCGTCCACGAACGCCCCCTCCCGCCCGCTCGTGACGCCACGTCACCCACCCCCGCGACGGCGCGTGCCGGGTCGCTCTCGGCGTGCGCACGGCCGGCTTCCCCGAACGCGCGTTTTGTAGACAGTCAACAAACCCCCTCCCCCCGATTCCACCTCACGCCGCGCACACGCCCGCCTCGCGCCCCCGCGCATCCGGGCGTGTCGCTGTGACGTGCGCTTCGGCCGGGCGCAGCGCTGTGACGTGCGCTTCGAGCAGCCCCCACCCCTCCCCCGCAGCAGCCGAGCGCCACCGACCGCACGATCACCGGGACCTCCCGACCCCCTGCCCCCGCAGCCCCGGACGCCCGCCCCCTCCCTCGCGCGGCGCCGCCGCGCCGTGCCGGGAGCGGCCGATCAGCGGGGCACTTCGCCAAGTGTCCCAACACGTTCCGTCACCAGGACCAAGTCCCATCCCCCTGAAAGCAGCAACCCGACCACCCACCCGAACCCATCGGCTCCCGAACGCTTCACCCCGCCCCAAAACGGGCACCCACACGGATCAACTAGTCCACCCGGCCGGTTGAGGTTGGTCGGTTTCCCGCCCCACGCGACGCGCCGCCTGCGCTCTACTGGGAGTCGGGCGACCGCCCCCGACCTGCCCCGACCCGACCCCGACCGCACGCTGCGCTCAGCGCAACGTCGCAGCTCAGAGCACCACGGGGATCCCGAGCCCCGGAAAAAGCACGACGTGTCACGTCAAGGGTTGCTCAAGTGCCGCAACGCGGAGACGATCCTGATCGATCCTGTGACCGAGCACTCCTTGCACGTCCCCTCCTGTGTGGGAACTGCACCAGACGGGGGACTAGCCTGACCCATGAGTGAGTCAACACCAAGAGCGAGATGGATAGAGGCGAGCGCCAGCCGTGTCCAGCAGTCCTGCTTCACAGTTCGGCCCCAACGAGTGGTTGGTCGAGGAGATGTACGAGCAGTTCCTCGCCGATCCGTCGTCGGTAGACCCCGCGTGGCACGACTTCTTCGCCGACTACAAGTCGACGCAGCGCAACGGGTCCACCACGACCGCCGCCCCCACGGCGGCCACCCAGGCTGACACCGGGAAGGCCGCGTCGACGGGCGCGCCCGCGGCGGCCAAGCAGGCCGCGAGCACCGCGCCCGCCGCCACGACGCCCGCCGCACCCGCTCCGTCGAGCGCCCCCCAGCCGAAGGCCGCGGCGCCCGCCAAGCCCGCTGCCGCCCCGGCTGCCAAGCCCGCTCCCGCGCAGGCCGCCAAGGCCGCGCCGGTGCAGCAGGCGAAGGGGCCCGAGCAGAAGCAGCTGCGCGGAGCCGCGGCGGCGATCGCCAAGAACATGGAGCTGTCGCTGACGGTTCCGACGGCGACCAGCGTGCGCGCCGTCCCGGCGAAGCTGCTGGCCGACAACCGGATCGTGATCAACAACCACCTCAAGCGCACGCGGGGCGGGAAGGTCTCCTTCACGCACCTGATCGGCTACGCGGTGGTCCGGGCGCTCCAGGCGTTCCCGAACATGAACCGGCACTACGCCGAGATCAACAACAAGCCGCACGTGGTCACGCCCGAGCACGTGAACTTCGGCCTGGCGATCGACCTGCCCGGCAAGGACGGCAGCCGGACGCTGGTCGTCGCCTCGGTCAAGGGCTGCGAGAACATGACGTTCACGCAGTTCTGGCAGGCCTACGAGGACCTGATCCGCAAGGCCCGCGGCGGCTCCCTGACCGCCGAGGACTTCTCCGGCACCACGATCTCGCTGACCAACCCCGGCACCATCGGCACGAACCACTCGGTTCCGCGCCTGACCGCGGGCCAGGGCACGATCGTCGGCGTCGGCGCGATGGAGTACCCCGCGCACTTCCAGGGCACCAGCGAGCAGGCCCTGACCGACATGGGCGTCAGCAAGATCATCACGCTGACCTCCACGTACGACCACCGCATCATCCAGGGCGCGGAGTCGGGCGAGTTCCTCAAGCGCGTCCACCAGCTCCTGCTGGGCGAGGACGGCTTCTACGACGACGTCTTCACGTCGCTGCGCCTGCCGTACGAGCCGATCCGCTGGGTCGCCGACATCCCCGAGGGCGCGGTCGACAAGACCGCCCGCGTCATCGAGCTGATCGACGCGTACCGCACCCGCGGCCACCTGATGGCCGACACGGACCCGCTGAACTACCGCCAGCGCAAGCACCAGGACCTCGACGTCCTGTCGCACGGCCTGACCCTGTGGGACCTGGACCGGGAGTTCCCGGTCGGCGGGTTCGCGGGCAAGGAGCGGATGCGCCTGCGCGACATCCTGGGCGTGCTGCGCAACTCCTACTGCCGCACCGTCGGCGTGGAGTACATGCACATCCTCGACCCGGAGGAGCGCCTCTGGATCCAGGAGCGCGTCGAGGTCCCGCACGAGAAGCCCCCGGCCACCGTGCAGAAGTACATCCTGTCGAAGCTCAACGCCGCCGAGGCGTTCGAGACCTTCCTGCAGACCAAGTACGTCGGCCAGAAGCGCTTCTCGCTGGAGGGCGGCGAGACCGTCATCCCGCTGCTCGACGCGGTGCTGGACAAGGCCGCCGAGCACGAGCTGGACGAGGTCGTCATCGGGATGCCGCACCGCGGTCGCCTGAACGTCCTGGCCAACATCGTGGGCAAGCCGATCTCGCAGATCTTCCGCGAGTTCGAGGGCAACCTCGACCCCGGCCAGGCGCACGGCTCCGGCGACGTCAAGTACCACCTGGGCGCCGAGGGCAAGTACTTCCGGATGTTCGGCGACGGTGAGACGAAGGTGTCGCTGACCGCGAACCCGTCGCACCTGGAGGCCGTGGACCCGGTGCTGGAGGGCATCGTCCGCGCCAAGCAGGACATCCTCGACATGGGCGGCGAGAGCTTCCCGGTGCTGCCCGTCGCCATGCACGGCGACGCCGCGTTCGCCGGTCAGGGCGTGGTCGCCGAGACGCTGAACCTGGCGCTCGTGCGCGGCTACCGCACCGGCGGCACGGTCCACGTGATCGTCAACAACCAGGTCGGCTTCACCACCGCGCCGGAGAACTCGCGCTCGTCGAAGTACTCGACGGACGTCGCGAAGATGATCGGCGCGCCGGTGTTCCACGTGAACGGCGACGACCCCGAGGCCTGCTACTGGGTGGCGAAGCTGGCGGTCGACTACCGCCAGGCGTTCAACAAGGACGTCGTCATCGACATGGTGTGCTACCGCCGTCGCGGGCACAACGAGGGCGACGACCCGTCGATGACGCAGCCCGCGATGTACGACGTGATCGACACCAAGCGCTCGGTGCGCAAGACCTACACCGAGGCGCTGATCGGTCGCGGCGACATCTCCGTGGAGGAGGCCGAGAAAGCCCTCCAGGACTTCTCCTCGCAGCTGGAGCACGTCTTCAACGAGGTGCGCGAGCTGGAGAAGCACCCGATCAAGGCGTCCCCCTCCGTGGAGGAGGAGCAGCAGGTCCCGGCGAAGCTGCCGACCGGGGTGCCGCGCGAGGTGCTGGAGCGCATCGCGGACGCCCACGTGGAGCTGCCCGAGGGCTTCACCCCGCACCCGCGCGTCAAGCCGGTGCTGGAGCGGCGCGCCAAGATGGCCCGCGAGGGCGGCATCGACTGGGCGTACGCGGAGCTGCTGGCGTTCGGCTCGCTGGTGCACGAGGGCCGCACGGTCCGCCTCGCCGGGCAGGACTCGCGGCGCGGCACGTTCACCCAGCGGCACGCCACCCTGATCGACCGCAAGACCGGTCAGGAGTACACCCCGATCCAGAACCTGGCCGACGACCAGGGCAAGTTCATGGTGTACGACTCGGTGCTGTCGGAGTTCGCCGCGCTCGGCTTCGAGTACGGCTACTCGGTGGCGAACCCGGACGCGCTGGTGCTGTGGGAGGCGCAGTTCGGCGACTTCGTCAACGGCGCGCAGCCGATCATCGACGAGTTCATCTCGTCCGGTGAGGCGAAGTGGGGCCAGGTCTCGGACGTCGTGCTGCTGCTGCCGCACGGCCACGAGGGCCAGGGCCCCGACCACACGTCGGGGCGCATCGAGCGGTTCCTCCAGCTGTGCGCGGAGGGCTCGATGACCATCGCGGTGCCGTCGACGCCGGCGAACTACTTCCACCTGCTGCGCAGGCACGCCCTCGACGGCGTGAACCGGCCGCTGGTGGTGTTCACCCCCAAGTCGATGCTGCGCCTGAAGGCCGCCGTCAGCCCGGTGGAGGACTTCGTCGAGGAGCGCTTCAAGTCGGTCATCGACGACGCGGCGATCGAGGACAGCTCGGCCGTCACGAAGGTCCTGCTGTGCAGCGGCAAGATCTACTACGAGCTGGTGGCCGAGCGCGAGAAGCGGGGCGCGAAGGACACCGCGATCGTGCGCGTCGAGCAGCTGTACCCGGTGCCGAAGCGGAAGCTGAACGAGGCGCTGGAGGCCTACCCGAACGCGACCGACGTGCGCTGGGTGCAGGAGGAGCCCGCGAACCAGGGCGCGTGGACGTTCTACGGCCTGCACCTGCCGGAGCTGCTGCCGGAGCGCTACCGCCTGACCCGCGTGTCCCGCCGCCGCATGGCCGCCCCGTCGGCCGGGTCGTCGAAGGTGCACGAGGTCGAGCAGCGCGAGATCATCACGAAGGCCTTCGAGTAGGCCGCCGTGTACTTCACCGACCGGGGCATCGAGGAGCTGGAGTCCAGGCGGGGCGAGGAAGAGGTCTCCCTCGCCTGGCTGGCGGACAAGCTGCGCGGGTTCGTGGACGCGAACCCGGAGTTCGAGACGGCGGTCGAGCGGCTGGCCACGTACCTGGCGCGCGACGACGAGGACGACCCGGAGGACTAGTTCCTGCGGTGCTGTGACTGTTCGACGGGAGGGGCGCCCGCCTTCGTGGCGGGCGCCCCTCCCGTCGTTCACGGGCCCGGTGCGGGCCGGTCAGCCGTTGACGGGCCCGATGTAGCTGCCGGGCCGGGTGGCGCCGTCCTGGAGCGCGACGGGGCCGAAGGCCCACGGCAGGTCGACGGTGGCCGTCGTGTTCGGCGGGGTCACCCGGAGGGTCTTGACGTCCCACGGGTCGGCGGAGGCGGGCAGGAACGACAGGTAGCTGGTGGCCGCCTCGCCGGGCTGGAGGGTGACCTCGGGCGTGGTGTCGCTGGAGCGGGTGAGGTCCCAGGTGTGGCCGTCCGCGCCGACGAGCTGCGCGCCGGGGAAGCCCGACAGGGTGCAGGCGGTGTCGCCGGTGTTGGTGATGACCACCGGGAGCTTCTTCTGCGCGTCGCCCTGCGGCTTCCCGGTGGACGGGGTGAGGCTGGCGCACTCCGCCGCGGCGGCCTGCCCGTCCCCCGCCTGCCCGGTCGGCGCCTGGCTCGACGGCGCGGGCTCGGTGGAGACCACCGCCGAACCGTCGCCCGACCCGCTGCCGGGTGAGGCGCTGCCGGGCGTGGACGACCCGCAGGCCGTGACGGCGGCGCAGGCCGCGAGCAGGCTGACCATGGCGGTGGTGCGGGTGGTGCGGCGCATTCCGCGTTCCCCTCGTCGACGTCGGTTGCGGCCACCGGGTACCCGCTCCCTCACCAGGCGTACGCCTCCGGCGCCGGCTTGCTGCCGTTCGGGCCAGGCGCGGGGAACAGCTCGTCCAGCTTCGCCAGGACCTCGGCGTCCAGCTGGATCTCCACCGCCCGCAGCGACCCGTCCAGCTGCTCGACCGTGCGCGGCCCGACCAGGGGCGCCGTCACGCCCTCCTGGTGCAGCAGCCACGCCAGGCCCACGTGCGCCGGGTGCTCGCCCAGCTCCTCGCACAGCGCCTCGTACGCCTCCAGGGACCGCTCCAGCTTCGCCAGGTCGCCCTTCGCGTAGTCGTCGACGCCCCGGTTGGCCGTGCCCTCGCGGCGCTTGCGCAGCACCCCGCCGAGCACCCCGCCCGCCAGCGGCGACCACGGGATCACGCCCAGGCCGTAGTGCCGCGCCGCGGGCAGCACCTCCAGCTCCGCGAACCGGTTCGCCAGGTTGTACACCGACTGCTCGCTGACCAGGCCGAGGAACCCGCGCGAGCGCGCCGCCTCCTGGGCCTGCGCGATGTGCCACCCGGCGAAGTTGGACGACCCGAAGTACACGACCTTGCCCTGCTGCCGCAGGACGCTGAACGCCTCCCAGATCTCCTCCCACGGCGTGGACCGGTCGACGTGGTGCATCTGGTACAGGTCGATGTAGTCCGTGTTCAACCGCCGCAGCGACGCGTCGCACGCCTTGCGGATGTGCAGCGCGGACAGGTGGGTCTCGTTCGGCCAGTCGCCCATGCTGTTGTGCGCCTTGGTGGCGATGACGGTCTTGTCCCGCCTGCCGCCGCCCTGCGCGAACCACCGGCCGATGATCTGCTCGGTGACGCCCTCGCCGGTCTTCCAGCCGTAGACGTCGGCCGTGTCGAAGAGGTTGATCCCGTGCTCCAGGGCGCGGTCCATGATGGCGTGGCTGTCGGTCTCGGACGCGACCGGGCCGAAGTTCATGGTGCCCAGGCAGATCCGGGACACGGAGAGGCCGGAGCGCCCCAGGTGGGTGTAGTCCATGCGGCACAACATCGCACCCGGTGGATCTTGGTCGGCGCGTGGGGTCGGGCCGGGCCTCAGGGCAGGGCCAGCAGCTCCCGCACGCGCGCCGGTCGCCAGGACAGCTCGGCCGCCAGGGCGGTGACGGCGGCGTCCCGCGCGGGGCCGTGGGCCGCCTCGAACGCCCCGCGCAGCGCGGCCGGTTGCTCGCCGGGGTGCCCGGCCAGCGGGCTCGGCTCGAACTCCGGGGACGCGCGCAGCCGCAGGTGGGCCCGGCCCGCCGCCGAGTCGGACAGCAGGCCCAGCTCGTGGCAGCGGCGCAGCAGGCACGTCGCCGACACGCCCCACGCGCGCCGCAGCTCGGCCAGCCGCCGCAGGTCGGCCCGGCGCGGCAGCTCGGGGCGGATGGCGTCGGCGGGCGCGAGGAACTCGGCGGCGAACACGTCGGCCGCCCGCTCGCCCGCCGCGCCGCCGGGGGCGCGGTCGCCGTGCAGCACCAGGTGGCCCAGCTCGTGGGCGGCGCTGAAGCGGTGGCGGTGGACGTCGTCGGCGCGGTTCGGGGTGAGCACCACGACCGGGCGGTGCGGCGCGGCGGTGGAGAACGCGTCCACGGTCTCCAGGTCCGGGTCGCGGGGCGGGCACTGCACCAGCACGCCGCGCTCCTCCATGCGCCGCACCAGGTCCCGGACCGGGCCCGCGCCCAGCCGCCACGCCGCGCGCAGCGCCCTGGCCGCGGCGACCGGGTCCCCCGGCAGGCGGGGCAGGTCGACGGCGGGCAGCGGGGCGCGGCGCTCCAGCGCGGACGCCAGCTCCCAGGTCTGCTCGGCGTGCGCCACGGCCTTCGCGCGCTGGTAGGAGCGGGTGGCGCGGAGGCTGCGGAAGTGCGCGGACGCCGGGTCCAGGCGGGGGTGCGGGCGGTCGGCGGTCAGGAACGGGGTCGGCACGTCGAGCGCGGCGGCCAGCGCGGCGAGCAGCGCGGGGCGCGGGCGGTGGGCGCCCTGCTCGTACTGGCCCACCGCCGTGGGCGTGACCCCGACCAGGTCGGCGAGCCCGCGCCTGGTCAGGCCCGCGAGGTGGCGGGCCTGGGTGAGGCGGGTCGGGACCAGCTCAGGCACCCGCCGGACCGGCGCCCCTGACCAGCCGCAGCACCGGCGGCTTGCCCTCGTCGGCCGCGGCGCCGCCCGTGCCGGGGAGCGCGCCGGGGTCGTCGTCCTGCGCGTAGTCGGCGGGCTCGACCGCGTCCACCGGGAGCTTCTCCGGCGACCACATGATCCGCCCGTTGTCCTCCAGCGCGATCGCCTCGCCCCACCAGGCCTCCAGCACCCGGTCGGCGTCCGCGTTGGCGACGAACCCGACGTAGACCACGGTCAGGTTCGCCTGGTGCGCGGCGATCGCGGCGTCCTGCAGCGACGGCTCGGCCTCCGGCTCGGGCAGGTCGAACAGCGTCGGCGACGCCTCGACGCCCAGCCCCCTGGACACCCGCAGCGGCACGTCGGCGCGGATCTTGGCCCGGTGGATCGACTTGGCCAGCGACGTCGAGTGCCGGAACGGGATGAGCACCCGGTCGTTGACGAGCGCGAGCTTGTAGGGGGCGCCACGCGGGTGGAACGGCCGGTAGCCGGGCAGGTGGGCGAGGTCGAACTGCTGGACGACCAGGTTGTACCGGGAGTCCCACATGCTGCCGTACGCGCGCTTGTTGCGGATGCCCTCGGCGGTGGCCGCCGCCTGCACCCGCCAGGCCGCCTGCTGCGCCCGGTGCAGCCCGACCACCACGCTGGTGATCACGGCCTTCGCCTGGTCGCCGAACTGAGCGAGCGCCCACTCGGACGGCTCGAAGTCCTTCACCGCGGTCCTCCCGTCAACCGGTGGGACTTCACTTTCCCACACGGATCACCCACGTCCGGGGACGCTCCGGTCCGCGCGCGTCGCACGAACGGGCTAGCGCTCCCCCGGCCCCCGCGGGTTCCGGTACCCGCTCCGGGGGCCGCCGCACCGCGTCGTTCGCCACAGCGAGGCCGGGCTCGGGGCCGCCCACCGGACCTGCCGCACCGGACCAGTCGCACCGCCCGTCTCACCGGGCCAGCCGCGCCGCCCGCTCCCGCAGCGCGCGGGCCTCCGGGTCGGGGAACCCCGCAGCGAGCGCCCCGGCCTCCGCCAGCGTCTCGGCCGGGTCGTCCACGACGGCGGCCAGGTTCACGAGCGCCACCGCGAGCTGCCACCGGTTCCCCAGCTCCCGCAGCACCACCACCGCGCCCCGGTGGAACCGCTCGGCGTCCTCGACCCGCCCGAGCCGCGCGTACGCCTCCCCCGTGGCGTCGAGCGCGACCGCCTCCCGCTCCCGGTCCCCGACCTTCCGGTGCATGGCCGCCGACCGCTGGTACTCCACCAGCGCCCGCTCCGGCCGCCCGGCCGCCACCTCCACCCGCCCGGACTCGATGAGCCAGAACGCCTCGGCGACCGGGTGGTCGTGGTCCCGCGCCACGGCCAGCGCCGCGCGGATGTCCCGCTGCGCGGCCTCCAGGTCGCCCAGCTCCCGGTGCGCGCGGCTGCGCCCGTGCAGGCTCTCCGCCTCCCAGATCCGGTCGTCGAGCGCGCGGAACACCTCGGCGGCCTCGGTGAGCAGGTCCCGACCTGCCTCGAAGTCGCCGAGGTCGCAGCGGACCTCGGCGGCGTTGGTCGTGGTCAGGCCGGTCCAGTGCGCGTCGTCCAGCTCGATCGCGGTGGCGCGGGCGTGCTCGAACGCGGCCAGCGCCTCGGACAGCCGGTGGTCGCGCAGCAGGGCCAGCCCGAGTGCGTTCGCGGACACCATCTGGCCCCGCCGGTCGCCCAGCTCGCGCCGGATGGCGAGCGACTCGCGGTGCCGCACGGCCCCCTCGACGGCCCACCCGCGCTGCACGTGGGCCTTGCCCAGGCTCTCCAGCACCTCGGCCTCACCGGCCCGGTCGCCGAGGCCGCGCACGGCCCGCAGGGCGATGTCGCCGGTCTCGATCCAGTCGTCGAACCGGTTGCTCCTGGCGTGGAACGGGCGGAGCACGACGTGCAGCAGCCAGGCCAGGTCGGGCATCCCGCTCTGGTCCGCGTGCCGGACGGCGACGACCAGGTTGGCGTGCTCGACCTCCAGCCAGCGCAGCGCCTCGACCTGGTCGGCGAACTCGGGCGGCTCGGCGCCCAGCCCCTCCGGGGTCTGCGGCAGCGCGGCGCGGGAGGTGTGCGGGGAGATCAGGGCGCAGGCCGCCGCGGCGGCGCGCAGGTACCACAGCAGCAGGTCGCGCCGCGCGGCCCTGGCGCTCTCCGGGGTCTCGTCCACGCGGGCCTGGTCGGTGGCGTAGGCCCGGAGCAGGTCGTGGAACTGGAACCGGTCGGGCCCGATCTGCTCGACCAGGTGCGCGCCGACGAGGTCGTCCAGCAGCCTGCGGGTGGCGCGGACGTCGGCGCCCACCAGCGCCGCCGCGGCGCCCGCGCCGAACTCGGCGCCCGTGTGCAGGCCGAGGCGGCGGAACAGCCTGCCCGCGTCCGGGGTGAGCGCCCGGTAGGACCAGGCGAACACGGTGCGCACGCCGTCCTCGTCGGCGTCGGAGGTGAGGGCGTCCCACAGCGAGGACTCGTCGCGCAGCTCCTCGATGAGCCGGCGCAGCGGCAAGTGGGGGCGGCGCCCGGCGCGCTCCCCCGCGATGCGCAGCGCCAGCGGCAGCCGCGCGCACAGCCCGGCCAGCTCCACGAGCTGCGCCGGGTCGTCGGGCGGGCGGTAGTTGTCGGTGACGCCGTGCAGCAGCTCCACGGCCTGCGACTCGGTGAGCACGTCCAGCACGAGGCGGTGCGCGCCGTCGCGGGCCACCAGGCCGGAGAGCCTGCTGCGACTGGTGATCACGACCAGGCAGCCCGCCGTGCCCGGCAGCAGCGGGCGGACCTGCGCGACGTCGGAGGCGTTGTCGAGCAGCACGAGCACGCGGCGGCCCGCGAGCATCGAGCGGTAGGCGGCGGCCCTGCCCTCCAGGTCGGCGGGCACCGGCTCGCCGGGGTCGCGCAGGGACCGCAGGAAGTGGTCGAGCGCGTGCGCGGGCGTGACTGGCGGGCCGGGGTCGTAGCCGCGCAGGTTGACGTAGAGCTGGCCGTCCGGGAAGGCGGCGGACACCCGGTGCGCCCAGTGCACGGCGAGCGAGGTCTTGCCGACCCCGGCGGTGCCGGTGACCACGCACAGGCCGACGCCGGACACGTCCGAACCGAGGTGGTCGTTCAGGAAGCCGTTGAGGCGCTGGAGCTCCTCGTTGCGGTTCACGTAGCCGCGCACGTCAGCGGGGAGCTGGCGGGGCGGCGGCCAGGCGGCGCGGGGGCGCGCGCCGTGGAAGTGCACGCCCCCGTTGACCGCGCCCGCCTGCACGACGTCGTCGGCGGAGCCGCCGAACTCGTTGCGCGCGAAGTCGCCCGCTTCGCCGGTCACGGCGCCTCGGGGAGTTCCGGCGCGACGCGGCGGGCGTGGTAGTCGGCGACCGGCTCGGCGGCGTCGTGCAGCGACCGGTAGACCTGCCGCCAGTGGGCGACCTGGTGGTCGGTGGCGGCGGTGGCCCCGGTGGGGACGCCGTCCGGGGTGTAGTGGATGAAGTAGACGACCGCGTCGTCGAAGCCGACCAGGTCGGGCAGCGGTCCGCCCGCCTCCAGCCCCGCGAGGTCGGCGGCGTCGACCACCTTGATCTGCTCGCCGAGGGCGGCGCGCTGGACCTGCGAGGTCAGCTCCCACAGGACGTACGGGTCGAGCGGCTCCTCGACCACCCTGACCCGGCCCACGACCATGCCGTGGGCGGTGGCGGCCCGGTGCTGCTGCTCCAGCTGGGGCAGGCGCTCGGCGATCAGGGCGAGCGAGCGGGCGCGGTCACCGGCGAGGAAGGCGGCGCAACTGGCGTTGCCCTCCTCCTGGAAGACCTGGGTGCGCTCGATCTTCCACAGCTCGCCGACGCCCTCCACGCCGTGGTGGCGCTCGAAGCCGTCGACGTACTCGTCGAGCGTGAGCGGGACCCCGGTGCAGGCGCTCACGACAGCACCGCTTTGAACGTGCGCGCGACGGCCCCCGGCACGACGACCAGCCGCTCCCCGTCGCCGACGCCGACCCCCTCCGGCAGCCTGCCCTCGTAGGCCTCGGTGCAGTCGCGGCCGATGACGGCGAGGTCGCCGTTGTCGAGCTCCCACACGTCGGGGCAGCTCAGCGCGTTGTCGCACGGGGCGGTGTCACCGCCCAGCTCGGCGAGCGTCTTGACGACCCTGCGGCTGAAGGCCGCGGTGAGATCCGGATTCCATTCCAGTGCCATCGTTCCCCCGATTGGTCGCACGCGGTGATCCATCACCAAGCTATAGAACAATTTAAGGGGGCAACACCGCAGTTGAGCGGAATTCACCGCTACGACTCACAGGATTAGTTCAAGCAGGCCAGGAGGGGGCACCGAGAGCAAATAAGGATGCAAGATTAATAGGGAATATTCACCCCAAAGAGAAAATTCCGAATAGCTCGCACCAGCTCTTCACCGCTCCCGAACCCCCCGCCGCCACACCGCCCACGTGAGCGGCACCCCCGGTCGGTACGCCAGGTGGGTGGTCGACGGGGCGTTCAGCACGTGCACGTCCGCCCGCGCGCCCACCCCCAGGTGTCCCACGTCCGTCCGCCGCAGCGCCCGCGCGCCGCCCGCCGTCGCGGCGCGCACGGCCTCCTCCACGGTCAGCCGCATCTGGAGCACCGCCGTCGTCACCGCGAACGCCATCGACGTGGTGTACGACGAGCCGGGGTTGCAGTTGCTCGCCAGCGCCACCTCCGCGCCCGCGTCCAGCAGCGCCCGCGCGGGCGGCAGGGGTTGGCGGGTGGACAGGTCGCACGCGGGCAGCAGGGTCGCGACGGTGTCCGAGCCCGCCAGCGCCGCCACGTCCGCGTCGGACAGGTGCGTGCAGTGGTCCACGCTCGCCGCGCCCAGCTCCACCGCCAGCCGCACCCCCGGCCCCCGCCCGAGCTGGTTGCCGTGCACCCGCAGGCCGAGCCCGCGCGACCGGGCGGCCTCCAGGACGCGCCGGGACCCGGCCTCGTCGAACGCGCCCTCCTCGCAGAACACGTCCGCCCACCGCACGTGCGGCGCGACCGCGTCCAGCATCTCCCCGGCCACCAGCTCCAGGTACTCGCCCGCGTCGGCCCCCGGCGGCACCAGGTGCGCGCCGAGGAACGTCACCTCGTCCACCCACCGCGCCGCCAGCCGGGCGGCCCGCAGCTCCTCCGCCACGGTCAGCCCGTACCCGGTCTTGGTCTCCAGGCACGTCGTGCCCTGGGCGACCGCCTCGGCCACGTGCCGCCGCAGCCCCTCCTCCAGCTCGGCGTCAGACGCGGCCCGCGTGGCGGCGACCGTGGTCGCGATGCCCCCGGCCGCGTAGGGCCGCCCGGCCATGCGGGACTCGAACTCCTCGGTCCGGTCGCCTGCGAACACCAGGTGCGTGTGGCTGTCCACCCACCCCGGCAGCACCGCCCGGCCGCCGACGTCCACCCGCTCGTCCGCGTCCGGCGCCCCGGCCGCCGGACCGACCCACGCCACCCGGTCCCCGTCGAGCACCAGCGCCGCGTCCCGCAGCCGCCCCAGCCCGGGGTCGTTCGTGGTCAGCTCGCCGACCCCGGTGACCAGCGTGCTCACCGCCGTCCCGCTCACCGCCGCAGCACCTCCCGGTACAACCCGCCCACGTCGCCCAGCTCCTCGTGCGCGCCGTCGCGCGCCACGACCCGCCCGCCGACCACGACCGCCGCCACGTCCGCCGCCGTCGCCGCCAGCACCAGCTGCCCCGGCTCCGCCCCGGCCGTGCGCGGCGAGTCCGCCCGCAGCGCCACCAGGTCCGCGGGCGCGCCCACCTCGATCCGCCCCGCCTCCGGCCTGCCCAGCGCGTGGTGCCCGGTCAGCGCGGCCACCAGCTCGGCGGGCGAGAACCGCCCACGCCGCCCCGACCGCAGCCGCTCGCCGTGCTCCAGGCCGCGCGCCTCCAGCAGCGGGTCCACCACCGCGTTCTGGTCGCTGCCCAGCGACAGCCGCACCCCGGCGTCGGCCAGCTCCCGCGCGGGCCCGATGCCGTCGGCCAGGTCGGCCTCGGTGGTCGGGCACAGGCACACCCCGGCGCCGCTGCCGCCGAGCAGCGCGATGTCCTCGGCGGTCAGGTGGGTGGCGTGCACGGCGGTGGTGCGCTCGCCCAGCGCGCCCGCCTCGGCGAGCAGCGCGGTCGGGGTGAGGCCGTACGCCTCGAGGCACTCCCGGTTCTCGTCGGGCTGCTCCGACAGGTGCACGTGCAGCGGCCGGTCCGGGAACGCGCCCGCGACGGCGGCCAGCTCCTCGCGCGGCACCGCCCGCACCGAGTGGATCGCCGTCCCGACGACCGTGTTGTCGTCGGGCAGCAGCTCGCCGGAGCGCCGCGCCCACGCCGCCGCGCTGCCGTCGCTGAACCGCTCCTGCGCCCCGGCGACCGGCTTCCCGATGCCCCCGGCCAGGTAGGCGGTGTCGAGCAGGGTCAACCGGATGCCCGCCGCCCGCGCCGCCGCCCGCAGCGCCTCGGCCATCTCGTTGCCGCCCGCGTGCAGGTAGTGGAACTCGGCGACGGCGGTGTACCCGGCGACCACCATCTCGGCGTACACGGCCGTGGCGAGCCGCTGGTACGAGCGCGGCGTCAGCTCGGCCGCCAGCTGGTACATCCGCTCGCGCCAGGTCCAGAACGTGCCGCCGCCGTCGTGCGTGCGCCCGCGCAGCCCCCGGTGGAAGGCGTGCGAGTGGGCGTTGGCGAACCCCGGCAGCACCACCCCGTGCAACCGCTGGGACCCCAGCGGGATGGTGTCGACCTCGCGGACCTCGCGGATGACCCCGTCGGACACCCGCAGCAGCACCCGCGCCGCGACCCCGCCGGGCAGGACGGCCCGCTCGCACCAGAAGCTCTTCACCGCGACCTCACCAACCACCGCACATCGGCCTCCCGCCGCTCACCCGGTTCGGCTCTCGCCTGGCGCGCGCCCCCGCGGAGCCCACCCACCCCCAGCATGGCCGCGACGAGGCGACCAGCCAAGATCCACAGCCGGGGAACCCCGGTCCGCGCCCCTCCGGCGGACCGAGGCGCCCACGACCTCACCCGGCGAGGTGCTCCAGCGCCGCCGCCAGCGCCACCACCCCGGCCGCGCAGTCCGCGTCCTCCGCGAACTCCTCCGGCGCGTGGCTCACCCCGGTCGGGTTGCGCACGAACAGCATCGCCGTGGGCACGTGCCCGGCCAGGACGCCCGCGTCGTGCCCGGCGCCGGTCGGCAGCGCGGGGACCCCGCCGAGCACCGCGGACAGCTCGTCGCGCAGTCCGGCGTCGAAGTGCACGGTGTCCCCGTAGGACTCCTCGGTGACCCGCACCTCGCAGCCCTCGTCCGCCGCCGCCCGCTCGGCCGCCGCCACGACCTCCGCCACGACGGCCCGCGTGGTCGCGTCGTCCGAGGCCCGCGCGTCCAGCCAGAGGTCCACCGAGGACGCGATCACGTTGGCGCCACCGGGGTTCGGCACGATCCGCCCCACCGTCGCCCGCGCTCCCCCGCGCGCCGCGGCGCGGGCGGCCAGCACGGTCGCCGACGCGGGCAGCACCGGGTCGCGCCGGTCTTCGACCAGGGTCGCCCCGGCGTGGTTGCCCTCGCCGGTGAAGGTGAACCGCCACCGCCCGTGCGCCAGGATCGAGCTGGCCACCCCGACCGGCACGGTCAGCCCGCGCCCCTGCTCGACGTGCAGCTCCACGAACGCCCCGATGGACGCGAGCGCCTCGTCGTCCCGCCCCATCGCCGAGGGCTCGAACCCGGCGGCGCGGGCGGCCTCGCCGAAGCTGACCCCGTCCGCGTCGACGAGCGCGGCGGCCCGCTCGGGCGTGATCGCGCCGGTCATCAGCCGGGTCCCCAGGCAGGCGACGCCGAACCGCCCGCCCTCCTCCTCCACGAACACCGCCACCGCCAGCGGTCGCGCCGGCCGGAACCCGCGCGCCCGCAGCAGGTCCACGGCCTGGAGCGCGGACACCACGCCGAGCGGCCCGTCGAACGCCCCGCCGCCGGGCACCGAGTCCAGGTGGCTGCCGGTGACCACCGCGCCGGGACCAGGCCGCCCCCACCACGCCCACAGGTTCCCGTTGCGGTCCGCGCGCACGTCCAGCCCGCGCGCGGTCGCCTCGGCGGTGAACCACTCGCGCAGCTCCAGCTCGACCCGGTCGAACCCGTGCCGCGAGTACCCGCCGCGCCGCGCGTCCCGGCCGACGTCGGCCAGGTCGGCCAGCGAGGTCACTCGCCACCCCCGGCCATCGGCACCCGCACCCCGCGCTCGTCCGCGACCTCGCGCGCCCGGTCGTACCCGGCGTCCGCGTGCCGCAGCACGCCCATGCCGGGGTCGTTGGTGAGCACCCGCTCGATCTTCGCGGCGGCCAGCTCGGTGCCGTCCGCGACGGTGACCTGCCCGGCGTGGATCGACCGCCCGATGCCGACCCCGCCGCCGTGGTGGATCGACACCCAGGTGGCCCCGGAGGCGGTGTTGACCAGCGCGTTCAGCAGCGGCCAGTCGGCGATCGCGTCGGAGCCGTCGGCCATCGCCTCGGTCTCCCGGTACGGCGAGGCCACCGACCCGCAGTCGAGGTGGTCGCGGCCGATGACGATCGGCGCGGACAGCTCGCCGGACGCCACCATCTCGTTGAACCTCAGCCCCGCGCGGTGCCGCTCGCCGTAGCCGAGCCAGCAGATCCGGGCGGGCAGCCCCTGGAACTCCACCCGCTCACCGGCGAGCTTGATCCACCGGGCGAGCTGCTCGTTCTCCGGGAACAGCTCCAGGATCGCGGCGTCGGTCTTGGCGATGTCGGCCGGGTCGCCGGACAGCGCGGCCCAGCGGAACGGGCCCTTGCCCTCGCAGAACAGCGGCCGGATGTAGGCGGGCACGAAGCCGGGGAAGTCGAACGCCCGCTCGCAGCCGCCGAGCTTGGCCTCGCCCCGGATCGAGTTGCCGTAGTCGAACACCTCGGCGCCCGCCGCCTGGAACCCGAGCATGGCCTCCACGTGCGCGGCCATCGACGCGCGCGCCCGCTCGGTGAACTCCTCCGGCTTCGCGGCGGCGTACTCGTGCCACTCGTCGACGCCGACCCCGACCGGCAGGTACATCAGCGGGTCGTGCGCGGAGGTCTGGTCGGTGACCACGTCCACCGCCACGCCCCGGCGCAGCAGCTCCGGAAGCACCTCGGCGGCGTTGCCAACCACCCCCACGGACAGGGCGCGCCCCTCGGCCTTCGCGGCGAGCGCGCGGGCGACGGCGTCGTCCAGGTCGTCGGCGACCTCGTCCAGGTAGCGGGTCTCCACGCGCCTGCGCGCCCGCGCCGGGTCGACCTCCACGCACAGCGCGACGCCCTCGTTCATGGTGACCGCCAGCGGCTGCGCGCCGCCCATGCCGCCGAGCCCGGCGGTGACGGTGAGCGTGCCGCGCAGGGTGCCGCCGAACCGCTTGGCGGCGACGGCGGCGAACGTCTCGTAGGTGCCCTGCAGGATGCCCTGGGTGCCGATGTAGATCCACGACCCGGCGGTCATCTGCCCGTACATGGTCAGCCCGGCCGCCTCCAGGCGGCGGAACTCGGGCCAGTCCGCCCAGTCCGGCACCAGGTTGGAGTTGGCGATGAGCACGCGCGGCGCCCACTCGTGGGTGCGCAGCACGCCCACCGGGCGGCCGGACTGCACCAGCAGCGTCTCGTCGTCGGCCAGCTGCTCCAGCTCGCGGCTGATGGCGTGGAAGCTCGGCCAGTCGCGGGCGGCCTTGCCGGTGCCGCCGTAGACCACCAGGTCCTCGGGGCGCTCGGCCACGTCCGGGTCGAGGTTGTTGTGGAACATGCGCAGCGCGGCCTCGGTGGGCCAGCTGCGCGCGGTCAGGTCGGTCCCTCTGGCTGCGGTCACCACGACTGGGGCGCTCCGTTCCTGATGATGGCTTCGGCTGCGGCGATCTCGGGCGCGAGGTGCCGGTCCGGGCCGGGGCCGGGCACGACCTCGCGCAGCCTCGCGACGGCGGCGGCCGTGGCGGGGGCGGGCTTGAGCGGGGCGCGCAGGTCCAGTGCCCGCGCGGCGGTCAGGTACTCGATGGCGAGCACGGTCCGCAGGCCGTCGACGGCCTTGCGCAGCTTGCGCGCGGCCGACCAGCCCATGGACACGTGGTCCTCCTGCATGGCGGAGCTGGGGATCGAGTCCACCGAGGCGGGCACGGCCAGCCGCTTGAGCTCGGACACGATCGCGGCCTGCGTGTACTGGGCGATCATGTGCCCGGAGTCGACGCCGGGGTCGTCGGCCAGGAACGGCGGCAGGCCGTGCGAGCGGTTCACGTCGAGCATCCGGTCGGTGCGGCGCTCGGCGATGGAGGCGACGTCGGCGACCGGGATGGCCAGGAAGTCCAGCACGTAGGCGATCGGCGCGCCGTGGAAGTTGCCGTTGGACTCGACGCGGCCGTCGGCGAGCACGACCGGGTTGTCCACGGCGGAGGCCAGCTCGCGGTCGGCGACGGTCTCGGCGTGCGCGACGGTGTCGCGGGCCGCGCCGTGCACCTGCGGGGAGCAGCGCAGCGAGTAGGCGTCCTGGACCCGGTTGCAGTCCGGGCCCCGGTGGCTGGCGACGATCTCGGAGCCGGACAGGATCTCGGCCATCCGCTGGGCGCTGCGGCCCTGGCCGGGGTGCGGGCGCAGGGCGTGCAGGTCGGCGGCGAACACCCGGTCGGTGCCCAGGAGGGCCTCCACGCTCATCGCGGCCGTGAGGTCGGCGACGTCGAGCAGGTGGCGCAGGTCGTGGATGGCCAGCACCAGCATCCCGAGCATCCCGTCGGTGCCGTTGATCAGCGCCAGGCCCTCCTTCTCGGCCAGGCGCAGCGGCGCGATGCCCGCGGCGGCGAGCGCGTCGGCGGCCGGGACGAGGTCGTTCCCGGCGTCGCGCACCATGCCCTCGCCGGTGAGGGCGAGCGCGGCGGCGGAGAGCGGGGCGAGGTCGCCGGAGCAGCCGAGCGAGCCGAACTCGTGCACCACCGGGGTGATGCCCGCGTTGAGCATCGCCGCCATGGTCTCCACGGTCTCCGGCCGCACGCCGGTGTGCCCGGAGGCGAGCGTGCGCAGGCGCAGCAGCACGAGCGCCCTGACCACCTCGCGCTCCACCTCGGGGCCCGCGCCCGCCGCGTGCGAGCGCACCAGGGCCTGCTGGAGCGCGGCCCGCCGGTCCGGCGGGATGTGCCGGACGGCGAGCGCGCCGAACCCGGTGGACACCCCGTAGGTGGGCCGCTCGGCCGAGGCCAGCCGCTCGATGTGGGCGCGCGCGGCGGCGACGGCCTCGCGCGCCTCACCGGTGAGCCGCACGGCGGCAGAGCCGCGGGCGACGGCGGCGACCTCGTCGCGGGTGAGGGCCTTCGGCCCGAGTTCGACGTGCTGCATGGGCACATCACAACCCGCGGCGGCCCCCGGCACGAGCGGAGATCGGGCGGAGGTGTCTGGGATGCCAGACACCCGCCGTCCGGCTCTGCGGCGGTGCGGACGGCCGAAGGCGGGTGCGGCTCGGTGGTGGACGCCTCGAAGCTCGTTGTCACGGACCTCCGGTGCGCGGCGACCCCGTTTTGCCGAGAATGGGCCCATGGGTGGGAGCAGCGACGTCCCGGCGTTGCGCCGGGGACTGGCGGTGCTGCGCCTGCTGGCGAGCAGGCCGGGCCCGCTGTCGGCGGCGGCGGTGGCGCGCGAGCTGGACCTGCCGAGGTCCACGACCTACCACCTGCTGGCGGAGCTGGCCGACGCCGGGTTCGCCACGCACTTCCCGGAGGAGCGCCGCTACGGGCTCGGCGTGGCCGCGTTCGAGCTGGGGTCGGCGTACCTGCGGCACGACCCCCTCGAACGCCTGGCGCGCCCGCTGCTGCGCAGGCTGGTGGACCAGGTGTCGCTGCCCGCGCACCTGGGCGTGCTGCACGGCGCGGAGGCCCTGTACCTGGTGCGGGAGCAGCCGAGGCAGCCGCAGACGATCGTGTCGGACGTCGGGGTGCGGCTGCCCGCGCACCTGACCGCGTCGGGCAGGGCGATGCTGGCCCGGCTGCCGGACGCGCAGGTGCGGGCGCTGTTCCCGAGCGCGCGGGCGTTCGTGGACCGCACCGGCCGGGGGCCGCGCAACCTGCCCGCGCTGCGCAGGCTGCTCGCCGAGGAGCGGCGGCGCGGGTGGGCGGTGGAGGACGGGTTCGTGACGGCGGGCTTCGCGTCGGTGGCGGCCCCGGTGTACGACCACGGGGAGCGGCCGATCGCGGCGATCACGGTGACGTTCCGGCACCTGTGCGAGGAGCCGTGCGGCCAGTCCTGGCCGGAGCTGGCGGCCGAGGCGATGCAGGCGGCGGACTCGCTCACCGAGCGGATCGGCGGGAGCCGGGCGTGAGGGCGCAGGGCGCAGGGCGCAGAAGAGCGGCGCCCCCGCAGTGGGAGCGCCGCTCTTCGGACCTGCGAATCCCCTCGCGGGGCGCGAATCCCGTTACAGGGACAGGGTCTTCAGGAACTCCGCCGCCACGTTGGCCACGGTCTCCTTGTCCACGTCGACCTTCTTGACCAGCTCGGCCACGTTCTCCGTCGTCAACCCGGCGGAGACCTTGTCCAGCACGGCCTTGCCCTTGTCGTCCACGGCGCCGGTCCGCAGCAGCGGCAGGATGTTCTGCGCCGGGTACATGCTCTTCGGGTCCTCCAGCTGCACGAACCCGTTCACCGCGATGTCGGCCTGCGTGGTGTACAGGTTCGCGACCTGCGACCCGCCGTCCTTGAGCGTGTCCACGGTGACCGGGCCGCCCGCGTCGGTGGTCTTGATCTCCTTGAAGGTGACCCCGTACAGCTCCTTGACCTTGGCCTCCCAGCGCTGGGCCCACTCGCCCGCGGCGCCGAGCACGTACTTGCCCTCGCCGAGGTCGGCGATGGACTTCACGCCCGAGTCGGCGGTCTCCTTGGTGACCACCAGGACGTCCTTGTCCTCGGCCGCCGACTTCTCCAGCACCTCCAGGCCCTCGGGGAGCTCGGACTTGAGCGCCGAGTAGACCTCCTCGGCCTCGGAGGCGGTGCTGGCCTTGTCGAAGTGCACCAGCAGGTTGCCGGTGTACTCGGGCACCACCGCGAGCGACTTGTCCTGCAGCGCCTGCACGACCAGCTCGCGCGCGCCGATGCCGGAGCGCACCGACACCTTCGCGCCGGTGGTCTTGAGCGCGCCCGCGTAGATCTCGGCCAGGATCTTGTTCTCGGTGAAGTCGGCCGAGCCGACCACGATCTCGCCGGAGGCGGCCTGGTCGCCGCTCCCGCTGAGGTCCTCCGCCGAGCCGCAACCGGCGGTCGCCAGCGCGAGCACCGCCGCCACCGCCGTCAACGTGCGCTTCATGCCTTGCTTCCCCTCACTTCGCGCTGCGCGGCGGCGGTCGCCGACAGCTTCCCCTTGCGACGCCGCGTGCCGAGGGTGAGGCCCTTGGGCACGACGAGCCCGCCCACCCCCGCCAGCAGCAGGTCGAGCGCGACCGCCAGCAGGGCGATGAGCACCGCGCCGCCGACGAACTGCCCGTAGTCCAGCACCCGCAAACCGTCCAGCAGCGGGCGGCCGAGCGTCTCGATCCCCACGTACGCGGCCACCGACGCGGTCGCCACGACCTGCAGGGTGGCGTTGCGCACCCCGCCGAGCAGCAGCGGCAGCGCGTTCGGCAGCTCCACCCGCCACAGCACCTGCGAGCCGGTCATCCCCATGCCGCGCGCGGCGTCCACGACGCCCCGGTCCACGTCCTGCACCCCGGCGTACGCGCCCGCGAGCAGCGGCGGGATCGCCAGCACGACGAGCGCGACCACGACCCCGACCTGCCCGCCGCCGAGCAGCAGGTACAGCAGGGTGACCAGGCCGAGCGTGGGCAGCGCCCGCAGCGCGTTGCCGCCCGCGACCAGCAGCGTCCCGCCGCGCCCGGTGTGCCCGATCCACAGGCCCAGCGGCACCGCGATCGCGCTCGCGCCGAGCACGGCGGCCAGGCAGTACAGCAGGTGCACGCCGACCCGCGTCGGGATCGAGGTGGACCCGGACCAGTTCCCCGGCGAGAGCAACCACTCCAGCGCGTCAGCGAAGATCACTTCGCGACCTCCGCCCACGGCGTCAGGACCTTGCGCAGCGCGACCAGCAGCAGGTCCACGACCAGCGCCAGCACGAGGGTGAGCACGACCCCGACGATGATCGGCGCGAGGTAGCGCTGCCGGAACCCGTCGGTGAACAGCACGCCGAGCCCGCCGGTGCCGATCAGCGCGCCGACGCTGACCAGGCTGATGTTGCTGACCGACCCGACCCGCACGCCCGCCGCGAGCACCGGCACCGCCAGCGGCAGCTCCACCGCGAAGAACCGGCGCACCGGCCGGAAGCCCATGGCGGTGGCGGCGGCGGTGACGTGGCCGGGCACCGCGTCGAGCGCGTCGGCGACCGGGCGCACCAGCAGCGCCGTCGTGTACAGGGTGAGGGCGGCCACGACGTTGACGCTGTCCAGGACCTTCGTGCCGATGAGGGCCGGGATGATCGCGAACAGGGCCAGCGACGGGATCGTGTAGAGCACGTTCGACAGGGCGATCACGGTGGCGCGCGCGGCGCGGAACCGGTGGCACAGCAGGCCGAGCGCGATGGCCAGGACCACGGCGACCAGCAGCGGGAACAGCGACAGGTAGACGTGCTCGCCGAGCATGTCCAGCACGGCCGACCGGGTGCCCGCGTCGGAGAGGTAGCTCAGGACGTCATCCACGGGCGGCCCCCGGTCGCTCCCGCCGCGCCTCGATGGCGTCCAGGACCTCGCGGGCGGTGACGACCCCGGCGTAGCGGCCGTCGGAGTCCACGGTCACGCCCAGCCCGGCCGGTGAGGACAGGGCGGCGTCGAGCGCGCCGCGCAGCGGGGCGCCCAGCTCGTGCAGGCTCCCGCCCGGCACGGCTGCGCCACCGTCACCCGGCGGGTACCAGCCCTGCGGCCTGCGGTCGGCGTCGAGCACCAGCCGCCAGGCGTCGCCGCCGCCGGGCGCGTCGTCCGGTCCGACCGTGCCGACCTGCCCGAGCGCGAGGCCGCCGGAGTCCGCGAAGGACAGCCCCCGGTAGCCCCGGTCGCGGCCGACGAACCCGGCGACGAAGTCGTCGGCGGGCCGGGACAGCAGCTCGGCGGGCGGCGCGTACTGGGCGAGCACGCCGCCCTCGCGGAACACCGCGACCTTGTCGCCGAGCCGCACCGCCTCGTCGATGTCGTGCGTGACGAACACGATCGTCTTGCCCAGCTCGCCCTGCAGCCGCAGCAGCTCGTCCTGGAGGCCCTCGCGCACCACCGGGTCGACGGCGCTGAACGGCTCGTCCATCAGCAGCACGGGCGGGTCGGCGGCGAGCGCGCGGGCCACGCCGACGCGCTGCTGCTGGCCGCCGGACAGCTGCGCCGGGTAGCGCCCGCCCAGCTCCTGCGGCAGCCCGACGAGCTCCAGCAGCTCGGCCGCGCGGGTGCGCGCCTTGCGCTTGCCCCAGCCGGACAGCAGCGGCACGGTCGCGACGTTGTCGAGGACCGTGCGGTGCGGGAACAGGCCCGCCTGCTGGATGACGTAGCCGATGCCGCGCCGCAGCTCCGGCGGGTCGACCTCGCGCACGTCCCGGCCGCCCACCAGGACGGTGCCGGACGTGGCCTCCACCATGCGGTTGACCATGCGCAGCGAGGTGGTCTTGCCGCAGCCGGACGGGCCGACGAACACGGTCACCGCGCCGGGCTCGGCCACCAGGTCCAGGCCGTCGACCGCGGTCGTCCCGTCGTCGAACCGCTTGGTCGCTCCCCTGAACTCGATCACACCGGGTTCCCTCCCCCTGGGTTGCGGCTGTCGGACGACCCTAGCCCGTCGGGGTGACAGCGGCAGGACATCCCGGATAACGGGAAGTCCCTCGCGGGGGTGGGACGCCGACGGTGGCGAGCCGGGTCCCCGGCACCGTTTAGGCTGCTCTGCTTGTGGCAGCAGATGAGCCGAGCGACCGCGTCCGCGACCTCCTGGCGAGCCGGGGGGCGCACGCGCGCCCGCTGCGCCGGGTGCTGACCCTGCTGTGCCGGGACTGGCACAGCCTCGCGGAGCTGGTCCGGCTGCCCGCCGTGCCGCGCCGCACCGTGCAGGAGCTGCTGACCGCGGCGCAGGACGACCTGGAGAGCAGGGGCGACCGGCACCGGATCGTCCCCGCGCGGGCCGCCGCGTACGCCCGGTACGCGGCCGAGGAGCTCCCGGACGCGGCGGACGCGCTGGTGGCGGAGAACCCGGACCTGCTGGCGGTGGTCCGCGCGGACGTCGCGTCCGTGCCGCCGCCGGTGGCCGCGCTGGACCACGTGCAGGCCACGCCGGAGACGGCGCTGAAGCGGGCGCTGTGGCTGACCACGACCTACGACCTGTCCGGCCGGACCCTGCTGTGCCTGGGCGACCACGACCTGACGTCGCTGGCGGTGTGCGCGGTGGACCCGAGCGTGCGGGTGGTCGTGGTGGACGTGGACGACCGGCTGCTGGCGCACGTGGACCGGATCGCGGCCGAGCGCGGCTGGGACGTCACGACGCTGCACGCGGACTTCCGCTTCGGGTTGCCGCCGTCGGTGCTGGAGAGCGCGGACCTGGTGTTCAGCGACCCGCCCTACACGCCGGAGGGCATGGGCCTGTTCGCGGCGCGCGGCGTGGAGTGCCTGGGGCGGGACGGGAGGCTGCTGCTGGCGCACGGCTCCAGCGACCGCACCCCGGCGCTCGGGTTGAAGGTGCAGCAGGAGCTGCTGCGGCTGGGGCTGCTGTTCGAGGCGGTGCTGCCCGCGTTCCACCGGTTCGACGGGGCGCAGGCGATCGGCAGCGCGGCGGACCTGTACGTGTGCAGGCCGACGTCGAGGCGGTCGGTGTCGGTGACCAAGCCGGGGATCTACACGCACGGCCCGCAGTCACTGGAGTCCGAGGGCCCGAGCGGCAAGGCGCTGGAGGCGCTGGTGGACCTGGCCCCGCGCCCGGAGTCGAGCCCGCCGCCGAAGCCGAGGCAGCCGGGCTGGGCGGAGCCGGTGGGCAAGGGGGCGGCGTCGCTGGCCGTGGACCTGAGCGCCGATCCGGGCCCGTGGCTGCTGCGGACGCTGCTGGCGTGCTCGCCGGGGCGGATGGCGGCGCTGGTGCCGAACAACCACCCGGACGTCGCGTCGGAGAAGGGGCAGAAGGCGCTCGCGGAGCTGGTGGGGACGAGGTTCTCGCTGCGCTACCTGCGTTCCACGCCGGACGGGAAGACGTGCGTCGTGGTGGCGGACCAGGTGCTGGCGGGCGGGTTGGACGAGGGCGGGCTGGCGGTGCGGGAGGTGCTGTCGCGGGCGCACGGCAAGCTGGGGAACGTGTGGCGGGAGGCGCTGGTGACGGCGACCAGGGGCGGGTTGACGAAGCGGGCGGCGCGGGAGCGGATCACCGAGGCGGTGGGTGAGGCGGCGGACCTGGAGGAGCGGTTGATCGACCTGCCCAGGCACCGGATCGCGGCGCTGCTGCCGCTGATCGCCGCGTCCGCGACCTGATCCTGTCCGCCGGGTGGCGCCGGGTTCAGTCGAACTCCCGCGCCACCCGCTCCCGAGCCCGCGCCACGGCCCCGACCTCCCGCACCGCGAGCGCCCGGACCTCCTCGGGCAACTTCCCCCACTTCCTTACCCGAGGGGCCCGGAGCCCGTTCTCCACGTGCTCGGTCACCAGATCCCCGCACCGCACCGAGGAGAAGTCCGCCGGATTCCGCTCCCGCTCCCCGACCCGGCGCGCTGCCCGCGCCACAGGGTGCTCTTGACCAGGAACCCGGCCGCGCCCGCGGGCACGAGCAGCACGCCGACCACCAGCAACACCCTCTTGACGACCACGTCCACCGGTTGACCCTCCCCTGGGGACGGTGGGGGCGGTGGCGGGTCAGAGGAACTTGTCGGTCAGGGGCCCGCCCGGCTCCTGCTGCCGAGGGGCCCGGCTCCGCGGTTTCGGCGCGAAGCGCGCCGCAGGCAGGAACGCCAGCGCGAACACCAGGAACCCGCCCAGGGCGAACGGCCCGCCGGAGACGTCCCGCTCCCACGGAACGACCGCCCGAGGGGGCAGCAGCCCGGTGCGGTCGACCCGGAGGGAGAAGGGCTTGTAGACCGCGACGTAGTTCCAGCTTCCGTCGTTGTCGGACTCGAACTCACGCTCACCGCACCGGACGTGGTAGACGGAGCGGTCCCGGAGCCCGGCGTCCGGATCGACCACCACGCACCCGTCCAGCCGCTCGCCCAGTACCGAGTACCACCACGGCTGCACGTACTGCTCGGACGCGAACACGCCCATCCCGGTGAGCGCGATCGCCGTGAACGCCGCCGTCCACTGCCCGTGGCGCAGGCACAGCACGAGGGAGTACACGGCGAACCCCAGGACGCCCAGAGCTCGGCGCTCGGTCGACTCGGAGCCGACCAGGATCACCCCCACCAGGACGGACACGAGCCCGAGCACGAGGAGCACCGCCCTGACCCTCTTCTCGGCGAGGACCTTCTTCCACCTCGTGCGGCGGGACGGGACGACCATCAGAGGAAGTCACCGTTCAACGGACCAGCGGGACGCCGCTTGGGCTTGGGCTTCGGCCGGTCAACGGGCTCGGGCAAGCGCGCCGCCACCAGCACGCTCCCCATCGAGAGCAGGTAGTACGCACCCAGCGCGTAAGGCCCGTAGGGAGCGTTCTCCTCGTTCGGCACAGGCGCCACCGCGGGGAGCAACCCGGTGCTGTCCACCAGCAACGACACCGTGTCGCCGACCTCGACGGACTTCACGCTCTTGCTGGTGCTCTCCAACACCCGGTCACCGCACTGGAAGCGGTAGTCGTAGTAACTCGGACTGCGCCTCCCCCCGCTCCGGTACTCGCTGTCCACCAGCACGCACCCGTCCACCCGCTCACCGTGGAGCGAGTACCACCACGGGGTCACGAAGAAAATCAGCATCGACACGTAGAGCATGAAGAGCAGGAGCCCCACGAGGAACGCGATCGGCCGCTTCGCGATGCAGAAGAAGAGGAAGAAGCTCCCGAACAGGCTGAGCCAGCCGAGGAGTTGCCAGTCGGAAGCGGAGAAGATCCCGATCGGTCCGATCAGCGCACCCAGCAGCGCGAAAGCTACGAGCACCGGACTGTTGATCTTCTTCACCCTGGAACCGCTATCCGGAACAACCATCAGAGGAAGTCGCCTTTCACCGAACCACCCGACACCCGCTGCGCCCCGGACGGTTTCTCGGGCTGTGGCAGCCGGGCAGCCACCACCCCGAGCCCGACCACTAGCAGCGCGTACCCACCCGGCGCGTAAGGCGCGGCGAAACCGATGTCCGAGTTCCACACGGACCGCACGACCGGCAGCAACCCACGGGGCTCCACCACCAGCGGGATCGAATCCCCGACCTCGACCGCTCCTCGCCCGCTCTGGGTGTCGTACTCGAACACCTGATCACCGCACCGCACGCGGTAGGCGAAGTACCCCCAGCTCTCGTACCGCTCGTCCAGCACCACGCACCCGCTCTTCCACTCCCCGAGCGCGGCCAGCGCGATGCCCGACCGCCCGGACAGGAACCAGCAGAGGACAGGCGCCAGGAGGAGAGCCGCGAAACCGCACAAGATCAGCGGGCTTTCGCTGAACACCGTGAGCGGCACGCCCACCGAGGTGAGCAGGTACCCCGCGAGCAGAACCGGCTTCCTGACCCGCTCCCAGCTCATTCGTCCAGGTATCCCGTCCGGCGCTTGAACTGCTTGACGTCGTCGGTGGCCCCTTTTTCCACCAGTTCGTCCTGCTTGGCGATCTCCCGGAAGTTGTCCGCAGCAAACTTGATCTGGAAAGCCCCGTCGTTGAAGCTCGGCACCGAGTGCGGCGACACGGTCCCGTCCGCACGGGTGATCGGCTTGAACGGGGTGTACGCGTCCGCAGCGGAAGCGAACTTGTCGGCCGCAGGCACGTGGTGCTGGTCGGCGAACCTCTGCGCGACGTTGCCCGCGTCCTTGTACCGGTCCGCGAACTCCCCAGCCCCCTGCCGCGCCTTGGCCGCCGCGTCGCTCAACGACGGCGCGGTGGTCCCCCGGTCGACCAAGCGCTTGCCGACGTCGTCCAAGCCCTTGCCCAGGCCGTCCAGACCGGGGAAGCGCGGGGCGCTCGGCGTCGGCGCACCCCCACCCGCCCTCTTCCCGAACCGCGCCAACCCCTTCAGCGCACGCCCCAGCGCACCGGTGAGCTGCTTGATCCGCCCCAGGATGCGAGTGACGACGCTCACCAGCTTGCTCAACTTCTGCGTGATCTTGCCCAGCACAACCGCACCGCGCCCGACCGTCCACGCGGTGAACGCGGCGATGGAGCTGCCGAAGCTGACCACGGAGGAGGCCAGCGCGATGGCCGCGTTCCGGACCACCTCCCACACGAACATGGCGATCAGGTCCCGGATCGTTCCCCTGATCGTCGCCGTGATCGTGCCCGCCGTGGCGATGTCCCCGGCGACCCGTGTGCACGATTCGCTGAGCACCACCGTTTCCTTCACCAGCTGCCGCTGGCTGGCGCGGAACCCCTCAGCGGCCTGCTGCTGCCAACCCGACACCTGGGTCTCGATGGCGTCGTGCTGCGCTTCGGCGATCTTCCCCAGCGCCGTGGCGGTCTCGTTCCACGTCTGCACGGCGGCCTTGATCCGGTCGCCGTCACCCGCCAGGTAGTCCAGCGGCTCGCGCAGGAAGGAAACGTGCTCGATCAACCAGCCGATGCCCGCCGTGCCGAGCGCGCCCAGCGGGTCGAGCGCGGCCCCGAGCACATCGAGACCCAGCGCACCGCCGTTCATGACGATCTCGGCGACGTCACCCTCGTCCAGGCGCGAGAAGGACTCGATCGTCTGGAACAGGGACTCGACCGGTCCCGCCCCAGCCACATTGTCCGGACTCATCACCCCGTCGCCGAACCCGGTCCACTCCACCATCAGCCCTCACCCCCGAACCCCGCCGCGTTCCCGTCCTCCACGGCCGCGTACTCCGCCGCGGTGGCCCTGGTGTCCCCCGCCGCGTTCCCGTCCTCCACGGCCGCGTACTCCGCCGCGGTGGCCCTGGTGTCCCCCGCCGCCTCCCCGTACGCCGCCGCCAACCGCTCGATCCCCTCGACGACCTCCGCCGCCGCGCTCTCCGCGCCGTTCGCGAAGAACGACAGCAGCACCCCGAACGTCTCCCCGCCCAGGTTCACCCCACCGGCCTTGCCCGCCGCGGCGGCCACCTCGCCGCCGCGCCCGTCCTGCGCCTCGGCGAACGCCTCCAGCTGCCCGGTGACGACCTCGTACCCGCCGCCGCTCACCGGAGCACCGGCCCGAAGCCGTCGTCCTCGTCCGGCTCGCCCCGGTCCACCGGGCGCCGCGCGGGCGGGGCCGGAGGTGCGGGCGGGGGCGAGTAGCCCGGCCGCGCCGGGCCGGCGCCCCAGGACTCGTCCCGCAGCACGCTGCCCTCCTCGCGAGCCCGAGCCGCAGGCTCCTCGACCTCCTCCACCGGGATGAACCCGGTCAGGAACTCCATCGCCTGCGTCCCGCCGAAGTCCGGTTCCAGCACCGCCGCGACCTGCCGCGCCGCCTGCGCCTGGGCCTGCCGCAGCACCCCCATCACGACCTGCCCGAGCTGCACGTGCGACAGCTCGCCCGCCTTCGGCGAGAACTCGATGGCCTGCACCGCCCCGTTCGGCGCCACGGTCACCGTGACCGCCCCGTCCTTGGCGCGCACGGTCGCCGACGCCTGCCGGATCTGCTCCTGCGCCTGCGCCGACCGCGCGGCCAGGTCGCGAGCCCTGGCCTCCAGGTCCGCTATCACCCGTTCGGGTTCCACAGTTCCCCTCCCCTGACCAGCACGAACGCTGGCCCCCGGAGCGGGATTATGGCGCTTGCCCCACGATCGAGTGGCCGAAATCCGACAAAAGACCTCGGCTCTGCGCAGCACGTCACACCGGAGCGGGAGCCCGGCTCACCCGGCCTTGGGGATGTGCAGCGGCCCCAGCGCGAGCACCGCCCGGAACTCCTTCGGCGGCACCGGCCGGGAGAACAGCCACCCCTGGTAGGCGTCCACCCCGACGCCGCGCAGCACGTGGAACTGGGTGGCCGTCTCGACGCCCTCCGCGACGCACTTGCGCCCCATCGCCCGCGCCATGTCCACCACGGCCCGCGCCACCGCGAAGTCCGACGAGTCGCTGCCCACCCCGGCCACGAACCGCCGGTCGACCTTGATGATCTGCGCGGGCAGGTCCTTGAGCCGCGCCAGCGACGAGTACCCGGTGCCGAAGTCGTCCACGGCGAACTGCACGCCGCGCTCGACCAGCTCCGCCATGGACTGCCGCACCCGCGAGGGCAGGTCGACCAGCGCCGTCTCCACCAGCTCCAGCACCACCCGGTCCCACGGGATGCCGGACTCGGCGATGGTCGCCGACACGATGTCCACGAACTCCGGGTCGCCCGGCACCAGCCCGGCCAGGTTCACCGCCACCGCCACGGGCTTGCCGTCCGGCGCGGGCCAGGTCGCGGCCTCCTTGAGCGCGGTCCGCAGCACCCACCGGTCCAGCTCGCGCAGCAGGTCGCCCTGCTCAGCGACGGGCAGGAAGATGTCCGGCGACAGCAGCCCCCGGTCCGGGTGCGGCCACCGGACCAGCGCCTCGGCGGTCTGCACCGACCCGTCCACGCCGACCACCGGCTGGTAGTGCAGCGCCAGCCCGTCGTGGGCGAGCGCGTCCCGCAGCTGCCCCTCCAGGTGCACCTGCCGGTCGGCCGACGCGATCAGCGCCGCCGACGCCAGCGACACCCGCCCGGCGCCGGACCGCTTGGCCTCGAACATCGCCGCGTCCGCGAACCGCAGCAGGTCCGCGCCGGTGGCGCGCGAGCCGTTGGGCACCGCCGCGCCGATCGACGCCGACACCCGGACCAGCTGCCCGTGCACCGGGACGGCCGTGCGCAGCAGGCCGGCGACGCGGGTCGCCAGCGCGTCCACGCCGCCCACCGCGTCGATGTTCTCGCAGATGATCACGTACTCGTCGCCGGACAGCCGGGCCGCCGTGCACCCGTCGGGCAGCCCGCCCTCCAGCCGCCGCGCCAGCGCGACGAGCAGCTCGTCGCCTGCGTCGTGGCCCAGGGAGTCGTTGACCCGCTTGAAGTTGTCGATGTCGCAGAACAGCACCGCGACCTTCGCCCGGTCGCCGCCCTCCAGCAGCTCGCCCAGCAGCTCCTTGACCAGCGCCCGGTTCGGCAGCCCGGTGAGGTCGTCGTGGGTGGCCTGGTGGCGCAGCGCCTCGGCGGTGCGGCGGCGCTCGGTGATGTCCTGGAACACGATGAGCCAGAACCGCCTGCCGTCGTCCTGCACGGACAGCGCGATGTGCAGCTCGCAGTAGACCCGCTCGCCGTCCGGCCTGACCAGTATCCGCTGCGGGATCTTGTGCGCCCGCTCCGCGCCGAACTCGGTCATCCGGCTGACCGACTGCAGCCGGTCGTCGTTGTCGGTCGGGTCGGTCAGCTGCTCCGCGGTCATGCCGCGCAGCTGCTCCAGGTCCATGCCGAGCAGGTCGCACAGCGCGTCGTTGGCCTCGACCAGCCGCTCGCCCTCGTCGAACAGCCCGATGCCGACCGGGGTCAGCGACACCAGGTCGGCGAAGCGCTGGCTGGAGCGCTGCATCCGGGTCTCGGCGACGCGCTGCTCGGTGATGTCCTGCGCGGTGCCCACGGCGAGCGTGCGCCCGTCCGGCCCGTTGATGACGACGCCGTGGCTGCGGAACACCCGCACCGCGCCGTCGCGCCGCACGATCCGGTGCTCGCACTGCACCGGGGTCTCCTCGGTGGCCAGCTGCTGCCACATGTCGTCGACCCAGGCCCGGTCGTCCGGGTGCACCAGGTCCAGGTAGGTCCGGTACGTGGTGCGCTCGTCGCGCGGCACGCCGAACAGCTCGGCGAGCATGTCCGACCACACCACCTCGCCGGTCGCCAGGTCCCACTCCCACACGCCGAGCCGGGCGGCGCGCTGGGCGTCGGCGAGCCTGCGCCGGTCCTCCCGCAGCTGCTGCTCCATGGCCCGCGCCTCGGTGACGTCCTGCACGGTCCCGTGCAGCCGCACCGGGGCGCGCCCGCCGGGCTCGCGCTCGACGCGGGCGCGGCACACGTAGACCCGGTCGCCCAGCTCGCTGCGCACCTCGGCCTCCTGCGTGCGGCCGTCCTTGGCGCGCAACAGCTTCCGGCGCAGCTCCAGCAGGTGGGCGCGGTCGTCGGCGTGCACGCCGCTGAGCAGGTCGTGGCGGTCGGGCGAGACGCCGATGGCCGAGTACATCTCCAGCAGCACCTCGCTGCGGTGCAGCGAGCGGCCCCGCACGTCGTAGGTCCAGCTGCCGATGCGGGCGATCCGCTGCGCCTCCAGCAGGCGCGCGCGCTCGGTGGCGAGCGCCCGGTCGGCGCGCCACTGCTCGGTGATGTCCCTGATGTAGCCGGTGATCAGCCGGGCGCGGCCGTCGGCGCGCAGCCCGGCCTCGGCGACGCCCCGGATCCAGCGCAGCTCGCCGTCGGGCCGGACGACCCGGTAGACGATGTCTATCGGCGCGCCGGTGATCTCGCGGTTGCTCCAGTAGCTGGCGACCACGTCGTGGTCGTCCGGGTGGGTCACCGCGAGGACGGCCTGCGCTCCGGGCACGACCGAACCGGGCTCGATGCCGAGCAGCTCGTAGTGCGTCCTGGACCACACGGTCGCGCCG
Organism: Actinosynnema pretiosum; assembly: GCF_002354875.1. Classification (GTDB taxonomy): domain Bacteria; phylum Actinomycetota; class Actinomycetes; order Mycobacteriales; family Pseudonocardiaceae; genus Actinosynnema; species Actinosynnema auranticum. The sequence goes on from NZ_CP023445.1 coordinate 7,234,707, forward strand.
GTGTCCGGGTCGTACTCCCAGGAGCCGATGGCGGCCACGCGCTGGACCGCGCGCAGCCGCCGCTGCTCGTCGCGCAGCTCGTCGGCGGCCTTGGCCAGGTCGGACACGTCGACCAGCAGGACGGTGGTCAGCCCCGCGGCGTCGGCGGGTCCGCGCACGACGCGCACCACGACCTGGGCGCCGTCGGCGCGGGTGAGCCGGTGGTCCGGCGGGTCACCCGCGAGCAGCTCGCCGAGGGGTCGGCCGACGAGCGCGCCGGGGTCGGCGACCCCGGCGAGCACGGCCGCCGCGGCGCTGGCCCTGACCACGACGCCCTCGGGGTCGCACAGCAGCGAGGGCGGGTCGGGCGGCGTCACGCCGCCCAGCGCGACGGCCTCGGGTCGCGCCGGCCCCTCGGGGTCGTCGAGCACCACTGGAGCGCGGCCAACCCGCTTGGGCACGGTCCCACCTTCCCGTGTCTGGGGGCGGGGATGCCCGGCCCGGCCGCTGCCCCGTGGACCGCCCGCGAAAGCAACCCCCTCGACCGGGGATCGTTCCCCCGGAAGAGAAGGACGCTAGCGCCTAGCAGCGTCACGTCCCACCCCTTAACGGACTAACGATTGAACCCGATCGTGGCGTCGTTTTCCCGAGAAGAAGACGGACAGCGTCGGCCGGAGCTCTCCCAACTCCGACAGGGGATCAGGCTACTCCGTCTTCGGCCGCTGCCAAGGCCACAGCGGCGGCGACTTCCGGCCCGACCCTGGGGTCGAGCGCGCTCGGCACGATCCGGTCCACCGCGAGGTCCTCGGCGGCCACGGCGGCGATCGCCCCGGCGGCGGCCAGCTTCATGCCCTCGGTGATGCGCCTGGCCCCCGCGTCCAGCGCGCCGCGGAAGATGCCGGGGAACGCGAGCACGTTGTTGATCTGGTTGGGGAAGTCGCTGCGCCCGGTGGCCACGACGGCGGCGTGCCTGGCCGCGACCTCGGGGTGCACCTCGGGGTCCGGGTTGGACAGCGCGAACACCACCGAGCCCGCCGCCATGCTCGCGACCTGCTCCTCGGGGACCTGCGCGGAGGAGACGCCGACGAAGACGTCCGCGCCGCGCAGCGCCACGTCCAGGCCGCCGCGCAGCCCGCTGCCGTTGGTGAGCGGGGCCAGCTGCTCCTTCACCGGGTTCAGCCCGGCGCGTCCGGCGTGGATGATCCCGCGCGAGTCCACGAGGGTCACCTCGCCCGCGCCCGCGGCGAGCAGGATGCGGGTGATCGCGACGCCCGCCGCGCCCGCGCCGGAGACCACCACGCGCTGGTCCGCGATGTCCTTGCCCAGCACGGTGTTCGCGCCGCGCAGGGCGGCGAGGGTGACGACGGCGGTGCCGTGCTGGTCGTCGTGCATGACCGGCACGTCCAGCGCCTCGATCAGCTTCGCCTCCAGCTCGAAGCAGCGCGGGGCGGAGACGTCCTCCAGGTTGACCGCGCCGAAGGACGGGCGCAGCCGGACCAGGGTCTCGACGATCTCGTCCACGTCGGTGGTGTCGAGCACCAGCGGGATGGAGTCGAGGCCGCCGAAGGTCTTGAACAGCGCGGCCTTGCCCTCCATGACGGGCAGGGAGGCGCGCGGGCCGATGTCGCCGAGGCCCAGCACGGCGGTGCCGTCGCTGACGACGGCGACCAGGCGGCCCGCCCAGGTGTAGCGGTCGGCGAGGGCGGGGTCGGCGGCGATGGCGCGGCTGACCCTGGCCACGCCGGGCGTGTAGGCGATGGACAGCGCCCTGGGGTCGGCGAGCGAGGCGGTGGCCCCCACGGCGAGCTTGCCGCCCTCGTGGGCGGTGAAGATCTCGTCGTCGGTGAGCTGGACTGGGGTGTCGTTCACTGCGGTCACTTGACCTGGTCCTTCCTGCGGCGCGTGAGGCCGGTCAGCACTCCGGATCGCGTTGTCGCGCGTGATCGACGGGGCCGTGGGGTGTTAATGGGGCGCGGAACACCCATTCGGGGTCGAGTTGCGACCGAATGGCGGTCCGCGAAGCCTGGGTTCGCCAGGTGTGGCAGCGTAGGGCATCACCGAGTGCGGTGGGGATCACACCATCGCAGCAGGTCAGGGGCATCTTCCAGAACGCTCGTCCGGTTTGGCGCGCGGTTCGGCGGATTTGCGCAGGCAGGATCGGTCAAGACCCGTAATGAACTAGGGTGACGCCCATGCAGGCACGCGAGTTGCGAATTCCCGGTGCGTTCGAGTTCACACCTTCGGTTTTCCCGGACGACCGCGGCTTCTTCGTCGCCCCGTTCCAGGAGTCGGCGTTCGAGCGGATCACCGGGCACCGCCTGCGGGTCGCGCAGGTGAACCACTCGCAGTCCCGGCGCGGGGTGGTCCGGGGGCTGCACTACGCGGACGTGCCGCCGGGTCAGGCGAAGTACGTGCACTGCCCGCGCGGCAGGCTGCTGGACGTGGTGGTGGACATCCGGGTCGGGTCGCCGACGTTCGGGCAGTGGGACGCGGTGGAGCTGTCGGCGGAGAAGTTCAACGGGGTGTACCTGCCCGAGGGGTTCGGCCACGCGCTGATGGCGCTGGAGGACGACACGGTCACCGCGTACCTGTGCAGCGAGGGGTTCAACCCGAAGGCGGAGCGCGGCGTCGACCCGCTGAGCCTGGACCTGCCGTGGCCGGAGGGGATCGAGCCGGTGCTGTCCGAGAAGGACGCGCAGGCGCCGAGCCTGGCGCAGGCGCGGGAGCAGGGCCTGCTGCCGGACTACGAGGAGTGCGTCCGCTGGTACGCGGAGCTCAAGCGCGCCTGAGCCTCACCCGAGCTCCAGGCCGCCCCCGGCCCACGGCGACCGCTTCAGCCGACCGGGCCGGGGCCACACCCGGAACCGCACGACCCCGAGCACCTCGGCCGGTCCCAGCTCGCGGGAGTCGGTGGAGGCGAACGGGTTGTCCCCCTCCACGTGCCACCCGGCCCCGTCCGCCCGCACGGCCCGCTTGACGGACAGCTGGCCGGGCCGGTGCGCCCACCTGACCAGCACGACGTCCCCGGCGCGCGGTGGCCGCCCGTACGCCACGGAGACGAGATCCCCCGTCCGGATGGTGGGGTGCATGGAGGGCCCGCGGACCTTGAGCATCCCGAGCACGATCACCTCCGACTGCCCGACCGGTTCACTCGGAGTAGTGTTCCGCACGTCGGAGCATCCATTGTCAGGGAGGAAAGATGCGACTTCTGTCGCGCATCCGTGAACTCCACCGCGCGATCCCGGAGGCCACCGCGCACTGCGACCTCCCGTGCGGTGTCTACGACCCGGCCCAGGCCAGGATCGAAGCGGAGTCCATCAAGGCGGTCCAGGAGAAGTACCAGGCCAACGAGGACCCGGAGTTCCGCCAGCGCGCCGTGCTGATCAAGGAGCAGCGCAGCGAACTGGTGAAGCACCACCTGTGGGTGCTGTGGACCGACTACTTCAAGGCGCCGCACTTCGAGAAGTACCCGCAGCTGCACGACCTGTTCAACCGCGCCACCAAGGCCGCGGGCGCGTCGGGCACCAAGGGCAACATGGACCCGGCGACGGGCCAGCAGCTGCTGGACCTGATCGCGGAGATCGACAAGATCTTCTGGGAGACCAAGCAGGCGTGAGCCACGCAGGCTGACCCGGCGCCCGCCCCCCGACACCGGGGAGCGGGCGCCGTTCCCGTTCTCGGGCTGCCGGGGCGGTCGGCTAGTCGACCGGCACGACGTCGCCGCCGACGACGTACTGGTACGAGACCGGCGTCAAGCGCTCCTCGTCGATCCGCCACGGGCGCGCGACCCGGACCTCGCCCCCGGACGCCGTGCAGGTGGCCCGGTCGAGCGAGATCCCGCTCACCACGACGAGCACCGAGTCCCGGTGCTCCCGCCGGTTGAGCTCGACCTCGTTGCGCGTCAGCACGATCCGGCTGTCCGCGCCCCAGTCCTGCGTGGTGCCCTTCACCTCCACGAACAACCGCTCGTCACCGCGCCGCGCGTCCAGGTCGTAGGACCGCACCGCGCCCACGTCCTCCACCTCGTACCCGAGCCCCTCCAGGTGCTCGGCGGCCAGCAGCACCGCCCGCCCCTCGACGGCCTTGCGCTCGGCGGCGGACCGCAGGAACCCCTGCCCCGCCCGCCGCCTGCCCGCGACGACCTCGGCGGCGCGCTCGGCCTCGACGACCTCGGGCGCGCGCCCGTCCCGGTGGTGCAGCTCGGCCAGCACCCCGAGCAGGAACCCCAGGTCGCGCTCCAGCACGTCCTCGTCCGGCACCTCGCCGATCGGGTAGTGGAACCCGGCCACGGTGCCCGCCTCGTAGGCGGGGCCGAGCTGCGAGCGCCGGGCGTCCAGGGAGATCTCGGTGACCAGGTCGGGCCGCAGGTCCAGCAGGTCCCGCAACCGCTCCCTGGCGGCGGCCGTGCTCCGCCTGAGCTCGTCGTGCGGCAGCGGGTGGAGCTCGTCGTTCTCCCACCTGGTCGCGCCCTTGCCGAGGTTCAGGTAGGCGCCGTCGCCCTGGGCGTTGAACAGGTAGACGAGGTACCAGCCCTTGGTGGCCGAGGGCGACCTGCTGTGCGAGTAGACCCGCGCCCACGGGATCTCGCTCTTGCGGCCGGTCCCGTCCCGCGCCTCGACCCGCAGGTCGCCGATCGGCTCCGGCAGCTCCGCGTCCAGCCGCTCGACCCGCGCCCTCAGCCAGCGCGTGATCCCGTCGCGCACCAGCTTGCCGCGCTCCTGCATCTCGACGGTGTTCTCCTGGCTCCACACCGGCTGGAGCTGCAACACGCCCTGTAGCAAATCCCGCACGGTTGAACCATAAGCGCGTCACCACATCGGCGGGCCCATCCACGCACCGCGCACCCCCCTCCCCGCCCGCGCCTTCCCCACCACCCACCCGGTTGACCAGTGCCACAGCCGCGTTCACGTCGTGTCCCCGAAGTGCGCTATCCCACCCCGCTCACCCCCCGCGCCCGCGCCGCGCCGCCACTACGCTCGTGATCGTGACGGCCCACCTCTACCTCGTGCGGCACGGCCAGACCGCTTGGTCCGAGAGCGGCAGGCACACCGGGATCTCCGACGTGCCCCTCACCACCCACGGCGTTCAGCAGGCCAGGCGCGCGGGCGCCGTCCTGGCCAGGCTGCGCGGAACCGACCTTCCCCCCGCCCTCGCGCTGTGCTCCACCCGCGAGCGCTCCTGGCGGACCGCCGAGCTCGTCGGGCTCGACGCGGAGAAGACCGAGGCGCTCGCCGAGTGGGACTACGGCGACTACGAGGGCCTCACCACCGAGCAGATCCGCGAGCAGGTCCCCGGCTGGACGGTCTGGACGCACCCCTGCCCGAACGGCGAGACCGCCGAGCAGGTGCGCGACCGGGCCGCGCTGGTGGTCGACGAGGCCCGCGCCGGGTTGCGCAAGGGCGACGTCGTGCTCGTCGGCCACGGGCACTTCACCCGCGCGGTCATCGCCACCTGGTTGGGGCTCGGGCCCGAGGACGGGGTGCGGTTCGCGCTCGACCCGGCGGGCATCGCGGTGCTCGGGGACGAGCGCGGGACGCCCCAGGTGCGGTCGCTGAACGTGCCCGCCTGGGAGCTCGCGAGCGACTGACCCGCGGTGGCGCTGCGGCGGGGACGGCCCCACCGCGGCTGCCGCGCGCATGTCGGGAAGCTCACGGAGCGCTCAACCGCCTCCGCACGAACGGCGGAACAGTCACCCTCTGCCGGCGCGCCTCACCCAGCGGTACGACTACCAGTGCCAGTACAGCGCGAGCGTCGAGCTGAACCCTGCCGCGGTGCTCATCATCGTGCTGTTCGGCCTGGCCTTCGGCGCGATCGCGGTCGTGTCCACGTGGCGCCTCTTCACGAAGGCGGGTCGCGGGGGCCGGCTCGCGCTCGTGCCGATCTGCAACACCCTCACGGTGCTGCGGACGGCCAGCAGGGCGGCTACCCGCCCCAGCACTGACCGGACCCGCCGCACGACCCCGCCGAACCGGCCGCGCGGCGCCCCTCGAGGGCCAAACGCCTCAGCGCCGCAAGCCCACCGCCCCGTACGACACCGCCTCGACGCCGAACTCCGGCTCGTCGCCCTCCCGCCGCCACTTGGACGACAGCACCAGCCCCGGCTCCAGCAGCTCGAACCCGTCCAGCAGCACCTCGACCTCCGCCTTGGTCCTCGGCGTGAGCGGGTGCGCGTCGGTCGCCACCCCGAGCAGCTTGTCCACCACCTCCGGCTGGAAGTCCGCGGTGAGGTGGGTGAACACCAGCAGGCTGCCCGCCGCCATCACGTCCCGGTACCCCGCCACGACCCGCTCCGGCCGGTCGGCCGCCACCAGGCACGGCAGGATCGCCACCATCAGCACCGCGACCGGCGCCGTCAGGTCCAGCAGCTCGCGGCACTCCGGCGAGGCCAGCACGGCGGCCGGGTCGCGGACGTCGGCCTCGGCCATCGCCACACCGGCCCGACCGCGCAGCATCGCGCGGGCGTGCGCGACGGTCGCGGGCTCGTTGTCCACGTAGACCACGCGGCAGTCCGGGTCGACCTCGTGGGCGACCTCGTGCACGTTGCCCGCCGTGGGGATGCCGGACCCGAGGTCGAGGAACTGCCGGATGCCCCGCTCCAGGCACAGCTTCACGGCGCGCCGCAGGAACGCGCGGCCGTGCTGCACCATCGCGTCGGCGGGCACCTCGCTGACCGCGCGGAGCGCGAACTCCCGGTCGACGGCGAAGTTGTGCGCGCCGCCGAGGTAGTAGTCGTACAGCCGAGCCGCGTTCGGACGGTCCCGGTCGTCCGACACCGGTCTCGGGGAGTTCTGCACAGCGCACCTCACCCTGCCTGGACTGCGAAGCGGCGCGAACGCCTGCGAAACCGTATCCGGGCTACTCCGTTCGTGTCCATCCGCCAATCGTGAACACGAAGGGTGATTGCTGCTGGTCCAAGGAGGCTAACCACTCGTCCGAGGGTCACCCCGCAGGGCCTTGATCCCCCGGTTGGAAGATCGACAACTCCCAGCTCAGGGCCCCGAGTGCCGCGCCTGGAACTCCCTGTAACAGCCAACGACGTGAGTCAGCGGAAATGCGACACACAACACCGAACGGGGGAAGCGAGCACGCGACTCCGGGTGAGGGGGAATCGGGCCGCGCACACCCCGCAACCGGGCACGCGGCCCCGAGCGCGGAGGGAACGCGGGCCCGGCCCCGACCGGGCGCGCGGGCACGATCCCCACCGGACGCGCGGCACGACGAGCGGCCCAGCGGACGCGACCCGGACACCGGCCGGGCGACCGGGAGCCGCAGAGCAGGCAGACCTCCGCGCGCGCAGCCGCCGACCGACGGCGATCACCAGTCGGCGGCTCCCCGATCGGGCGAACCCCGGCGCGCCGCCGCCGCAGGCGATCGGCACGGCTTCGGGAAGCCGATGCCCCCACCGCCGCCTCGCGACCGCCCACCGGCGCGCCACCCCGAGCACCCCCGGACGCGCCGGAGCGGCGGGCCCCCGGGGGTCCCGCCGCTCCGCCTCACCTCCGGGTCACCCGCCGAGCCGGGGCCCGGCGGTCACCCGCGCGATCACACGCCCGCGTACTGCCGGATCCACGACCGGTACTGCCCGACCGCCGTGTAGTTCGACACGCTCGACCGGTCGCTCGTCGAGGCCACGCCGACCTGGTAGTACTTGCCGTCCACCGGGCTCGTCGCGAACATCGGGCCGCCCGAGTCCCCGCCCGCCGCGATGCCGTTCACCCGGCGCACCGAGATCGCGACGCCGCCCCGGTAGTCCCGCCCGTTCACGGTCGACACCCGCGTGTCCGCGACCTTCAGGTACCGCGACTGGCAGTTGATCTCCGGCTGGTTGGTGCAGGTCGCGCCCCAGCCGTACAGCTGCACGGTCTGCCCGTTCACCACAGCCGCGTTGGTCCCCAGCGGCGAGTAGGTGGCGGTCACCGAGCGGTCCAGCTTCGCCAGCGCCAGGTCGACCGACGGGTGCTGGATGATCTGCGTCGCGGTCGCCACCGTGCCGCCGCTGCTCTGGTCCAGGCTGCCGATGCGGAAGGTGTAGGTCGCCGAGCTGGCCACGCAGTGCTGCGCGGTCAGGATCCAGGTCGGCGCGATGATCGTGGCCGAGCAGTTCTCCCGGCCGTTCGCGAACAGGCGCGCCGCCCACGGGGCGTTGCTCGCGGTGCCGCCGCCGATGATGGCGGGCGAGAGGTCGTCGGGCGCGGGGGCGGCGGAGGCCGCGGGCGCGATGGCGGTCACGGCCAGTGCCGCCAGGAGCGCGGCGCCGGTGCTGATGGCCGCGGACAGGGCGCGGGGCAGTCGCATTGAGTCACCTTCGGACGCAGGGGCGGTTGCAGGGGGTGGCGAAATCGCCACGCACAGCATCACCCGTCACGGTGAGTCGTCCAACCCCCCGATCGTCGGCGGGCAACCAGACGATCTGCGGGGGTCGGACGTCCCAACCGGCGTGCCCCTAGTCGTCGTCCGACTCGTGCAACCCGAGCGCCCACCCGCGCGCCGCGTTCGTGAAGAGCAGGTAGATCACCCCCACGACGTAGACCCCGATCAGCGCTCCCCAGAGCTGCCTGCCGGAGGGCCCGTACATGTACCAGGCGACCCCGAGCAGGAGCAGTTGGACGACGAGCGCGGGGGTGCGGCCCCAGCCTTTGCCCAGCGCAAGGCCCACGCCGACCGCGACGACGCCGGAGCAGAGCACCGCGAAGTACGCGGCCTCGCCGAGCACCTGCCCGCGCGCCACCTCGGGCGCGAACGACCGCACCACGAGCGCGATCGCGAAGCCGAGGCCGACCAGTCCTTGCACGACCGTGAGCGCCCCGGCCGCGCGCACGGCGCCGGGTACCCCCCGTTCCACCATCACGCTGGCCCTTTCCTCACCGTGCGTACTCGTCACGGATCGTAGGCCACCCGGTTGGCGAGTCCCGTTCGGCCGTCCGGCAGGCGAAGATCAAGGGGTCTCTTCGGCGAGCCGACGGTCGGGTCGGGGTGCACTTGTCGAAAAGCACGGCAGCACGTCAGGGAGGAGCGCCGCGGCCGGCCGGTGACCGGCCGCAGAAGATGAGATGGGCCACTTTCGTGCGCGTCAAGACCTCTCATTGGGGGAAGAACTCCCGATGCCGGGTCACGACCTGTCCTACGCTTCAGGGGTGCGCGCACTACTGGTGGTCAACCCACAGGCGACGGCGACTACGCCCGCCGGCAGGGACGTGCTCGCGCACGCGCTCGCCAGCGAGGTGAAGCTCGACGTCGTCGAGACCGACTACCGGGGGCACGCGGCCGACGCCGCCGCTCGCTCCGTGGTGGAGGGCTACGACCTGGTCGTGGCCCACGGCGGTGACGGCACCGTCAACGAGGTCGTGAACGGCGTGCTGCGAGGCGGCGCCGACCGACCGCTGCCGATGCTGGGCGTGGTGCCCGGAGGGTCGGCCAACGTCTTCGCGGGCGCGCTCGGGCTGCCCCGCGACCCGGTCGAGGCGACCTACCGCCTGCTCAAGTCCGTCGAGCACGGCACGAGCCGCCGCGTCGGCCTCGGCCGAGTGGCCTCGGCGGGCGGCAGCGAGGACCACGACCGCTGGTTCACCTTCAACGCGGGCGTCGGCTGGGACGCCGACGTCGTCGCGGGCGTCGAGGAGCAGCGCGCCAAGGGCCGCGTCGCGGGCCCCGTCCTGTACGCGCGCACCGCGCTGGCCAGCTACTTCAGCCAGCGCAGGCACGAGCCCGCGCTCACCGTGCAGATCCCCGGCGAGCCCGTCTTCGAGGACATGCGCCTGGCCTTCGTGTCGAACACCGACCCGTGGACCTACCTGGGCGACAAGCCGCTGCGGCTGAACCCGAGCACGTCCTTCGACGGCGATCTCGGCCTGTTCGCGCTGCACGGCCTCGGATTGCCCACGGTTCTCCGCTACTTGACGCATCTTCTCGTCACGGACGGGAATCCCAAGGGCGAGAACCTGTTGCGCCGGGACGATGTTGCGTACATTCGGGTGACGAGTCAGGAGCCGGTCAACCTCCAGGTCGACGGTGACCTGCTCGGGACCTGCACCGAGGTGGAGTTCACCTCGGCGCCGGGCGTGCTCACGGTGGCCGTGTGACCGTGGCGTGACCACTACGCCACCCAAACGCGATTTTCCTCACGAGAGAGCCGCCACGCACTGAAAGCCCAGGTGAACGCGGCCGATCTTTCGGGTGAGTTCACTCACCGGGTTGGATCTAACCTCTTGACATCCCGCGCGTTCGTGAAAGCATTCACAAGCACCCCAAAACCGACCGCTGACGAGTGGCGTGCCTACGAGCGCGCCATAGCTGAGGAGTAGTTCCAATGGACTGGCGCCACCGCGCGATCTGCCGCGACGAGGACCCGGAGCTGTTCTTCCCCGTGGGGAACAGTGGTCCTGCGCTCCTGCAGATCGCCGAGGCGAAGACCGTGTGCCGCCGCTGTCCCGTCGTCTCCGACTGCCTCGCGTGGGCGCTCGAGAGCGGCCAGGACGCGGGCGTGTGGGGCGGGATGAGCGAGGACGAGCGTCGTGCGCTCAAGCGCCGCAACGCTCGGACCAGGGCTCGCAGCAACGCCTGATCGGCAAGCCTCGAAACACAGCACCACAGCTCAGCACCGAAGCAAGACCAGCCCGCGCGACGGCTCGAAGCCCGCGCAGGGCGAAGCAGGACAGCACGACCAGGCGGCAGCCCGAAGCACTGCCGCCGCCCGTGAGGCACAGGTCAGCGCGGTAGGACCGCGACCTGCGAGCCCACCGGAAGCTAGCTCGAAGGGCCCGACACCGTGCCAGGTGTCGGGCCCTTCGGCCTTGTTGCACACCCTCCCGCATGACCACGTGACCACCCCTGAGGAAGGCCGTCACGTGTGCACGAGCAGTAGTCTAACGCCGCGCCCTGAGGGGCACTCGCAGGACCGCCTCAGTACCGCCTCGGGGCCTGCGGCGCAAGCTCAAGGAGCCTCTCAATTCGGACTCGACGAGGGTCCGGACGATCTGCAGGCCGAGCCGGTCCGTGCGCTCCAGGGAGAAGCCCTGCGGGAGTCCGCGCCCGTCGTCGCAGATCAGGACGTCCAGCCACTTGGCCGACCGCTCGGAGTGCACGACCACCTCACCGCGCTGGCCGGGGCTGTACGCGTGCTCGAACGCGTTCTGCACCAGCTCGGTCAGCACCATCACCAGCGGCGTCGCCAGCTCGGCCTGCACGATGCCGAACTTCCCGTCCCGGCGCACCACGACCTGCGACTCGGTGGCCGCCACGTCGCTCATCATCGGGATGACCTTGTCGACCACGTCGTCCAGGTCGACCCGCTCGTCCACGGACATCGACAGCGTCTCGTGCACGAGCGCGATCGAGGTGACCCGGCGCACCGACTCGGCGAGCGCCTCCCTGGCCTCCTCGCTGGAGGTGCGGCGGGACTGGAGCCGCAGCAGCGCGGCCACGGTCTGCAGGTTGTTCTTCACCCGGTGGTGGATCTCGCGGATCGTGGCGTCCTTGGACATCAGCGCCCGGTCGCGCCTGCGCACCTCGGTGACGTCCCGGCACAGCACCAGCGCGCCCGCCGCGCTGCCCCTCGGCCGCAGCGGCAGCGCCCGGAACAGCACCGCCGCGCCGCGCCGCGACTCGGCCTCGATCCGCATCGACGGCTGCCCGTCGAGCGCGGCCCTGATCCGCTGCGCCACCTCGGTGGCGTCGAACGGGTCGCCGATCAGCGAGCGGGTCAGCGGGGCGAGGTGCACGCCGATCAGGTCGGCGGCGTGGCCCATCCGGTGGTAGGCCGACAGCGCGTTGGGGCTGGCGAACACCACGGCGCCGGACGAGTCCAGGCGCACCAGGCCGTCGCCCACGCGCGGGCTGGTGTGCACGTCCGGTGACGGCTCGGTGGTGGGGAACGTGCCGTCCGCGATCATCTGGCACAGGTCGGCGGCGGACCCCAGGTAGGAGATCTCCAGCGGGCTGGGCACGCGCGGCACGGCCAGGTTCGTGTTGCGGCTGAGCACGGCGATGACCTCGCTGCCCAGCCGCACCGGGATGGCCTCGCGGCGCACCGGCACGCCCAGGTGCCAGCGGGGGTCCTCCTCGCGGCAGATCCGCACCTCGACGATCGCGCGGCGCAGCTGCGGGTGCTCGTCCACCGGGACGGTGCTGCCGACGACGTCCTCGGGGTGGGCGGTCGGCGCCGTGGTCGGGCGGGCCTGCGCGACGCACAGGAACGTGCCGTCGTCCAGCGGAACCCACATCAGGAAGTCGGCGAACGACAGGTCGGAGAGCAGCTGCCACTCGGCGACCACGAGCTGCAGGTGGTCTGCGGCGACCCCGGACAGCTTGGTGTGCTCGGCGAGCAGGTCGGTGAGCGTGGACAGGTTGTGCTCCTAACTCGACCACCGCGGTGAGGTCGGCTCCCGCTCCACGGCCGCCCTGCGACACGCGGTGCGAACGGGCTCTGCCAGCCATCCAACCACGGTTCGGCGACCGTGCCGCCGGCGGTCAGGTGACGCCGTGTCACACTTGGGTGAAGCACTGTTAGCTGGAGGAGAACCCCATGTCGAAGCGTGCCCGCAAGCGTCGTGACCGCAAGAAGGGCGGCGCCAACCACGGGAAGCGCCCCAACGCCTGAGGTCGCTGACCTGGCACAAGGCCCCGGAGACCTGGTCTCCGGGGCCTTCGGCGTTCTCGGGGCCGCGCGGGGCGGCCCGGTCCGGTCCGCGCGGCCGTCCGGGGACCGCGCGGGGGCCGGTGGTCAGTCCGCGGACGCCCTCGGGGCTCCGGGGACCGTCGTCGTGGCGGTCGTCACCTCGACGTCGACCCGGCGGACCTCGGTGACGACGCCGTCGGCGCCCTCGTGCGAGGCCGTCGTCTCCCGAACGGTGCTCTCGCGGACCGTCACGGTCTCCCGGATGCGCGCCCGCAGCCTGGCCTTCAGCTCGTCGGGGGCGAGGTCGCCGCCGCACTTGCGGGCGAGCAGCGCCTTGAGGTGCTCCTCCAGCCCGTACTCCTCCAGGCAGGGGTGGCACTCGTCCAGGTGCGTGGCCAGCAGCTCCCTGCGGGCCTGGTCGCACTCCTGGTCGAGGAACAGCCACACCTCCGACAGCACCTCGGAGCAGTTGGTCTCGTGGTGCTCGCCGCAGCTCATCGTCCCGCCACCTCCTGCTGACCGCCGCGCAGGAAGCCGCGCTCGCGGGCGGTGTCGGCCAACTGCTCGCGGAGCTGCCTGCGTCCCCGGTGCAACCGGGACATCACGGTGCCGATCGGGGTGCCCATGATGTCAGCGATCTCCTTGTAGGCGAAACCCTCCACGTCCGCCAGGTAGACCGCGATGCGGAACTCCTCGGGAAGGCGCTGCAGCGCCTCCTTGACGTCGGTGTCGGGCAACCGGTCCATCGCCTCGACCTCCGCCGAGCGCAGCCCGGAGGAGGTGTGGCTCTCCGCCTGCGCCAGCTGCCAGTCGGTGATCTCGTCCGTCGGCTGCTGGAGCGGTTGGCGCTGCTTCTTGCGGTAGCCGTTGATGTAGGTGTTGGTGAGGATGCGGTACAGCCAGGCCTTGAGGTTCGTGCCCTCGGAGAAGGACGCGAACGCGGCGTAGGCCTTCAGGTACGTCTCCTGGACCAGGTCCTCCGCGTCGGCCGGGTTGCGCGTCATCCGCAGCGCGGCCGAGTAGAGCTGGTCGAGCATCGGCATCGCGTCGCGCTCGAACCGCGCCGCCCGCTGGTCAGCCGTCTCCTCGCCGTGCGCCTGGCCACGAGGTGTGGCCCCGTTCTCGGCGGCCTGCGCTCGCGCTGCTGGTGGCACAGCTCTCCCCGTGTTCGCGGCTGTCTGGGACGCGTTCGAGGATACGCGGCGGTCACCGGGGCGGCAGAGCGCCGACCCGCGCGGGGGCCGGGCCTTCGCCTGCCTGCCGACCTGCTGCTCCATCACCTCTGCTGCCACGCCGTGGTCAACGCGGTGGCGGCGCGCGGCATTCCCCGGCTAGGGTCCGCGCCCATGGCCAGGCCCGCGACCGGTACCCCCGCCACGTTGCTGCTGAGCAAGCAGAAGGTGGCCTTCGAGCTGCACTCCTACGAGCACGACCCGCGCCACGAGTCCTACGGGATGGAGGCGGCCGAGGCGCTCGGGGTCGCGCCGGAGCGGGTGTTCAAGACGCTGGTGGCCGAGGTCGACGGGAAGCTCGCGGTCGGCGTGGTGCCGGTCACCGGGCAGCTGAACCTGAAGGCGCTCGCGGCGGCGCTGGGCGGCAAGAAGGCGAAGATGGCCGAGGTGGCGGCGGCCGAGCGGGCGACCGGGTACGTGGCGGGCGGGATCTCGCCGCTGGGGCAGAAGAAGCGGCTGCCGCTGGTGCTGGACTCGTCGGCGAGCGGGCACGCGACGGTGTTCTGCTCGGCGGGCAAGCGCGGGGTCGAGGTGGAGCTGGCCCCGGCGGAGCTGGTCAGGCTGACCGGGGCCGTGGTCGCGCCGATCGCGGGCTGAGGGGCTCCCAGGCCCCCGCCGGACCTCCAGCGCCAGACCTACAGCGCCAGAACCCAGCGCTAGACCTCCAGGGGACGCAGCACGCGGGACAGCCACTCCCCCACCGAGCGCTGCAACCCCTCCACGTCGGCCTTGAGGCCGTGGTCGCCCTCCTGGAGCACGACCTCCCGGTGCGGCGCGCCCCCCGGAACGCCGAACGGGTCGCGCTCGCCCTGCACGACCAGGGTCGCCACCTCGACCGCGTCCAGCTCGGGCAGCCGGGACTTCTCCGGCTTGCCGACCGGGTGCAGCGGGAACGCCAGGCACAGCACGGCGACCGCCTGGCCCTCGGAGGCGGTGCGGCAGGCCACCCGCGCGCCCGAGGAGCGCCCGCCGAACACCAGCGGCAGGGTGTCGAACAGGCCTGCGCCCAGGTCCTCGGCGACCGCGAGCCACGCGGCGTCCAGCTGCTTCGCGGGCGCCGGGGCGCGGCGGCCCGCGACGCGGTACGGCTGCTCGACCAGCGCGACGTGCACGCCCGCCTCGACGGCGGCGCGGGTGGCGGCGACCAGGTCGGGGGCGTCGATGCCGCCGCCCGCGCCGTGGCCGAGCAGCAGCGCGGCGCGGCCCTCGGCGGCGCAGTGCAGCACGGCCCGCGCGGGGCCGTGCGGGGTGTCGACCACGCGGGCGGTCACGTCAGCTCGAACAAGGTGGGCTCCGGTTTCTCGTCCTCGCCCAACCGCACCGGGTCCGTGAGGGTGCGGTCGTTGTTCCTGATGCTGTTGACCCGCGTCGACACCGGGCGCAGCTCCAGCGCGTTCACCAGGTCGAGGTCGGGGGCCAGCAGCGCGCTCGGGTCGGCGCGGTCGGGGTCGAGCCAGTCGGTCCAGCGGTCCCTCGGGAGGATCAGCGGCATCCGGTGGTGGACCTGGGTCATCTCGCCGACGGCGTCGGTGGTGAGCACGGCGAGGGTGATGATCGGCTTGCGCTCGTCGCCCTCCTGCTGCCACCACACGGACCAGATGCCCGCCATGGCCAGGCTGGAGCCGTCGCCGGGGGTGATGAAGTACGGCTGCTTGCGGCCCTCGCCGGGCTGCCACTCGTACCAGCCCTCGGCGGGCACGAGGCAGCGGCGGCGGGCGGCGGAGTCGCGGTAGGAGGGCTTCTCCAGCACGCTCTCCGACCTGGCGTTGATCATCTTGGCGGCGCCGGAGAGGTCCTTGGCCCAGTGCGGGACCAGGCCCCAGCGCATGGCGCGCACGGTCCGCTCGACCTCGTCGGGCACCGGTTCGCCCCGCGCGTCGCGCGGGTGCCGGTCGACCACCGCGGACACGGTCTTGGTGGGGGCGACGTTGTAGTCCGGCCCAGGGACCGCGCCGTCCGTTGCGTCCACCGCGTCGAACTCGGCCGCCACCTGGGCCGGGTTCTTGGTGGAGGCGTACCTGCCGCACACAACCGATCACCTCCTGGCTCATCGTCGCACGTCGCGGCGACCGGTGCGAGCCGCCGGGAACGGGATGCGGGATCATCTGGGCATGACGCAGCAGTGGCCCGCCCGCACCGCCGGCGGTCCCGTCAACGCGACGGTACCGGTCCCCGGCTCGAAGTCGATCACCAATCGCGCGCTGGTGCTCGCCGCCATCGCCGACGCCCCCTCGGTGCTGCGCGCGCCGCTGCGCAGCCGGGACACGCTGCTGATGGCGGAGGCGCTGCGCGCGCTGGGGGCGCGGATCGAGGACGGCCCGGACGGGTCGTGGCTGGTGCAGCCGGGTGAGCTGCGCGGGTCGGCGCGGGTGGACTGCGGGCTGGCGGGCACGGTCATGCGCTTCCTGCCGCCGGTCGCCGCGCTCGCCGCGGGCGAGGTCGTGTTCGACGGCGACGAGCAGGCGCGGGTGCGGCCCATGGGGACCGTGCTGGGCGCGCTGCGGGCGCTGGGCGCGGACGTGGACGGCGACGCGCTGCCGTTCACCCTGCGCGGCGCGGGCGGGCTGCCCGGCGGCGAGGTGGTGATCGACGCGTCGGCGTCCTCCCAGTTCGTGTCGGGCCTGCTGCTGTCGGGCGCGCGGTACGACGAGGGCGTGACCGTGGCGCACGAGGGCGAGCCGGTGCCGTCGCTGCCGCACATCGAGATGACCGTGGCGATGCTGCGCGAGGCCGGGGTCGTGGTGGACGACTCGGGGCGGGACACCTGGCGGGTCGAGCCGGGGCCGGTCGCGGGGCGCGAGTGGGACGTGGAGCCGGACCTGTCGAACGCGACGCCGTTCCTGGCCGCCGCGGCGGTGACCGGCGGCGAGGTGCTCGTGCCGGGGTGGCCCGCCGCGACGACGCAGGCCGGTGACGCGATCCGGGGCATCCTGGCGGAGATGGGCTGCTCGGTGGAGCTGGGCGCGGACGGGCTGCGGGTGCGCGGCGGCGAGCTGCGCGGGGTGGACCTGGACCTGCACGACGTGGGCGAGCTGACCCCGACCGTGGTGGCGCTGGCGGTGTTCGCGTCCGGGCCGACGGTGCTGCGCGGCATCGCGCACCTGCGCGGGCACGAGACCGACCGGCTCGCGGCGCTGGTCGCCGAGGTGAACGGGCTGGGCGGGGACGCCGAGGAGACCGAGGACGGGCTGCTGATCCGGCCGAGGGCGCTGCGCGGCGGCACGTGGCGGGCGTACGCGGACCACCGGATGGCCACGGCCGGGGCGATCGTCGGGCTGCGGGTGCCCGGTGTGGAGGTGGACGACATCGGCACGACGTCCAAGACGATCCCGGACTTCCCCGGCATGTGGGCGGCGATGCTCGGGCAGCGCTGACGTGGGACGGGATTGGCGCAAGCTGGACGAGTCCGACGTCCGGGTGCGGCCGGGCAAGGGGACCAGGCCCAGGAGCAAGCGGCGGCCGGAGCACGCGGACGCGGTGGGCGCGATGGTCGTCGGCGTCGACCGGGGCCGCTGGACGTGCGCGGTGGACTCCGACCCCGCGCTGCTGGTGACGGCGATGCGGGCGCGGGAGCTGGGGCGCACGCCGGTGGTGGTCGGGGACCAGGTCGGGCTGGTCGGGGACACCTCGGGGCAGCCGGACACGCTGGCCAGGATCGTGCGGGTGGAGGAGCGGTCCAGCGTGCTGCGGCGGACCGCGGACGACACGGACCCGTTCGAGCGGGTCGTGGTGGCGAACGCGGCGCAGCTGGTGATCGTGACGGCGCTGGCCGAGCCGGAGCCGAGGCGCGGGTTCATCGACCGGTGCCTGGTGGCGGCCTACGCGGGTGGGCTGGAGCCGCTGCTGTGCCTGACGAAGTCGGACCTGGCGTCGGCGGACGAGCTGCTGGAGGCGTACGCGGAGCTGGACGTCCCGGTGGTGGTGACCCGGTCGGACGAGGACCCGGTCGCGCTGCGGGAGCGGCTGGTGAACCGGTTGTCGGCGCTGATCGGGCACTCGGGCGTCGGCAAGTCGACGCTGGTCAACCGGCTGGTCCCGGACGCGAACCGGGCCGTGGGCGTGGTGAGCGGGGTCGGGAAGGGGCGGCACACGTCGACCCAGGCGGTGGCGCTGGCGCTGCCCGAGGGCGGGTGGGCGGTGGACACGCCGGGCATCCGCTCGTTCGGGCTGGCGCACATCACGCCGGACGACATCGTGATGGCGTTCCCGGACATGAAGGAGATGGCCGAGGAGTGCCCGCCGGGGTGCGGTCACCTGGGCGGCGAGGAGGACCCGGAGTGCAGGCTCGACGAGCTGGTCACGACGGGGGCCGCGACCGAGCGGCGGCTGGAGTCGCTGCGGCGGCTGCTGGAGTCGCGGGGGAAGTTGGAGGAGTACGACTAGGGGCGGTCCGCCGGGCCACTGAGGGTGGCCCGGTTTCGAATTACCGAGCGCAGTGGTTCACCGGATCAGGCGGCCTACCCCTAAACACAGCCGGTGGAAGCGGCTGCGCGGAGTAACGTCCGCCGGGTGGCAAGGGTGATCGGAATCGGCGGGATCTTCCTCAGAGCGCGCAATCCCGCCCGCCTCGCGGCCTGGTACCGGGCGCACCTCGGCATCCCCATGAACGACCGGGGGACGGTGACCTTCCACTGGGAGGAGACCGCGACCCGCGACAACCCCGGCACCACCACGCTCGCGCTGTTCGCCCAGGACACCGACTACTTCGGCGAGCCGGGCCAGCGGGCCATGCTCAACCTGCGGGTGGACGACCTCGCGGCGCTGCTCGACCGGCTGCGGGCGCACGGCGTCGAGGTGCTGGAGCAGACCGAGGACTCCGAGTACGGGCGGTTCGGGTGGTGCGTCGACCCCGAGGGCAACCGGGTCGAGCTGTGGGAGCCCGCGCGCGGCATGTGAGCCGCGCGCGGGCCCCCAAGGTCCAGCGCTACATCAGCTCCAGCACGAACGGCAGCTCCTGCGGCGCGTACCAGGCCAGCTCGTGGTCCTCGGCGCTGCCGACCGCGAAGTCCGCGTCCGGGTCGCCCAGGTCCGCGGCGTCGATCACGTCGGCCGCCTCGCGCACCGCGTCCTCGGCCTCGGCCGTGTCCAGGTGCACCGCGGCGATCTTCTTGAGCGGGATCGCCCCGGACAGCTTCACCACCGAGAAGTCCAGGTCGGGCCGCAGCTTCACCGCGCCGTCCTCCACGTCCACCGACACCACCGCGCGCCGGGGGCGGGCCTTCTCGTCGCCCGACAGCTCCTGGCCGAGCAGCCGCAGCGACGCGCGCGCGGCGTCGAGCATCGCGGCGTACTCCAGCTCCTCGGTGTCCCCCGCCGCGTACGACTCGCGCAGCGCCGGGGTCAGCGCGAACCCGGTCCCGCCGACCGGGGCGAACTCGCCCGTCTCGACCAGGGCGCGCAGCGACGCGACCGTGGCGGGCAGGTAGACCCTCATCCGGACACCGTTCCCATCAGTTCCTCCACCGACTCCTCGACCATGCCCGCGAGGACGTCCACGTCCGGCATCGCGTCACGGTCAGCGTTCAGCCCGAAGTACACACCACCGTCGTAGGACGTGACGCCGATCGCCAGCGCCTGGCTCTTGGCCAGCGGCACCACGGGGAACATCTCCGTCATCCTCGCGCCCGACGCGTACAGCGGCACCTGCGGGCCCGGAACGTTCGTGACCACGACGTTGAACAGCCGCTTCGAGAAGGAGCTGGCGGCCCGCGCGCCGAGCGCGTGCAGCGTCGGCGGGGCGAACCCGCTGACCCGCACCAGGGTCTGCGCGGCCACCTTCTGGCCGGACTCCTGGTGGGCGCGGGTGGCGTGGCTGACGTGGTGCAACCGCACCACCGGGTTCGGCTCCCCCACCGGCAGGTCCACCAGGTACGCGGACACCTCGCCCGGCCTGCCGTCGGCCGAGCGCACCGACATGGGCGTCATGGCGCGCATGGTCGTGCTGGCCGAGACGACCTCGCCGCGCGAGAGCAGCCAGGCGCGCAGCGCGCCGGTCAGGGCGGCGAGGACGCCGTCGTTGACCGTGCCGCCGTGCGCCCTGCGGATGGCGCGGAACTCGTCGAGGCGGGTCCTGGCCACCGCGAACCGGCGCTGCGGCGAGGAGATCCGCACGTTGAGCGGGCTGCCCGGCGCGGGCGTGGCGGCGGTGCGCACGGCCGAGAGGAGGCCGCCGAGCGCGTCGGTGGCCTTGCGGACGGTGGCGACCGTGTCCAGCGCGGCCGAGCGGGCGTTCTCCACCACCTCGCCGGGCCGCTGCACCGCCTCGGCGACCGCGTCCACGACCAGCTGCAGGCCGCTGGGCTCCGGCTGCGGCATCCACAGGTTCTCGACCTGGCGGCGCGGGGACGCGGACACGTCGAGCATCACCTGGGTGATGTCGGGCGCGCCGACGCCGTCCACCATGGCCTGGTGGGTCTTGGTGACCACGGCGATCCGGTTCCGCGCCAGGCCCTCCACCAGGTAGGCCTCCCACAGCGGGCGGGTGTTGTCGAGCGGGCGGGACATGAGCCTGCCGACCAGGTCGTGCAGCTGCTGGTCGGTGCCCGGCGTGGGCAGCGCGGAGCGGCGCACGTGGTAGGTGACGTCGAAGTCCTGGTCGTCCACCCACACCGGGCGGGCGAGCCTGCCCGGCACGTGCACCACCTTGCGCCGGTAGCGCGGGGCCAGCGAGAGCCGCTGCTCGACCAGGTCGACCAGCCGGTCGTAGTCGAAACCGGCCTTGGGCCTGCGGAACACCGCGACGCTGCCGACGTGCATCGGCGTCGACGCGTCCTCCAGGTAGAGGTACGAGGCGTCCAGCGCGGACAGTCGGTCGGGCATGGGGCCAGGCTATCCGCTGCACCGCTCGACGAGGCGGCTCACGGCCGCGACCTCGGCGTCGTCGCGGCGGGCCCGGCCGAGCCGGATGCGGGCGGCGGCGGGCATGGCGCGGCGCACGGCGGCGTCGACGCGGCCCGCCAGGAACGCGCCGAGGAACGCGCCCCTGACCGGCCTGCGCAGCGGGGCGACCCGGCCGACCTCGACGGCGAGCCAGCTGAGCGCCACGTCGAGGCTGCGGTCGCCGCGCGCGGCGTCGGCCCAGTCCACGAGCACCGGGCCGTCCGGGCCGAGCACGACGTTGCCGGGGTGCAGGTCCAGGTGCAGCAGGGCGCCCTCGCCGGGCAGGAAGTCGGGGGCGGGGACGGCGTCCAGGTCGTGGTGCAGGCGGGCGAGCTGGCGGCCGAGGCGGCGGGCGCGCCACGGCTTGGCGTCCAGCTCCTGCGACATGCGCGGGCCGGGCACGTACTCCATGACGATCTCGGTGGCGTCGGCCTCGGCGACCCTGGGCACCGGGATGCCGTGGGCGCGCAGGTGGCGCATCAGCTCGGCCTCCGGCCGGGGGTCGCGGCCGGAGCGGCTGCGCTTGCGGAGCAGGCCGTCCGGGCGCAGGAAGACGTCGGCCTCGCGGCCTCGGGCCAGCAGGTGATCACGGTGCGCGACGTTGCGCAGACGCGGGGTCATGGGACGATCATCACAGTTGACAGCTGATCCGCAAGGGCTGATCGGGGGTTTCGCGGTGCGCCGGGCGGAGGTGCGACCATGCACGCGTGGAGATCTCGCCCAAGGACAGGTTCGTCACGGTCTACGGCCGCAAGCCCGTGCTGGAGGCGCTGGACGACCCTCGGTTGGAGGTCGACAAGGTGCTGATGGCGGAGGGCGCGCGCGGGCCCGCCGCCAAGGAGATCCTGGACGCCGCCTCGCGGCGCGGGGTCAGGGTGCAGCGGGCGACCGCGCAGCGGGTCAAGGTGCTGGCGGGCAACGGCAGGCACGACCAGGGCGTGCTCGCGGACGTGGTCGCCCCGCGCATGGCGCCGCTCGCGCTGGCCCTGGAGTCCCGGCCGCGCGGGGTGCTGCTGCTGGACGGGATCACCACGCCCGCGAACGTGGGCATGATCCTGCGCACCGCCACGGCGGCGGGCGTGGAGGGGATCGTGGTGCCCCGGCGCGGGGTGGCGTCGATCGACCCGCTCGTGGTGAAGGCGTCGGCGGGGGTGGCGTTCCGGGCGCCGGTGCTGCGCTGCGGGACGGCCGCCGAGGCCGCCGCGCAGCTGCGGGCGGCCGGGTACCCGCTGTTCGCGCTGGACGCGTCGGCGAAGCGGAGCGTGTACGCGGCGGAGCTGCCGGAGCGGGCGGCGTTCGTGCTGGGCAGCGAGACGGCGGGGATCTCGGACGGGGTCAGGGAGCACGTGAGCGACTGGCTGTCGATCCCGATGGCGGCGGGCGTGGAGTCGCTGAACGTGGCGAGCGCGGCGGCGGTGCTGTGCTTCGAGGTGGTCCGCAGGCGCTCGCTCTGAGCGCCTGCCCATTGTCCGGGTGGACGCGCGCTGGTGCGGGCACCGGGGTCTCCGGTGCCCGCACCGGCGTGGGTCGGCCCAGCGCCGTCACAGTCTTCGACGTCCCGGTCGTCGACGTGAGGGGGCCCTACCCGTTCGGCGTCCCGCTTCCGCCTCCCCGCTCCTGGTAGCGGGGAAGTGGCCCGAAGTCGCGGGACGCCTCTTCGGATTGCCTGTGGTCGTCAGCTGATTCCACGGTACGCCCGAGCCACCCGGCGTGGAATTACTCGTCGGGGTGGCGGTTGGTGGTTTTTCCGTGACCGGGAACCGCGTTCGTTAGCCCCTGAGGGGGATTGCCAGGAGGATTTCAAGTTCCTGGAGGGTGCTTTCCACCGACGTGTGGTGAACACCGACCATCCCGGCCGCCGCGGCGCCCCGCACGTTGACCGGCAGGTCGTCGACGAACACGCACTCCCCCGGCTCCAGGCCCAGCTCGGAGGCGGTGAGCAGGTAGATCTCGGCGTCCGGCTTGGCGACGCCCGAGGCCCCCGAGGTGATCACCGCGTCGAACAGGCGCCCCCACTCGCGGGGCGGCGCCCAGTGGCCGTCCGCGTTGCTCAGGATCGCCGTCCTGATGTCCTCGCGGCGCGCCCTCTCCACCGCGATCAGGAGTTCTCCGCTTCCGCTGTCGGTCAGCACGCCGCCGAAGTCGAGCACCAGTCCTCGCACCCGGCACAACCTACGCCTTCACGAGAACGGGTGAACCCGGTCCAGGATGGCCCGGTTCGCGGGTCGTGTAGGTCATGACGTGGTTGCGGGAGTTGCAGGGGTACGGCGGGCTGGAGCGGGCGCGGGACGCCTGGGGCGGCCAGGGGTGTCCGGGGGCGGTGCTGGAAGCACCTGCGGCTGGTGCGGGTGGTCGTGGAGGCCGTGGACGGCAGGCGACCGCTCGGGCAGGTGCGCGCGGTGCTGACGGGGTCGGCGGCGCGGGAGGTCGGGCGGCTGCTCTCGCCGGGGACGTCGGGGACGGCGGTGGGCGGGCTGCGGATGTGCCGGGTGTCGGAGCGCGTGGCGGAGATCGCCGGGACGCTGCGGCGGGGCGCGCGGGTCCGGGCGCTGGCCGCGCGGGCGGAACTGGTGGAGGGCCGGTGGCTGCTGTCGCGCTTCCACCTGCTGCCGTGAGCCCCGTGGACGACCGCCGCGGTGGGACGGGGGTTCGCGGGGTGACCGCGCGGCGGGCGGCGCGCTGGGCGGCCACGGTGGCGCTGAGGGGCGGGGAACGGCCCTGCGCCGCGCACCGGTCCGGAACCGCGCCCGACCGGGCGGTGGGCGAGCACCGCGGCCCGACCGGCACGGCGCTTCCGGCAGGCCGGTGGTGCCCCGGCGCCGCACACCGCTTCACCGCGGGCCTGCGCCGCGCCCCGACCACCGGGCCTCTGCCAGCCACCCCACCCGCGCACCACCGCAGCGCACTCCCGTGCTGCGGCCCGCCGGACACGGCTGCTCCGGCCGCTCCACACCCCCGTGGCACCGCGCGGCTCTCACACCGCACCGCAATCCAGTGCTGCGGTTCAGCCGGAGCGGCCTCCGCCCCCCGCGTCCTCGCCGGGCGCCGGCGCTCGGGTGCACCGCGCCCGCGTCCCCGCCGGGAAAGCCCGCAGCCCCCGGACCGACTGGGGTCCGGGGGCTGCGGGAGCGGTTCGCCGACGCGCCCCGGTCACCGCGTCGCGGTCACCGGGGTCGCTGTCGGGTCAGCCCTGCGGGCGGTTGCGCTGGCCCTTGGCCTGGGCGCGGGCCTGGGCGCGGCGCTCCTTGCGGGTGCCGCTCTGGCCCGCGCCGCCGCCCTGGCCTGCGCTGCCGTGGGACTCCGCGTCGCCGCTCTCGTCCGGACCGGTGTAGGTCAGGTTCGTGTTCGCGCGCGGGTCGAGGCCCTTGCCGCGCAGCGCGGGCGGGATCGGGGCGCCCGACAGCTGCGCCAGCGCGGAGCCCGCCGGGGCCTCGCGACGGCGCTGCTCCTCCTGCTGCCTGGCCGCAGCCGCCTGCTGCTGCGCCTGGACCTGGGCCTGCTGCTGCGCCTCGGCCTGGGCCGCCGCGGCGGCGCGCGCGCGGGCGCGGCTGCCGGTCAGGTTGCCCGCGCCGTTGCTGATCGACACCTGCACCGGGGGCTCCGGGGCGGGCTCGGGCTCGGCGGCCTCGACCTGCAGGTTGAACAGGAAGCCGACGATCTCCTCCTTCAGCGCCTCCAACATGCCGTTGAACATGTCGAAGCCCTCCCGCTGGTACTCGATCAGCGGGTCGCGCTGGGCCATCGCCCGCAGGCCGATGCCCTCCTTGAGGTAGTCCATCTCGTAGAGGTGCTCGCGCCACTTGCGGTCCAGCACGGACAGCAGCACGCGGCGCTCCAGCTCGCGCATGGCGCCGGGGCCGACGCGGCCGTCGATGTCGGCCTCGCGGTTGTCGTACGCCTGCAGGGCGTCCTCCTGCACGCGGGCGCGCAGGTCCTCGCGGCTGAGGTCGTCCTCGGCGTCGAGCAGCGCCTTGGCGTCCAGCGACACCGGGTAGAGCGACTTGAGGGCCGTCCACAGCTTGTCGAGGTCCCAGTCCTCGGAGTAGCCGTCGGCGGTGGCGCCGTCGACGTACTCGCCGGTGACGTCCTTGATCATGTGGGTGACCTGCTCGCGCAGGTCCTCGCCCGCGAGGACGCGGTGGCGCTCGGCGTAGATCACCTTGCGCTGCTCGTTCATGACCTCGTCGTACTTGAGGACGTTCTTGCGGATCTCGAAGTTCTGCTGCTCGACCTGGGTCTGCGCGCTGCGGATCGCGTTGGTGACCCACTTGTGCTCGATGGGCAGCTCGTCCGGCACCTTCAGGCGGGTCATCACGTTCTCGACCATGGCCGCGTTGAACCGGCGCATCAGCTCGTCGCGCAGCGAGAGGTAGAACCGGGACTCGCCGGGGTCGCCCTGGCGGCCGGAGCGACCGCGCAGCTGGTTGTCGATGCGGCGGGACTCGTGGCGCTCGGTGCCGAGCACGTACAGGCCGCCCGCCTCGCGGACCGCCTCGCCCTCGACCTTGACCTCGGCCTTGACGTCCTCGATCAGCTTCGACCAGGCGGCCTCGTACTCCTCCGGGGTCTCCACCGGGTCGAGGCCGCGGTCGCGCAGCTCGTGGTCGGCCAGGATGTCCGGGTTGCCGCCGAGCACGATGTCGGTGCCTCGACCGGCCATGTTCGTCGCGACGGTGACCGCGCCCTTGCGACCGGCGCGGGCGATGATCAGCGCCTCGCGGTCGTGGTGCTTGGCGTTCAGGACCTCGTGCGGGATGTTCATCCGCACCAGCAGCTTCGACAGGTACTCGGAGCGCTCGACGCTGGTCGTGCCGACCAGGACCGGCTGGCCCTTCTCGTGCCGCTCGGCGATGTCCTCGGCGACCGCCTGGAACTTCGCCTCCTCGGACTTGTAGACCAGGTCCGGCTGGTCGCGGCGCTTCATCGGGCGGTTGGTCGGGATGGGGACCACGCCGAGCTTGTAGGTCTGGTAGAACTCCGCGGCCTCGGTCTCGGCCGTGCCGGTCATGCCGCCCATGCGCTCGTAGAGGCGGAAGTAGTTCTGGAGGGTGATCGTGGCGAGGGTCTGGTTCTCGGCCTTGATCTCCACCCCCTCCTTGGCCTCGATCGCCTGGTGCATCCCCTCGTTGTAGCGGCGCCCCGAGAGCACGCGGCCGGTGAACTCGTCGACGATCATGACTTCACCGTTGCGGACGATGTAGTCCTTGTCCTTGCTGAACAGCTCCTTCGCCTTGATGGCGTTGTTCAGGTAGCCGACCAGCGGGGTGTTCGCCGCCTCGTAGAGGTTCTCGATGCCGAGCTGGTCCTCGATGAAGGCGACACCGGCCTCCGAGACGCCGACGGTGCGCTTGCGCTCGTCGATCTCGTAGTGGGTGTCCTTGCGCAGCAGCGTGGCCAGGCGGGCGAACTCCAGGTACCAGCGCGACGACTGGTCGGCCGGGCCGGAGATGATCAGCGGCGTGCGGGCCTCGTCGATGAGGATCGAGTCGACCTCGTCGACCACGGCGAAGAAGTGGCCGCGCTGCACGCACTCGTCCAGGCTCCACGCCATGTTGTCGCGCAGGTAGTCGAAGCCGAACTCGTTGTTCGTGCCGTAGGTGATGTCGGCGTTGTAGGCCGCGCGCCGCTGCTCCGGCGTCATGTCGGACAGGATCGCGCCGACGGTCATGCCGAGGAAGCGGTGGATGCGGCCCATCCACTCCGAGTCGCGCTTGGCGAGGTAGTCGTTGGTCGTGACGACGTGCACGCCCTTGCCCGCGATCGCGTTCAGGTAGGCGGGCAGCACCGAGGTCAGGGTCTTGCCCTCACCGGTGCGCATCTCGGAGATCTGCCCGAGGTGCAGCGCCGCGCCGCCCATCAGCTGGACGTCGAAGTGCCGCTGGCCGAGCACCCGCTTCGCGCCCTCGCGGACGACGGCGAACGCCTCCGGCAGCAGCTCGTCGAGCGACTCGCCGTCGGCGTGGCGCTTGCGGAACTCCTCGGTCTTGGCCCTGAGCTCGGCGTCGGAGAGGTCGACGACGTCGTCTTCGAGGTTGTTGATGTGCGCTGCGATGTTGCGCAGGCGCTTGAGCATCTTGCCTTCGCCTGCGCGGAGCAGTCGGGACAGCACCATCTCGGGTCGACCTCATTACCTCATCGCGTCGCGCCCGGCGGGCGCCTTCCTTCGGGTCCACCGGGGTGGCGGTGGGCCCCTCACCTATGGCCATCGTAGGCAAGTCGTGAAGGTGTGTGCACAGACACAGGTAGGAACCACCGGCGAGCCCTTCGGGACCCGTCGGAGCAGGACCGGACCGGACGACCGGCCGAGGGGTCGGGATCTTGCCGGACGGGAGGGGCGGGAGCACGCCGAAGGCGGGGATAAGGCGATCAAGTTCACTCCGTCGTGGCGGGCGCGGAAGGCGAACGCGGGGCAGGAACGGCGCAGAGGGCAGGAACAGCGGGCAGGGCTGGAGAGCAGGGCTGGCGGGCGGGAACGGGGAGCGGGACTGACGGGCAGGGACAGGGAGTGGGACTGACGGCTGGACTGGCGGGCGGGAACAGGGGGCGGGAACGGCAAGCGGGAACGGCGAGCAGCACTAGCTGGCGGGAATGCGGCTGGACGGCGGGAACGCCGCGCGGGCTCAGCACGGCTCGCACGGGGCGGCGTTGCTTTGGCGGCGACTTGGCTCGCAGAGAGCTGCTCGCAGCGGGAAGGGCCTGCGGGACGCTCGCGAAGAGCCGCAGGGGCAACTCATGCCGGGAGGGCGGAGGGCGGAGGGCTGGCGGCCACTGGCTGGCGGCCACTGGCTGGCGGCCACTGGCTGGCGGCCACTGGCTGGCGGCTGAGTTTAAGGGCCCTGCCGAGGAGCGGGGGTCCGGTGCGTGGAGAACGACCACGGCGCGGCGAAGAGATCGGCGCAGCGAGGGATTGACGGGGTGCGCGGCGAGCGGCTGGCGCGGGCAGCGTCGTGGAGCGGCCAGCGGGTGGCGGCCAGTGGGTGGGACGGGTGTGTGGTGGTGTGGGCGGCGAGGTGGAGTGGCTGGTCGGTTCGTGGCGGGTGGGTGGTGCGTTGCCCGGACCGGGGGCGAGGGGGGTGAGGTGTTCGCCGTGTTGGGCTGTGGGTTGGGCGCCGGGGTGGGTAGTTGGGCGGGCCCCGGACGCGGCCTTGCCCCCGGCGCGGTGGGGCGCCGGGGGCCGACCGGTATTGGGCCTGGTTCGGTCAGTAGGTCGTGGGTTGTCCTCGGGGCACGGGATCGGAGTGCTGTGGTCGCGGGTGGCCCTGGGGTGGGGCCGGCGTTCGCGGTGGAGTCCTCGGGCGCTCTTGTGGAGCGCCGGTCGGGCTCGGCGCGGGCCGGGGGTTGGGGTGGGCCACGGGTCCGCTGACCTCGCGTTCGCGGTCACGGGAACCGGGGATCGGGCGGGCCGGCTTGGTGACCGGGCCGCTCTGCGGGGTGTGGCGGGCTTTCCGGCGCCTGGGACTCCGGGGAGGCGGCCTCTCGGGTCGCCTCGGACGCCGGGGTCCCAGGGGTGGAAGGCTGTGCGCCGCGCCCCTCTGGGCTTGTCGCGCGCCCCTTCGGGCTTGTCGCGTCTGGGCTTGTCGAGTCTGCGCTTGTCGCGTCTGGGGCCTGAGCGGGTCTTGCCGGTGGAGCCCTCGGCTCCGGGTGCCGGTGGCCCGCTCAGGGTGCGTCGGTCCTCCTGCGTCGACTGGGGCCTGCTCGAAGGCCCGTTGTCCGGCTGTCGGCCCGCAGCTCCTGCGGGCGGGCGGTTCCGGGGGTTTCTGCGCGCAGACCAGCCGGAACCGCTGGGGATCAGGCGAGCCTGATCACGCCGTAGTCGAATCCCCTGCGCCGGTAGACGACGCTGGGCCGTCCGCAGTCCGCGTCCGCGAAGAGGTAGAAGTCGTGGCCCACGAGCTCCATCTCGTAGAGGGCCTGGTCGACCGTCATGGGCTTGGCCGCGTGCTCCTTCTCGCGCACGATCTGACCTGGCAGGTTGTCGTCCAGCCCGTCGTCCCAGCGCTGAGCGGGCACCTCGGCGTCGTACCCGTTCTCGGACCGGGGCGCCGCCTCCAGGAGCGCGGTGCGGCCCTGCGCGGCGGCCTGGCCGTCGGGCGCGAGCACGTCCGCGAGCCCTCCGGTGGCCTCGGCGACGGACGTGGTGCCCCTGCGGCCGTAGTGCACGCGCCTGCGGTCGTGCGTGCGGCGCAGTCTGCTCTCCAGCTTCGCCGCCGCGGCGTCGAGCGCGGCGTAGAAGTCGCCAGCGCTCGCTTCGGCGCGGATCACGGGCCCGCGCCCCTTGCCGGTGATCTCCACCCGCTGGCAGTTCTTGCTCTGCCTGCGGTTCGGCTCGTGGAACAGCTCCACGTCGAAGCGGATGACCTTGCGGTCGTACCGCTCCAGCCGGGCCAGCTTTTCGGCGACGTGCACCCGGTAGTGCTCGGGCACCTCGACGTTGCGGCCTTTCACGACGATGTCCATACACGACCTCCCTCGCGTTGCTGCGAGCTCTGCCTGTGGATCGTTTTGGCACCGTGTCACGCGAACCCGTCGGTCGCGGACAGTCGCTGGGGGGTTGGCGTCACTCAGCGCTTCTCCGGTGCCAGGGTCATGGGCTTTTCGCCTCCTCCCCGTGAATGCCGGGAACGCTTGATAGCGGTGCACGTTAGCCCGGTATCCGCTGCGGCGACAGCCCCCGAGGCGGGGGAAACCAAGAATTTCCGGTTGATGACGCAGAGCGACGACCTTCGGTCGCGCGCGCCGGGACCTTGGTCCCGCCGGGGTCGGGCCCGCAGGCCCTTCTCCCCCGTCAGGTCCAGTGGCATGGGCGCACCCGTCCGCTGTCCGGTCCGGCCGAACGGCCTCCGCGCGGGCGTCATGTCCGGCCAACGGACGGGAACGCGCTCGGGTTCCCGCCGCCGTTCACCCGTCGGGCTCCGTTCTGCAGGCGCTCGTGAAGGTCAGGGCGAGGGGTACCCGGAACCCCGCCGAGCGCAACACCCGCGCGCACTCCAGCGCCGTGGCCCCGGTCGTCACCACGTCGTCCACGACCACGCACACCGCCCCGGCGGGCGGCACCGGCCCGGCCCGCAGCAGCACCCGTCCGCGCAGGTTGGCCCGCCGCTGGGCGGCCGTCAGCCCCACCGAGTCGACGGTGCCCGAGGCCAGCCCCAGCACCGGCGCGCACGGCACTCCGGCACCCCGCAGCGCGGCGGCCACGTGCGGGCCGCCCCTGCGCCGCGCGGCGCGGCGGGTGGACGGGGCGGGCACGAACCACACCGGACCGGGCGGCAGGGGCAGCAGCGGCAGCGCGGCGGCCAGCAGCGCGCCGAGCACGGCGGCCAGGTCCCGCCGCCCGCGCTCCTTGAACGCGAGCAGCACCGCCCGCGCCGCGCCTGCGTGGTCGGCGAGTGTGAACACCGGCAGACCCCGGACGGACACGCGGCGTGGCGGCCCGAAGCCCACGAGGCACCCCGGACAGGCGACCGCGCCGCCCGAGCCGCAGCCGGGACAACGGGGTGGGAACAGCAGTTCGATCAGCACGCGTCGAGCCTGCTCCGGGGGTCCGACAATTCCACACCGGAAAACCGGGGTACCCGAGGACACGATCAGGTGAAACACCGAAGTGAGGTGAAAGTCTTTCACCATGGGATGACCGGAGGGTTCACCCCCGCCGGAGGAAGTCGCTTTAGGACCCCAGATCACAGGACGGACACGGCAATGCGCCGCCCCGCGCCGGAGGAAAAGCGGTCAGCCGGGGTAGAACACCTTGGCCGTCGACGGCAGCAGCGGACCAGGCTGCCGCCACACGTCCCCGACGTCGGCGGTGCTCCACAGCCCGCTCCGGTCCACCGCGAGGACGTTGCGCCCTGGGGCCGCGCTCACCGAGCTCACCGGCACGGTCAGGTTCGAGGTGTTGTACCGGTCGATCCGCATCCCGTCGATGTTGACCTTCGCGATCGGCCACGCGGGCAGCGCGGTGCTCACCACCAGCACGTCCGGCGCCAGCCAGTCCAGCGACAGCACGTTGGCCCCCAGCGCGCTCGCCTGGAGCGTCGTGGCGTTCTTGAGGGTCACCGACCCGTCCGGCGCCCGCACCACGGCGGCCAGCATGAGCTTGCCGTCGATCACCACCGCGACCCGCGTCCCGTCGCGGGACAGCCGCAGCCCGGTGATCTTCCCGAACACCGACAACGAGTCCGCGTTCACCGCCGTCGCAGCCCACCCGGCGTCGGTGCGCAGCACGCGCACCACGTTCTTCCCGTCGTAGCTGGTCCACACCTCGTTGGCCCGGTCGCCCTTGCGCCCGCTGCGCACCCACGTCGGCCGCGTCATCTCGCGCGCGGTCAGCTCGACCGGGCTCAGCGCGTCGTTCAGCCCGCCGACCAGCAGCCGCACCCCGCCGCCGCTCGCGGTGGCCACCACGGCCAGCTCGCTGCCGCCCAGCGACTGCGCCGCGCTCAGCACGGTGTAGCTGCCCTGGCCCGCCGGACCGGCGATCGGCTGCCCGTCCGCGAGCCCGAGCACCCGCCCGTCGCTGACCGCGAGCCCGCGCAGCTCGGCGTCCGGCGTGGCCGATGCCTCACCGGTGTTCACGTCGGTGACCCGCCACTCGGTCTGCTCGGTGGAGATCGGCTGCCCCTCCACCATCACCTTGATCCGGGTGGTGATCACCCCGCCGAGCGACAGCACCACCTGCGCCACGATCTGCTTGGCCAGCTGCGGGGTGAGGTCGCCGACGTCCTTGAGGTCCACCTCCAGCGCCCCGTCGTCGCCCTCCTGGGTGTCCCGGCGCGCCTGGGCGGTGTTCGGGATGGCGGTGACGAGCGCGCCGCGCATCGCGTTGGCCGGGCCGCTGAGCAGCAGCTCGGTCACCCGGCGCGGGATGCTCGCGGACGGCGGGATCACGACGTAGCGCGGGTCGGGCACGAGCACGGAGAAGTCCGGCGCGTAGAAGTACAGGGTGACCCGGCGGTAGTTGGTCTGGAAGCCGTTGAGCGGCATGAAGACGCCCGTGGGCACGCTGGCGATGCGCCACTGCCCGGCCCCGTCCTTGGCCAGCTCCAGCTCCTGCAGGAACGGGCCGATGGTCTGCGCGAACGAGCCGTCCTCGACGAGCCTGCCCACGTAGTTGCCCTGGAGCTGCACCTCGCGCCGGTTGGGGTCCTCGAGCTCCTCGCCGGGCACCGTGTTGAACGCGGTCTCGATGATCAACGGGGTGTTCTTGGTGTTCCACGCCTTGGCGGCCTCGGGGGTCAGGTACGCCTTGGCCTGGGCGTAGTCGCCCGCCGGGTTGCTGGTGGCGTCGACGAACCCGCGGACCAGGCTCAGCGGGTCGAGGTCCTTGACCGGCGGGGCGGCCTCCGCGGTGGCGGCGCTGCCCGCGCGCCGGTTGATCGGCGACACCGACGTCTGGGTCGGGATGGCCGCGCACCCCGACAGCACCAGCAGCACCACGAGCAGCGCGCCGAGCTTCTTCACCTGTCCTCCTCGCGCCGGGTGGCGGCGCCGTCGGTCCGGGGGGCGTCGGGTTCGGTCACGCGGTCGGGCTCCTCGGCGGGCACGGCGGCGGAGCGCTCGGCGCCCGCGCGCTCGGCGCCCGCGCGTCCGGCGTCCGCGCGTCCGGCGTCCGGGGAGGGCCCGCCCAGGTCGGCGCGGTCCACGAGCACGAAGTCCTCGGCGCCCACGGCGCCCAAACCGGTCTCGGCGGTCGCGGCGCTCTCGTCCACGCCCTCACCGGCCTTGGCGCGCGCCGTCCGACCACCCCGGACCACCCGCCCGACCCGGCCCGCCCGACCGGCCCGCCCCGAGCGCTCGATCCGCTCGGCCTTGTCCGCCTTCTCCGGCCGCTCGGCGCGCTCCGCCCGGCCCACCCGGTCGGCGGCCCGGTCCGCGCCGCGCTTGGCCAGCCGGGTCGCGCGCCGCAGCAGCCCGGCCCGCTCCGGCCTGGTCCGCCCGAACGGCTGCACCGGCTGGGTGCGCTCCGCGTCCGAGGGCTCCTCGTCCGCGAGGTCCGCGTCCACGAGGTCCGCGCCGACGAACCCGCCGTAGTCCCCGCGCGCCGCGCGCTCGTCGCGCTCGAAGCTCTCGTCCACCACGGCCCCGCCCAGCTCGTCCGGGACCACGCGGTCCGCGTCCACCGGCTGCGCGGGCTGCCAGGTGATCTCGCCCGCCGTGAACTCCACCGGCAGGACGACCTCCTCCTCCTCGACCGGCGCGGGCTCGACGTCCGCCAGCTCCGGCGGCACGAGCGGCAGCGGGCTCTCGGCGAACCCGTCGCCGTGCACGCGCGGCAGGGTCAGCCGGAACACCGCGCCGTGCCCGCGCTCGCCCCACGCCTGCAACCAGCCGCCGTGCAGCCGCGCGTCCTCCAGGCTGATCGACAGCCCGAGGCCGGTGCCGCCGGTGCGGCGGTTGCGGGACGGGTCGGCGCGCCAGAACCGGTTGAACACCAGGTCGGCCTCGCCGGAGCGCAGCCCGACGCCGTGGTCGCGCACGGTCACCGCGATCGCGTCGTCCGACCCGCGCAGGGTCAGCTCGACGGGCAGCCCCTCGCCGTGGTCGATCGCGTTGGCCAGCAGGTTGCGCAGGATGCGCTCGACCCGCCTGGCCTCGATCTCGGCGGTGACCTCGTGCTCGGGCAGGTCCAGCACGACGGGCGTGCCGCTGCTGTTGGCGATGGCGCGCACCGAGTCGTGCGCCCGGCGCGCGAGCACCCGCACGTCCACCAGCTCCGGCGAGAGCTCCTCGACGCCCGCGTCGAGCCTGCTGATCTCCAGCAGGTCCCCGAGCAGCGACTCGAACCGGTCCAGCTCGTCGACCAGCAGCTCGGTGGAGCGGGCCAGCCCGGACGGGAACTGCTCGCGGGAGGCGTGCAGCACGTCGGCGGCCATCCGCACCGTGGTCAGCGGGGTGCGCAGCTCGTGCGACACGTCCGAGGTGAACCGGCGCTGGAGCTGGCCGAACTCCTCCAGCTGGTGGAACTGCCGCTGGATGCTCGCGGCCATCTCGTTGTAGGACTGGGCGAGCCTGGCCACGTCGTCCTCGCCGACGACGGGCATCCGCTCGTCCAGGCTGCCCTCCGCGAACCGCTCGGCCACCTCGGCCGCGTGCCGGACGGGCCGCACCACCTGCCGGGTGACCAGGTTGGCGATCGCCGCGAGCAGCAGGAGCAGCACGACGCCGCCGACGATCAGGGTGTTCTGGGCGAACTCGGCGGTGGTCTGCTCGCTGGTCAGCGGGAACAGCAGGTAGAGCTGCATGGACCGGGCCGACGAGGTCACCGGCATCCCGACGACCAGGAACGTGGTGCGACCGCTGTCGCGCTCCACGGTGCTGATCTGGGTGCCGCTGCTGCCGCGCTCGACCAGCTCGCGCAGGCTCACGGGCACGTCGCGCCACGGTCCGACCGCGTTGAGCTGCCCGTCCGAGCCCGCGAACGCGGAGTCGGCCAGCACCGGCTCGAACGCGCCCGCCCCGGACGCGGCGGCCTCCTGCGTCGTGCCGGTGGCGTTGATCTTGTTGAGCGCGGTGGTGAACCGGGCCTTGACGCTGTCCGGGCCGGGGTTCAGCCCGAGCAGGTCGGGCTGGACCGCGGCGGCGCTGGCGTCCGCCTGGCGGGTGGCGGCCTCGGTCTTGGCGTCCAG
The DNA here is from genome assembly GCF_002354875.1 of Actinosynnema pretiosum. Classification (GTDB taxonomy): domain Bacteria; phylum Actinomycetota; class Actinomycetes; order Mycobacteriales; family Pseudonocardiaceae; genus Actinosynnema; species Actinosynnema auranticum. Next base: position 7,269,032 of record NZ_CP023445.1, read on the forward strand.
GAGCTGCTTGACGATCTGCTCCTGCAGGACCATGCCGAGCACGAACACCACGGCCGACGACAGCGCGAGGGTGCTCACCACCACCCGCAGCTGCATCGACCGGCGCCACACCTCGCCGAAGCGCACGACCTGCCGACGCGCGCGCTCGACCGCCCGGCGCGCCTCGCGCGCCACCGGGTCGAGCAGTCGCGTCCGCATCACGGCCGGGACCCGCGCCCCGCCACGCCGTCGATCACGGAGGGCCCGCCTTGTACCCGACGCCGCGCACGGTCAGGACGACCTCGGGGTGCTCGGGGTCGCGCTCCACCTTGGAGCGCAGCCGCTGCACGTGGACGTTGACCAGGCGGGTGTCGGCGGCGTGCCGGTAGCCCCACACCTGCTCCAGGAGCACCTCGCGGGTGAACACCTGGCGCGGCTTGCGGGCCAGCGCGACCAGCAGGTCGAACTCCAGCGGGGTGAGCTGGATCGGACGACCCTCGCGCAGCACCTCGTGGCCGGGCACGTCGATGGTCAGGTCGCCGATCTGGAGCACCTCGGCCGGTTCGGCCTCGGTGCGGCGCATCCGGGCGCGGATGCGCGCCACCAGCTCCTTGGGCTTGAACGGCTTGACGACGTAGTCGTCGGCGCCGGACTCCAGGCCCAGCACCACGTCGACGGTGTCGCTCTTGGCCGTCAGCATGACGATCGGGACGCCGGACTCCGAGCGGATCGCCTTGCAGACGTCGATGCCGTTCATGCCCGGCAGCATCAGGTCCAGCAGGACGAGGTCGGGTTTGAGCTCGCGCAGCGCGGGGAGCGCACGGGCGCCGTCGGCGACCACGGCCGTGTCGAACCCCTCGCCCCGCAGCACGATGGTCAGCATCTCCGCCAGGGCGGGGTCGTCGTCCACCACGAGCACGCGTGCCTTCATGGTGAACATCGTCCCACTACCCGCGCGCTTCTCCCGCACCGCCCAGCGCTCATCGCCGCTGGTCGTCACCCGGTCCCGGTCCGTAACCAGCGCTCGCCGCCGATCCACCCGCCCACCTCAGCCGTTGCCTCGCCCGTCAGGGAGCTGATCGGCCCAGCGGTCACGTTTCGTTACTCCCCCGCCCGGAGGAGGGTCGAACGGTCAGGCGAGCAGGTCGGCGATCTCGGCGACGCCCAGCTCGGCGGCGGGCACCGAGCCGTCGACGGCGCGCCACGGCGAGAGCCAGGAGGCGGCGGCGAGCCCGTCGTAGACCTCGCCGCAGCGGCGCTGGAGGCCGCCGTCGGACTCGTAGGCGTCGCGGCCCCGGTCGGCCTCGGTGGCCTCGCGGTGGGCGGCGCGCTGCTCGGCGACGGCGGCCGGGACGCGCAGCAGCAGCTGCAGGTCGGGCAGCGGCAGCTCGAAGCGGTCGACCTCCAGCGCGCGGACCCACGCCACGAACTCCCCGTCCGGCCCCTGGCGCAACCGCGCCGCGCCGTAGGCCGCGCCGGAGGCGATGTAGCGGTCCAGCAGCACCACGTCGTGGGAGGCCAGGTCCGCGCGCAACTCCTCGCGGGCGCCACGCCGGTCCAGCGCGTACAGCAGCGCCATGCCGCGCACCTCGTCCACCAGCGGGCCCAGCTCCCCGTACAGGGCCGCGCGCACCAGGTCAGCGTGCACGTCCCGGCCGTAACGGGGGAACGCCCCCGTGGTCACGCGCGCGCCGCGCGAGACCAGCTCGGCGGTGAGCGCCCCGGTCAGGGTCCGCTTCCCGGCGCCGTCGAGGCCTTCGACCACCACGAGTCTCCCCACACGGCCACCCTACGGCGCGGCCCCCTCGGCCGTTCGGCGGCACGCGGCGGGTGGGGGCCTGCCGGGCGCGCGCTCCCCGCGACCGGCGCCACCGGGCGTTTTCCCGCCCCGCGACCCTCGCAGGAACCGCTCCACCGCCCTTTCGGCGGCACACATCCACCATATGGGTGAACAGAGATCCTTTCGGTCACCGTAATGAGTGACTACGGTGAACCCAACTCACCGTGTGAAGGGGTGGTGCCGCGTTGAGCGCGGAATCGGGACACGCCAGGCCCCTCGCGGAGCCCGACGCCCACTCCACCGGGGGACTGCCGGACGCACTGGTGGAAACGCTGCGCTACGGGCCGTTCCACCGGGCGTTGCACGACGCGATCGCGCACCGGGGCCTGTCACTCGCACGGTTGCGCGCGCACCTGGAACAGCTGGGTGTTCAGGTGGGCCAGTCCACGCTGAGCTACTGGCAGCGCGGGCTGCGCCACCCGGAGGTGCCCAGGGCCATCCCGACCGTGCGCGCCCTGGAGAGCGTGCTGCGGCTGCCCACCGAGTCGCTGGTGAAGCTGATCGGCAACCGCCCGCAGCCCCGGCTCCCCCGCTCGGCCCCCTCGTTCTCGGGGCTGGCCACCGCGTGGGTGCAGACCGCGCCGCTGCTGGCCGAGTTCGAGGCGGTGCCGGAGAGCGCCCGCGCGAACGCCGACCTGGAAGTGCTGTCCGTGCACGACACGATCGTGGTCGGCTCGTCCCGCGAGCAGCGGAGCATCACCACGCGGCTGGTGGTGCGGGCGCTGCGGGCCGGACCCGACCGGTACCTCGCGGTGCACCAGGGCGACGAGGGCTGCCTGATCGACAACGCGCTGGTGCGCCCCGCCGAGGGCTGCCGCCAGGGCCGGGTGCGCAGGCAGAGCGCGTCGCGCGGGCTGGCGTTCGAGCTGCTGTTCGACCGCAGGCTCGCCGAGGGCGAGGAGCACGTCTTCAGCTTCACCGTCGTGGACGACAGCGGCGGCCCGACGCCGGGTCACCACCGGACGTTCCGCGAGCCGTGCCGGGGCTACCTGCTCCAGCTGGCGTTCCACCGCAGGGCGCTGCCCGCGCGGTGCACCAAGCAGTTCCGGCAGGACGCCGACGCCACGCCGGTCGAGGTGGACGAGCTGGTGTGCGGGCTCGGCGGGGTGGTCAGCGCGTACTTCTGCGACGTCGGGCCGGGGCTGGCGGGCGTCGCCGTCGAGTGGACCTGAGCGGGTCCGCGGGGACCGGCGGACGGCCGGGGGTGAGCCCGACCGCCGCACCGGGTGCCGGTCAGTAGCGGTAGTGCTCGGGCTTGTACGGCCCCTCGACGTCCACGTCGATGTACTCGGCCTGGTCCTTGGAGAGCTTGGTCAGCTCCCCGCCCAGTGCTTCGAGGTGGATGCGGGCGACCTTCTCGTCGAGCTTCTTGGGCAGCCGGTAGACCTCGCGGTCGTACTCGGTGTGCTTGCCGAACAGCTCGATCTGCGCGATCACCTGGTTGGAGAAGGAGTTGGACATCACGAAGCTCGGGTGACCGGTCGCGTTGCCCAGGTTCAGCAACCGCCCTTCCGAGAGCACCAGGATCGAGTGCCCGTCCGGGAACACCCACTCGTCGACCTGCGGCTTGATGTTGATCCTGCGCACACCGGGGAACCGGGCCAGCCCGGCCATGTCGATCTCGTTGTCGAAGTGCCCGATGTTGCCCACGATCGCCTGGTGCTTCATCGCCGCCATGTGCTCGACGCGCACCACGTCCTTGTTGCCCGTGGTCGTGATCACGATGTCGGCCTTGGGCAGCGCCGACTCCAGGGTCTGCACGTCGTAGCCGTCCATCACCGCCTGCAACGCGCAGATCGGGTCGATCTCCGTCACCACGATCCGCGCGCCCTGCCCGCGCAGCGACTCCGCCGCGCCCTTGCCCACGTCCCCGTACCCGCAGATCACCGCGACCTTGCCACCCATGAGCACGTCGGTGCCCCGGTTGATCCCGTCGATGAGGGAGTGCCGGATGCCGTAGCGGTTGTCGAACTTCGACTTCGTCACGGCGTCGTTGACGTTGATCGCCGGGAACAGCAGCTCACCCGCGGCGGCCAGCTGGTACAGGCGCATGACACCGGTCGTGGTCTCCTCGGTCACCCCGCGGATGCCCTCGGCGATCCTCGTCCACTTGCCGGAGTCGGACGCCAGGGAGTTGCGCAGGGTCTCCAGGACCAGGGTCCACTCCTCCGAGTCGTCCTCGGAGGCCGCGGGCACGACGCCGGCCTTCTCGTACTGCGCGCCCTTGTGCACCAGCAGGGTGGCGTCGCCGCCGTCGTCCAGGATCATGTTCGGGCCCTGGCCGTCCGGCCAGGTCAGCATGGACTCCGCCGTCCACCAGTACTCGGCCAGCGACTCGCCCTTCCAGGCGAACACCGGCACGCCCCTGGGCTCCTCGACGGTGCCGTGCGGGCCGACCACGACGGCGGCGGCGGCGTGGTCCTGGGTGGAGAAGATGTTGCAGGAGGCCCAGCGGACCTCCGCGCCGAGCGCGACGAGGGTCTCGATGAGCACGGCGGTCTGCACGGTCATGTGCAGCGACCCGGAGATCCGGGCGCCCTTGAGGGGGTACACCTCGGAGTACTCGCGGCGCAGCGCCATCAGACCGGGCATCTCGTGCTCGGCGAGCCGGATCTCCTTGCGCCCGAAGTCGGCCAGGGACAGATCGGCCACGGCGAAGTCGATACCGTTTCGGGTCTGAGCCAGGGCCGGGATCGTGCTGGTCACAGGGGTTCCTCCTGATCGGGATTCACCCGACAGTACCGGCAGGCCACGCCGGGTCTTCCCCGTCACCGGGAAGAGTCCCCGGATGGGCGACGGGGGCTTGACCACGGCGGATCGGCCCCGGAACGGCGGAAGGGCGGCCCCCGCCGGGGACCGCCCTTCCGCCGAGCGCTCGGGGACTACTCGTCCCGCTTCGCGACCGGCGCGTCCGCCCCCTGCTTGCCGAGCAGGGAGTGCTTGCGCCCGTAGGCGAAGTACACGACGACGCCGAGCGCCATCCACACCAGGAACCGGACCCAGGTGAGCGCGGTCAGGTTCAGCATCAGCCACAGGCAGGCGAGGATCGCCAGGACCGGGATGAACGGCACCCACGGCACCCGGAAGCCGCGCTCGAGGTCGGGCCGCGTCTTGCGCAGCACCAGCACGCCCGCCGACACCAGCACGAACGCGAAGAGCGTGCCGACGTTGACCATCTCCTCCAGCTTGCCCGCCGGGAAGAAGCCCGCGGCGACGGCGACGAGCAGGCCGATGCCGATGGTGATCTTCACGGGGGTGCCGCGCGTCCCGGTCCTGGCCAGGCCCCTGGGGAGCAGGCCGTCGCGGGACATCGCGAAGATCACCCGCGTCTGGCCGAGCATCAGCACCATGACCACGGTGGTGAGGCCGGCCAGCGCGCCGACGGAGATGACGGTGGCGGCCCAGTCCACGCCGTTGTCGGCGAACGCGGTCGCCAGGGTGGCGCGGCTGCCGTCCGGCTGGGTCTTGAGCTTGTCGTACGGCACCATGCCGGTGATCACGAGCGTGACCGCGATGTACAGCACGGTCACGATCGCGAGCGAGCCGAGGATGCCGCGCGGCACGGCGCGCTGCGGGTTCCTGGTCTCCTCCGCGGTCGTGGCGACCACGTCGAAGCCGATGAACGCGAAGAACAGCAGCGACGCGGCGGCCAGCAGGCCCATGATGCCGTAGGTGCTGCCGCCGAAGCCGGTGAGCAGGGAGAACAGCGACTGGTCCAGCCCGCTCGCCACCTCGGGGCCCGTCTCGGCGGGCGGGATGTACGGGCTGTAGTTGTCGGTGTTGATGTAGGTGACGCCGAGCGCGATGACCAGCAGCACCACCGCGATCTTGATCGCGGTGATGACGGCGCTGACCCGCGAGGACATCTTGGTGCCGAGGACCAGCAGCGCGGTCAGGACCGCGACGAGCAGCAGCGCGCCCCAGTCGACCTCGACCGACCCGGCGTCCACCGTGGTCCTCAGCTCCAGCCCGAGCTGCCCCAGCACCGTCTGGAGGTACTGCGACCAGCCCTTGCTGACCGCCGCCGCGCCGACCGCGAACTCCAGCACCAGGTCCCAGCCGATGATCCACGCCGCGAACTCGCCGAACGTCGCGTACGAGAACGTGTAGGCGCTGCCCGCCACCGGCACGGTGGAGGCGAACTCGGCGTAGCACAGCGCGGCGAGCGCGCAGGCCACGGCCGCGAGCACGAAGGCCAGCGACACCGAGGGGCCCGCGAGGTTGCCCGCCGTGCTGGCGGCGAGGGTGAAGATGCCCGCGCCGATCACCACGGCCACGCCGAAGATCGTCAGATCCCAGGCGGTGAGGTCCTTGCGCAGCTTGGTGTCTGGTTCGTCCGTATCAGCGATCGACTGCTCGATCGACTTCGTTCGCCACAACCCGTTGCCCGGCACGGCCGTTCCCTTCCCCTGCTCTCCCGCTGACAAACAAGCAACTCACCCTAATGGGGTAATGCTTTCGGGTCAGGCGTTCAGGGAGCGGTCCAGATCGGGCTCCAGGTAGATGAGCCGGGCGGCCGGGACCTTGTTGCGGACGCGGTGCTCGGCGTCGTTGATGGCCTGCGCGACGTCGGCGGTCTCCAGGCCCGGTTCCAGTGCGATCTTGGCCGCGACCAGCAGCTCGTCGGGGCCGATGTACTGGGTGCGGATGTGGATGACCCGCTGCACCTTGCCCGCCGCCAGCTCGTCGACGATCAGGTCGAGCTCGGCCGGGGAGGAGCCCTCGCCGATCAGCAGCGACTTCATCTCGATGATGAGGATCACGGCGATCACGCCGAGCAGCGCGCCGATGCAGATGGTGCCGATGGCGTCCCACACCGGGTCGCCGGTCAGGGTGCTCATGCCGACCCCGGCGAGCGCCAGGACGAGGCCGATCAGCGCGCCCGCGTCCTCCAGGAGCACCACGGGCAGCTCGGGCACCTTGGACTTGCGGATGAACTCCCACCAGGTGGCGTCGCCCTTGAGGGCCTTGGACTCCTTGATCGCGGTCGCGAAGCTGAAGCCCTCCAGGCCGATGGCGACCACCAGGATGACCACGGCCACGATCGGCGAGGACAGCTCCTCGTGGGCCTCCAGCTTGTGGATGCCCTCGTAGAGGGCGAACACCGAGCCGAGCGTGAACAGCAGCAGCGCCACCACGAACGAGTAGAAGTAGCGGTCCCGCCCGAACCCGAACGGGTGGTTCTGGGTGGCCTTGCGCTGCGAGGTCTTCTGCCCCAGCAGCAGCAGCCCCTGGTTCGAGGTGTCGGCCACCGAGTGCACCGACTCGGCGAGCATCGACGACGACCCCGTGATGAGGAAGCCGACGAACTTGGCCACCGCGATCCCCGCGTTCGCCAACAACGCGGCGATGATGGCCTTGGTACCGCCTCCTGCTGACACCCTGTGCTCCCTGTGGTCCACGCGTCGTGTGAAGTGACGGTGAGACCTTAGTGGAGAGCTCTACGGAACACCGGGGGTAGCGCGGAACAGCTGGGCGTCCTCGGTCGCCTCGACGCGCAGCGCCGGGTCGGCGGCGGGCAGCCACACGGACTGGCCCCGGCGCAGTTCCAGCACGTCGGCGTGGCCGCCCCGGTGCACGGACAGCGTCGCCGAGCCCCGGGCGCACAGCAGGATCTGCGGCCCGCCGTGGTCGACCTCCACGCTCTCGCCCGCCGCCAGCTCGATGCGGGACAGCTCGAACTCGGGGCACGGGGTGCGGTACACCCACAGGCCGGGCCGGGTGGGCTCGCCGCGCTGCACGGGCATGTCGCCGCTGCTGAAGTCGAGCACGCGCATCAGCTCGGGCACGTCGACGTGCTTGGGCGTGAGGCCGCAGCGCAGCACGTTGTCCGAGTTGGCGAGGATCTCCACGCCGGTGCCGTGCAGGTAGGCGTGCAGGTTGCCCGCGGGCAGGTAGATGGCCTCGCCGGGGCTCAGGACGATCCGGTTGAGCAGCAGCGCGGCCAGCACGCCCGCGTCGCCGGGGTACGCCTCGCCCAGCTCCAGCGCGGTGCGGCACTCGGCGTCGAACTCGCCGCGGTCCTTCACGTGGGCCACGCACGCGTCGAGCACCTGCGGCAGGAGCCCGTCGAGCGAGTTCTGCGGCAGGGTGATCAGGGTGGTGAACAGGGCGCGCAGGCCGCTGCCGTCCGGCTGGGCGGCGAGCAGCTCGGTGTAGGGCGCGAGGTCGGGCGCGTCGAGCGAGCGGAGCAGCGCGACCGTGCGGTCCGGGGCGCGGAAGCCCGCGAGCGCGTGGAACTCGGTGAGCGCGCAGATCAGCTCCGGCTTGGCCGAGGGGTCCTTGTAGTTCCTTATCGGCGAGTCCACGGCGAGGCCCGCGGCGTCCTCGGCGGCGAACCCGAAGGCGGCCTGCTCGGCGGACGGGTGGGCCTGCAGGCTCAGCGGCTCCTCGGCGGCGAGGACCTTCAGCAGGAACGGCAGCCTGCCGCCGAAGCGCTCGGCGCAGCCGTCGCCGAGCTGGCCGCGCGGGTCCTCGGCGAGCAGGTCGAGCAGGCTGCGGCGGGTCCCGTCGGGTCCGATCACGCGGGACGGGTCGCCGGGGTGGGCGCCCATCCACAGCTCCGCCTCGGGGTGCGGGGCGGGCACCTCCCGCCCGAGCATCTCGGCGATGGCGGTACGCGATCCCCACGCGTACGCGCGCACCGCGTTGTGCAGCAGTTCCACTTGACGTCCACTTCCCTCGGGCAGGGGCTACTCGTACCGGGGCCGGTCTGGCGCCGGCGTCCGGCTGGTCGGTGCTCGGGCTGGTTCGGTGCTCGGCGGGGGCTCAGACGGCGGACGCGTAGCGGCCCGGCCCCCCGAGGGTGCCCGCCGCGAGCCCCAGGTAGAGCGAGGCGAGCTCGAACCTCAGCGCGAGCAGCGCCGAGCACACCGCGTCCCCGCCGGACACCTCCTCCGCCGGTTCCAGCACGTCGGCCCCGACGAGCGACCGGACGGCCGCGAGCTTGGCCTGCTCGGCCTGCTGGCCCCGGCGGACCGCGAGCAGCAGCACCCTGACCTGACCGCCCGGCTCGTCGTCCGGGTCGGCGAAGATGTCGGCGCCCGAGGTGCCCTGCACGGCTCTGCGGTGCAGGGCGGTCCGGGTGATCGCCTGCCGGTGCGGCGCCACGTCGCAGACGAGCCCGGCGTGGCGCGCGAGGACGCCCGCGCCGTGGCCCGCCACCGCCGTGGCCATGTCGTCCAGCCCCCACAGCAGCGGGGTGCGCTCGGCGACGCGCAGCGCGAGCGACTTGGCCGGGTTGACGAACGACTCGTGCACGGGGTGGTCGCGCTCGGCCTCGCGGTCGAGCTCGTCGGCGACCTGGGTGAGGTCGACCTCCAGCAGCCCGAGCGCGCTCAGCGCGGACGCCCAGGCCGCGAACGCCCGGACGAACCCGAAGCCCTGCGGCACCGGCACCCTGGGCGGGACGAGCAGCGCGTGCCTGGCCGCCGAGGCCGCGACGGGTCCGTCGGGCTCGGCGGTCAGCAGCACGCGGGCGCCGCGCCTGCCCGCCAGGTCGACCGACTCGGCGAGCACGTGGTCGCCGGGGTCCTCGGTGTGCGCGAGGACCACGTCGAGCGCCCCGACCCAGCCGGGGGCCTCGTCGGAGACCACGACCGGCACGGGGCAGCGCGGGCCCAGCAGGGCGGTCACCAGGTTGGCGACCGCCGGGCCGACACCCGGCCGGGTGATGAGGACGAGCGCCCTGGGGCGCTCCCGCATCACCCGGTCGACGCCCAGCTCGGCCGCCGCCTCGGCGGTGGCCCTGACCTGGGCGCCCGCCCGCGCCGCGGCGCGGAGCAGGTCATCGGTGTCGGCGTCGGCGAGCCTGCGCTGGTCGTCCAGCAGTGTGTCGTCGAGCACGGGTGCTCACCCCGCTGCCGGCTCGACGGCTTCGCCGAGCAGCAGCACCGGGATGCCGTCCTCCACCCGGTAGGTCCTGCCGCACGCCGTGCAGGTCAGGTACTCCAGAGCCGGGTCGGGGCCGGTCCCCTGCCGCAGCGGAGCGTGCTCGGGGCACGGGCAAGCGAGTACTTCGAGCAGCCGCGGGTCGAGTTGCACCAGTTCCTCCTCGTGCTGTCCGGCGCCTCAGGCGCGGACGATGGCCAGCACCTCGTCGCTCAGCGCGGCGACCGAGGCGGCGTCGGCCGCCTCGACGTTCAGGCGCAGCAGCGGCTCGGTGTTCGACGCCCTCAGGTTGAACCAGGAGCCGTCGGGCAGCGAGACGGTGAGACCGTCCAGCTCGTCCAGCTCCACGCCCTCGCGGGCGCCGAACTCGGCCTTGATCGCGGCAAGCCTGCCCGCCTGGTCGGCGACCGTCGAGTTGATCTCACCCGAGGCGGCGTACCGCTCGTAGTCCGCGGTGAGGGCGGACAGGGCGCCGTCCTGCTCGCCGAGCGCGGCCAGCACGTGCATCGCGGCGAGCATCCCGGTGTCGGCGCGCCAGAAGTCGCGGAAGTAGTAGTGGGCCGAGTGCTCGCCGCCGAAGATGGCGCCGGTGGTGGCCATCTCCTGCTTGATGAACGAGTGGCCCACGCGGGTGCGCACGGGCGTGCCGCCGTTCTCGCGGACGATCTCGGGCACGGCGCGCGAGGTGATCAGGTTGTGGATGATCGTGCCGCCGGGGTCCTTGGCCAGCTCGCGCGAGGCGACCAGGGCGGTGATCGCGCTGGGCGAGACGGGCTCGCCGCGCTCGTCCACGACGAAGCAGCGGTCGGCGTCGCCGTCGAAGGCCAGGCCCGCGTCGGCGCCGACCTCGCGGACCTTCGCCTGCAGGTCGACGATGTTCTTCGGGTCGAGCGGGTTGGCCTCGTGGTTCGGGAAGTTGCCGTCCAGCTCGAAGTACATCGGGACGACGTCGATCGGCAGGCCGTCGAACACGACCGGGACGGTGTGGCCGCCCATGCCGTTGCCCGCGTCCACGACGACCTTCAGCGGGCGGATGGCCCGCAGGTCGACCAGCTCGCGCAGGTAGGCGGCGTACTCGGTGAGCATGTCGCGCTCGGACAGCGTGCCGGGGGCGACGCCGTCGGCGTCGGCCACGCCCTGCTCGGCGTCCTCGCGGATCTGCGTCAGGCCGGTGTCCTGGCCGACCGGGGCGGCGCCCGCGCGGCAGAGCTTGATGCCGTTGTACTTGGCCGGGTTGTGGCTGGCGGTGAACATCGCGCCGGGCAGGTCGAGCTTGCCGGAGGCGAAGTACAGCATGTCGGTGCTGGCCAGGCCGATGCTGATCACGTCGACGCCCTGCTTCGTGACGCCCTCGGCGAAGGCGGCGGCGAGGCCGGGGGACGAGTCGCGCATGTCGTGGCCGATCACGATGGCCGGGCCGCCGACCAGGCGCGCGAAGGCCGCGCCGAAGTCGCGAACCACGTCGACGTCGAGCTGCTCGCCCACGACACCACGGATGTCGTAGGCCTTGACGATGCCGGACAGATCGCGCACGCCCACACTCCCAGATCAGCTCTTGACACTGCGGTCAGCAGCCTACCGGCGCGCGGGGCGTCGTCGCGCCGGGTCGCCTCAGTCTTCGCGCGGATCGGGCAGAACGCGCAGGTGGCCGCGCCTGATAGTGCCGAGCGGCACCTCGGGGGGTTGCGGCGAACGGTCGACCCGGCCCGCCTCCCGGACGGCCTCGGCGAGCGCGGTGAGGTCGTCGACGGTGGGTTCGGGGGGCGCGAACTCGCCCTGGTAGCGCACGACCTCCCAGCCGCGCGGCGCGGTGAGGCGCAGGGCGTGCTCCTCGCACAGGTCGTAGCTGTGCGGCTCCGACGAGGTCGCCAGCGGGCCCACGACCGCCGTCGAGTCCGCGTAGGCGTACGTGAGCGTGGCGACTGCCGGGTTCGCGCACCCGGTTCGAGAGCACCGTCTCACGCTCCGCACGGCGGGCACGATATCGCGTCGCGGGGCGGCTGTGTTGGATTGCCCTCGGTGTTTCACCGGCGGGTGCGTTGGCGGAGCCAACTTCGCAGGTCGGGGCACTGGCCGCCGAAGGGGTGAACGGGCTGACTAGTCTTGGGGCGTGGTGATGGCTCGGGGTTCACGGCGGCAGGGTCCTCCTCGGCGGCGCAGGCGCGACCGCCACGGGCGAGGGCTGCGCGGTCCGCTGTACCCGGCCACGATGCCCGCGGCCCGCAGCAGGGCGGAGCGGTTCGACGCGGTGGTGCTGGAGGCGCTGGAGCCGATCGAGGCCCGCTGGCGCACGGAGCTGACGCAGCTGGACGTCGCGGTGGACGACGTGCCCGACGTGGCGCCGTCGACGTCCGGCGAGGACGACGACGTGGTGGAGGACGGGAACGTCCCGCTGGCGCGGCTGATGCAGCCGGGGCAGGACCGGAGGGCCCGGATCGTGCTGTACCGGCGGCCGTTGGAGGCGCGGGCGAAGGACGGGGCCGATCTGGCGGACCTGGTGCACGACGTGCTGGTGGAGCAGGTGGCGAACTACCTGGGGCTGGACCCGGACGTCATCGACGGGGAGTAGTCGGCGGTGGTGGCGGGGCGGCGGGCTGCTCTCGCTGCTTGAACCACTTCGGGTTCCCGCTCCCACGACGGGAACCCGAACCCGATTCCCGAAGTGCTCACGGGGAAACCGCTCACCGTTTTCACCCGAATGCTTCACCCGACCGAGAAGTTCCAGTTGTGGAAAACCCGCGAGCAAACGCTTGCACCGCCCCGAGTTGTCAGTCCAAGCCGGTTGGATTGATTTCGGGGGCTGCTTCTGAAGTTGATCACCGGTACGGCCGTTCGGCGGCTTTCGGGGTGGACGCGAAAAACACTCACGACTGACCGGTGGAACTCGCGCGCGCAATCTGGGCCTCGCCGGGTGAGTTCGGCGGTGGACAAGCGCTTTCCACGGTTGTGGGGAACTCCGGGCCGCGAGGCGGGCTCCGCAGCTGCGGGTGGGTTCCAAGCCACGAGACGGGCTTTTCCACTGCGGTCGGGTTCCGGCCACGAGGTGAGATCCGCGACTGCGGGTGGGTTCCGAGCCGCGAGGCGGGCTCCTCCACTGCGGACAGGTTCTGGGCCGCGAGGCTGGCACTGCGGCTGCGGGCGGGTTCCGGTGGCCACAGGCAGGGCTAGGGCTGTGGCCTGGGCGGCAAGCGCTTGCCCGGTTGTGGCGGCCAGTGGTCGCCCCGTTGGGGTGGCCAGTGGTCGCCCCGTTGGGGTGGCCAGCGATCGCCCCGTTGGGGTGGCCAGCGATCGCCCCGTTGGGGTGGCCAGCGGTTGTCCGTCAGCGGCGGCGGGTGGGGAGCGCGGTGAGCAGCGTGACCAGGACGGCGGCGGCCTGGGTCAGCAGGAGCAGTTCGCGGAGCAGGGTCGGCGCCTCCACGCGCACGTCCGCCGCCTGCGCGGGCACCGGCACGGCCACCAGGTGGCCCCACGCGCGCAGCACCGGGACCGGTCTGCCGTCCGCGGTCGCGCGCCAGCCCGGTTCCTCCTCGGCGGCCAGGACGAGCACGCGTCCCGCCGGGCCGTCCGAGACCCGCGCGCCCGCGTCGGGCAGGTCGGCCGCCACCGGCACGACGCCGGGTGTGCCCTGGTCGGCGGGTGGGTCGCCGCCGGTTCGGGCGGTTCGGGCCAGTTCCGGGGACAGCAGGAGGGCGGTGCCGCCGGTGAGCAGCACCCGCAGCACAGGTCGACCGTCCGAGAGCGGCGGGGTGGTGGTGAGCAGGTCGCCCGCCGCCGCGCGCATCCGGTCGGCCTCGGCGCGGTCGCGCGGCACCACGAACGACACGCCGGACGCCGCCGCCTGCGCGAGCGCGGTCCGGGTGCGGCGCTGGTCGCCGCCGGTCAGGTCGCGGGTCCAGCGCGCCAGGCGGACCGGGCTGGACGGGGTCGGCGGGGTGTCGTCGTCGCCGAACGCCGGGAGCCTGCCCGCGACCTGCCTGGTCGGTTCGCCCAGGACCAGCACCGAGCGGTTCGTGGCGGGCAGTTCGGCGGCCAGGGTGGACGGCAGGCGGACGGGGTCGGCGCGGAGCGGGCCGTCGCGCAGGCCGAGGACTCCGGCCGGGACCAGCACCAGGAGCAGGATCACGAGCGCGGTGGCGGGGAGCAGCTTCGGCAGCCTGGCGCGGGGAGCGCGCGGCGGTTCGGCGTGGGGAACCGGTGGCGTGCCGGCGCGGGGAGCGTGCGGCGACCCGGTTCGGGTCGCAGGTGGCGCGACCAGGCCCGGTTGCGCGGTGGTGGGGCGGTGGCAGGCGGCCAGCAGCACGTGCACCAGGCCCCAGCCCGCCAGGACCAGGGGTGCGCCGGTCCAGCCCGTGTGGGCGTCGCCGCCACCCATCGGGGTGACCGGGAACGCGATCAGGGCCACCGCGGCGAACCCGGCCAGCACAACCGCCGCCGCGCCCGGCAGCATCGCGCGCGTCGGGCGCAGCCGCGCGGCGACCAGGGCGGCGGGCAGCAGCAGTGCGCCCGCCCACGGGAGCGCGCCGTCACCGCCAGGGGTCAGCGCGAGCAGCTCTGTCACCGAGACGGGCGGGGTGGGTTGGTGAGCGCCTACGCCGTGCAGCAGCACCACCGGGTGCTCCACGACCACGGCGGGCCACGGGAGCAGCAGCGCCATGGGGAGCAGGACGATGGCGAACAAGCCCGCCATCCGCCGCCTGCCGTCGCCGACCAGGGCGGGCACGGCCACGAAGCCGATCAGCGCGGCCAGTGCCACCAGCGCGTGGACCAGCGGCGAGAACGCGCCCAGCGCGGCGAGGCCCAGCGCCGTCCCGGACGCGACCGGCAGCCAGGCCGGGCCGGTGCCGCCGCGCAGGACGGCCGCCACACCGGCCAGCACGGGTGGTAGCAGGACGTGCACGACCACCACGTCCAGGCGACCTTGGGCCACTGCTGCGGTGGAGGCCGGTAGCAGGGCGTAGCAGGCGGCCAGGAAGGCTCTGACCGGTCGGGGGACGGGGGCGCGCCTGGTCGCGGCGTAGGCGGCCAGGCCGGCGAGCGGGGCGTCGCCGAGGAGGAGCAGCGCGGTCGCCGCCGCCGGACCGCCCAGGAGGGCTCCGGCCGTGCCCAGGACGGCCAGCGCGGCGGGGGCGGGCGCGGTGGTGCCGCCGGACACCGGGTGCCACGGCGACAGGTAAGCGGACCACAGGTCGGCCAGCGCGGGGACGGGCAGGAGGCGACCGCCCGCGAGGTCCAGCCCGAGGCGGCCGGAGTTGGCGACCAGCGCGAACAGGACCAGGCCCAGCGCCAGGAGGAGCGGCGGGCCGAGCAGGACCGAGCGCAGCACGGCCGCCCGGTCGACCTCGACGAACACCGCGCGGGGCAGCGGGGGTGGGAGAGGGGTGCCCCTCGGCACCGGGGACGGGCGGAGCGGGGTGGGGGTGATCGCCTCCGGGGCCGGGCGCGGAGTGGAGGCGGAAGGCGGGA
This sequence comes from Actinosynnema pretiosum, assembly GCF_002354875.1. Taxonomy (GTDB): domain Bacteria; phylum Actinomycetota; class Actinomycetes; order Mycobacteriales; family Pseudonocardiaceae; genus Actinosynnema; species Actinosynnema auranticum. The sequence goes on from NZ_CP023445.1 coordinate 7,284,204, forward strand.
CGGAGGTGGAAGGCGGGACGGAGGCGGAGGACAGGGCGGGGACAAAAAGGGGGACGAGGGCGGAGGCCGCGTCTGGGGGCGGGGCCGCGCTAACGGCGGAGGCCGCGTCTGGGGCCGTGTCCGAGGGGCGGGCTGCGCCTGGAGCCGGGGTCGGGGCCGAGGCTGGGAGCGGGGTGGAGGTGGTGGGCGGGGCGGGGGTCGTGCCCAGGGGCGGGATCGGGGTCGGGGTGGAGGTGGCCGTCAGGGCGGGATCGGGGCCGGGGATGGACGCGGGGTTCGGGGCTGGAGCGCCGCCGGGGGCGGAGGCGGCGTTCAGGGCTGGAGCGCTGTCAGGGGCAGAGGCGGCGTTCAGGGCTGAAGAGCTGCCAGAGGTGGAGGCGGCGTTCAGGGTTGGAGCGCTGCCCAGGGTGGTGGCGGGGTTCGGGATGGGCAGGAGGACTGCCGTGGCGGGTTTGCGCAGGCCACCCGTGGTGCGCACCGGTCTGCGGCGGGGCAGGGCACCTGCGGGGAGTGCGTCCGGGCCCACGGGCCTGGGGAGGTCCTCGGGTTGCTGTTGCTGTTCCGGTTCCGGTTCCGGAGCGCGGGGTGGGGCGGTGGTGGGTGGGGTGGGGAGTTTGCCCAGGGCGGCGTCGGCCTCGACCCTGCGGCGGACCAGGTGGGTCGCGGTGGCTCGGGCGGTGTTGCGGAGGCGGGTGGTCCGGCTGGTCAGGAGGCCGGGGAGGGAGGCTCGGTGGGGGCGGGCGGCTCGGGCTGCGCGCAGGGACGCGCGGCCGGTGAGCAGGTGGTGGAGGGCGGTCAGCTCGGCTCGGGCGTCCGGGAGGCGGCGGAGCAGGAGCAGGCCCGCGGCGCGCAGGATCGAGAGCGCGGTCAGGCGCGGGAGGCCGAGGACGAACGCGGTGGGACCGGAGTTGATCAGGAGGACGCGCATTCCGTGCGTCCGCTCGGTCACGCGCAGGGCTGAGCGCGCCCTGCGCCTTGCCGGCACCGCACCTCGCGCACCAGCGCCAACGGGCGGTTCGGACCCGTCACCGACACCGGGGCCGTCCGGTTCCAGGAGCCGCTCGCCGGTGGTCAGGGCTCTGGCGTGGCGCAGGCGGGCCGCGGGCACCAGCAGCACGGAGTGGCCCGCCAGGTTGGCGCGCCAGCCCAGGTCCACGTCCTCCCCGACCAGGCCGAACGCGCGGTCGTAGCCACCCAGCCCGGTCCACGCCGACCTGCGCACCAGCGCACCCGCCGACCCGACCGCCAGCGCCTCCGAGGTCCGCTCGAACGCGCCCACCGGCTCGCCCCGGCCCACGCCGGTCTGGCGCCTGCCCGACGCGTCGGTCGACAGCCCGGCCTCGACCACCACCCGCGGATCGGCCCAGTCCACCACCAGCGGACCCAGCACGGCCGAGGACGGGGCGATCTCGGCGGTCGCGAGCAGCGCGGACAGGCAGCCGGGTTCGGGCGCGCTGTCGTCGTGCAGCACCCACACCCACGCGCCCGGATCACCCCAGCGCTCCTCGGCGTGCGCCACGGCGGCGTGCACCGCCTCCGCGAAACCGGTGGACCTGGGCAGGGTCAGCACGCCGCTGAGCAGCCCGGCGACCCCAACCGCCGCAGCAGCAGCGGGCGCAACTCCGGAGGGCGCGCCAGCAACAGGCACGCCCCCGACCCCCGCTGACGCGGCGGCCAGCAAAGCCGCCGTGCCGTCGCGCGAGCCGGTGTCCACGGCCAGGACGTGCCTGGGCGCGGGCCGCTGGGCGCGCAGCGCGGCCAGGGCCTCCCCCAGCCAGCGCTCACCGTCGTGGCACACCAGCACGGCCAGCACCGGAGCGGTGCGCGGAGCAGGGGTGCCGTGGGTCACCGCGCAGGCCCCCGTTCGTCCCGACCAGGTCTGGACGATCAACGCTAGGGCACCGCACCCACCTCGGCACACCAACGAGTGACGCCGAAGCGTCACCAACGGTCACACCGAGCACCCGAACGACACCGACCCCCGACGTCACACCGCCGACGACCAGCCCAGATTTCACCCCTCCGGGGGACAACTTCGCGTCGCGAAGCCCCCAGGACCCGAGCTCACACCGCGCGCTTCTTGAGCTTCCTCCGCTCGCGCTCGGACAGGCCGCCCCAGATGCCGAAGCGCTCGTCGTGAGCCAGCGCGTACTCCAAGCACTCGGAGCGCACCTCGCACCCCAGGCAGATGCGCTTCGCCTCCCTGGTCGATCCCCCCTTCTCGGGGAAGAACGCCTCCGGGTCGGTCTGCGCGCACAGGGCGCGCTCCTGCCAGTCCTGCTCGTCTGCCGGGTCGAACGAACCGCCGATCACCACAAGCTCACGCGCCTGCCCGTCGACCCCGTCAACCCGACCCCCGTCGAATTCCTGCAACCGTCCGCCTCCTCGCCTTCCGCTCTCCCCGGTTGGCGGACACCACTCGCCGTCCCCACAACGTCGAATGACACCGATGTGATTACACCTGTGTCACAACACCCGGTCAAGCCGAGTACACAGGACGGGGGATATTGGCGCGATCGGCGGCAAAAGGCTTGACTAGCAGCACAGACGGTGATTGTCGGGCTGCTCCGTGCGATAAGCCCTGCGCGGATGGCCCACGGACTACCCGGGGGTCACGGCACACTGGACCCGTGAAGAGTTCCGCAGTGCGACCCAGCCCACTGTTCCTCGGTCTCCTAGCCGCGACTGTGGCGGGGGCAGTGCTCACCGTTCTCGATTCAGAGATCGCGATCACCACGGGCACCGTGCTGCTCGTCCTGGGCGGTTGGGCGGTGTCGCTGTGCCTGCACGAGTTCGGCCACGCCATGGTCGCCTACAAGGGCGGTGACTTCGAGGTCCGCGACAAGGGCTACCTGACGCTGGACATCCGCCGCTACACCGACCCGGTGCTGAGCCTGGTCCTGCCGCTGCTGCTGCTCGCGTTCGGCGGCATCCCGCTGCCCGGCGGCGCGGTGTGGATCAACCACTACGCGCTGCGGTCGCGGCGGGTCGAGTCGTGGGTGTCGCTGGCGGGCCCGCTGAGCAACCTGGTGCTCGGCCTGCTGCTCGCGCTGTCCGTGGTGCTGTTCAGCCCGCCCCTGGCCCTGGCCGCCGCCCTGTCCTACCTGGCGCTGCTCCAGGTGCTCGCGTTCACCCTGAACATCCTGCCCGTCCCCGGCCTCGACGGCTGGGGCGCGATCGAGCCGTGGCTGCCGCCGAACGTGCGCGCGTTCGGCGCGAAGGCCCGCCCGTGGGCCCCGCTGGCGCTGTTCGCCGTCCTGATCGGCCTGCCCGCGCTCGCCCGGCCGTTCTTCGACCTCGCCTACTGGGTGTTCGGGCTGGTCGGCGGGGACGCGGTGCTCGCCTACTACGGGCAGAGCACCTTCCTGTTCTGGCGCTGACCCCCGGTGGGAGGATGGCCCCCCGTGAAGGTCGTCGTGGTGGTTGGCGGGGTTGGCGGGGCGCGGTTCCTGGTGGGGCTCAAGTCCCTGCTCGCGGGGTCCGAGCACGAGATCACGGCGGTGGTGAACACCGGTGACGACGTGTGGATGCACGGTCTGCGGATAACGCCCGACCTGGACACCTGCATGTACACCCTGGGTGGCGGCATCGACGCCGAGCGCGGGTGGGGCCGGGCAGGCGAGTCGTGGGTGGTCAAGGAGGAGCTGGCCGCCTACGGGGCCGACCCGGAGTGGTTCGGGCTCGGTGACCGGGACATCGCGACCCACCTGGTGCGCACCCGGATGCTGAACGCGGGCTACCCGCTGTCGGCCGTGGTCGAGGCGCTGTGCCACCGCTGGCAGCCGGGCGTGCGCCTGCTGCCGATGAGCGACGACCGCGTCGAGACGCACGTGGTCGTCGAGGACGACGGCGGGCGCAGGGCCATCCACTTCCAGGAGTGGTGGGTCAAGCACCGGGCGAAGCTGCCCGCGCTGTCGTTCGCGTCGGTCGGCGCGGAGAAGGCGCGGCCCGCGCCGGGCGTGCTGGACGCGATCGCCGAGGCGGACGCGGTCGTGCTGGCCCCGTCGAACCCGGTGGTGAGCGTGGGCACGGTGCTGGCGGTGCCGGGCATCCGGGACGCGCTGCGCAAGACGTCGGCGGGCGTGGTGGGCCTGTCGCCGATCATCGGCGGCAAGCCGCTGCGCGGCATGGCGGACGCGTGCCTGTCCGCGATCGGCGTGGAGACCTCGGCCGAGGCGGTCGGGCGGCTGTACGGGTCGCGGCGGATGTCGGAGGACGGCGTGCTGGACGCGTGGCTGGTGCACAGCGGCGACCGGTGCGACGTGCCGGGCGTGGCGGTGCGGGCGGTGCCGCTGCTGATGTCCTCGCCCGAGGCGACCGCGGAGATGGCGCGGGCCGCGCTGGACCTGGCGGGGGCCGACGTTGACTGAGCGCGAGGCCCCTCGGGCGGTCGTGGAGCCCTCCGGCGCGGACCACGCGGCTTCCGGGGGCGTGACGATCCTGCCGGTGCCCGGCCTGCCGGAGTTCCGGCCGGGCGACGACCTGGCGGGCGCGCTCGCGACCGCCGCGCCGTGGCTGGCCGACGGCGACGTGGTCGTGGTGACCAGCAAGGTCGTCTCGAAGGTCGAGGGCAGGCTGGTGCGGGTGCCCGCCGACCCGGAGGAGCGGGACGCGGTGCGCAGGCACTGGGTGCGCGCCGAGGCGGTGTCGGTGATCGCGCGGAAGAACCGCACGCTGATCACCGAGAACAAGCTGGGCGTCATCCAGGCGGCCTCCGGCGTGGACGCCTCGAACGTGGCGGGCGACGAGATCGCGCTGCTCCCGGTGGACCCGGACGCGTCGGCCGCCGCGCTGCGGGCGAGGCTGGCGGAGCTGCTGGGCGTGGCGGTGGCCGTGGTGGTCACCGACACGATGGGCCGGGCCTGGCGGGTCGGGCAGACCGACGCGGCGATCGGCGCGGCGGGCCTGGCGGTGCTGCACCGGTACGCGGGCTCGGTGGACCGGCAGGGCAACTCCCTGGTGGTGACCGAGGTGGCGGTGGCCGACGAGATCGCCGCGGCGGCCGACCTGGTCAAGGGCAAGCTGGGCGCGGTCCCGGTGGCCGTGGTGCGCGGCCTGCCGACCACCGACGACGGCTCGACGGCCCGCGACCTGGCCCGCCCGGTCGAGGACGACCTGTTCCGCATGGGCACGGCGGAGGCGATCGCGAAGGGCCGCGCCGAGGCGCTGCTGGTGCGCCGGTCCGTGCGCGCGTTCACCGACGAGCCGGTGGACCCGGCTCTGCTGCGCAGGGCGGTGGGCGCGGCCCTGACCGCACCGGCGCCGCACCACACCCGGCCGGTCCGGTTCGTGCACGTGCGGGAGCGCCGGACGGCGCTGCTGGACGCCATGCGGGAGCGCTGGCGCGAGGACCTGCGCGCCGACGGCCTGTCCGAGGAGGCCGTGGCCAGGCGCACCGCGCGCGGGGACTTCCTGCGCGACGCCCCGGAGATCGTGCTGCCCTTCCTGATCAGGTCGGGCGCGCACGCCTACCCGGACGAGCGCAGGGCCGAGGCCGAGCGCACCATGTTCACGATCGCGGGCGGGGCCGCCGTGCAGGGCCTGCTGGTGGCGCTGGCCGCCGAGGGCGTCGGCTCGTGCTGGGTGTCGTCCACGATCTTCTGCCCGGACGTGGTCCGCGCGGCGCTGGACCTGCCGTCGTCGTGGGAACCGCTGGGCGCGGTGGCGGTGGGCCACCCGGTCGAGCCCCTGGAGGCCAGGCCGCTCGTGGAGGAAGGGTTCGTGGAGCTGTGAGCGTGGACGGGCTGCGCGCGAGCGCGCTGGCGGTGCTCGGGGACTGGAAGCCGGGGACGGCGGAGCAGGAGGCGTTGCGGCAGGCCTACCTGGGCTTCCTGCTGGCCAGGCCGGACGCGTGCGCCCGCGCCTGCGAACCGGGCCACCTGACCGCGTCCGCCGTGGTGCTGGACGCGAGCGGCGAACGGGTGCTGCTGACCCTGCACCCCAGGGTCGGGCGCTGGTTGCAACTGGGCGGGCACTGCGAGGAGACCGACGCGACCCTGCCGGACGCCGCGATGCGCGAGGCGACGGAGGAGTCGGGGATTCCGGGCCTGGTGCTGGACCCGGAGCCGGTGCACCTGGACGTGCACCCGATCACCTGCTCGCTGGGCAAGCCAACGCGGCACTTCGACGTGCGCTTCGTGGTCAGGGCCCCGGAGGGGGCGGTACCGGTGATCAGCGCGGAGTCGAAGGACCTGCGGTGGTGGCCGGTGGACGACCTGCCGGAAAACACCGAGGACCTCCGCCCGCTGATCGCGGCGGCGCGAGCACGCACGAAAACCTGACCCAAGCACCGGACGCGACCCGCAGCCAACCGCACCAAGCCACAGCCGAACTGCTTCACGGGTTGACCGCTTCGCGGGTTGACCGCCTCGCGGGCTGCACTGCCCTTCACCGCCTCGCGGGCTGCGGGGCGAGCGAAGCGAGCCCGCAGCCAGCCAATCCCGCGTCCCTCTTCTCCGTTTGGCCTGGCGAAGCCCGAGCGCAGGTGTCAAGACGCCGCCGCACTATGCGGCAGACCGGGGTGTCAAACGGCGTCTTGACGCCTGTGCTTGCCTGAAAGGAGGCCAAACGGAGAAGAGGGACCCGGACCACCGCAGTGGTAAACGGGACCACAGGACCAACGGTCACCGGCCGGCAGAGCCCGTCCCCCTCTTTTTTGGAGGTCTGCCCCGCCGGCGAGGCGTGCTTTTAAGCTCTTGATCTTCAAGCTCTTGACCTTCAAGCCCTTGATCTACACCCCTAAACCCGCCGATGATCACGAGCCGAGAACCGCACCCCGCGCCGAGGCGCTCGAACCCCGCTGAGCAGCAGGAACACCACCGCCCGATGCCGCTGCGGCGCGTACGGCGCCAGCAACCCGGCCATCCCGTCGTCGTCCACCGGCCCACCGGTCAACGCGTGCCCAACGGTCTTGGCCAGGTGAAAATCCCCAAAGCTGACCGCGTCCGCGTCCCCCCAGGCCCGCTGCGCGACCTCAGCAGCGGTCCACACCCCGATACCCGGCACCTTCCGCAGCAGCTCACGCCCCAGCACGCCCTTGATCCCGGCTGCGGCCTCCAACCGGTGCGCGACCTGCGCCGCCGCGACCAGCGTGCGCCGCCGGGCCCCGTCGACCCCGGCCGCGTGCCACTCCCAGTCCGCCAACCGGGCCACCACCCGAGGCCCGACCGGCACGTGCAGCGGCACCGGCGTCGGTCCCGGCGCGCGCTCACCGAATCGCACGCACAGCTGCCGGTACGACCGCTGCGCCTCCGTCCCGGTGACCTTCTGCTCCAGGACCGCGGGCAGCAGCGCGTCCCACACCCGCCGGGTGGAGCACAGCCGCACCCCCGGCCTGCGCCGCCTGCTCTCGGCGACCAGCGGGTGGTGCGCGACGAACCCGGAATCGTCGTCGTCCGCGCCGAGCAGCGCGGGCAGCCCGTCGAGGAGCCACTCCGCGCCGGGCCCCCAGGCCCGCGCGTCGACCCCACCGGCGGCGACCGCGAGCCGGAGCGTGCCCGCGCCGCGGGGAGTCCCCGCCGCGAGCCACACCGCCCCTCCGGCCTCCCGGTGGAACGACGGGTCCCCCGGCCCCCGCCGCACCGGCGCGACCACCGCGCCGACGTCGACCGGGAACGGCGGCGACCAGGACCGCGCCAGGGGGGACTCCCCCGGCGCGGCCCCGGCCGTCACACCTCCGAGCACCGGGCTACACGTCGGCGGAGAAGCGAACCCCCGCCTCCGGCAGCACGACCCCCGGCCACACCCTGACCCCGTCGCGCAGCTCGCACCGCGCGCCGATCACCGCGCCGTCGCCGATCACCGCGTCGGCCACGACCGCGCCCGCCTGCACGAGCGCGCCCGCGCCGACGACGCTCCGCTCCACGACCGCGCCCTCGCCGATCACCGCGCCCTCGAAGAGCACCGCCCCGTCGAGCACCGCGCCCTCGGCGACGGTGCAGCCCGCGCCGACCGTCGTGCCGCCGCGCAGCACCGCGCCCTCGTGCACGGTCGCACCGGCCTTGATCAGCGCCTCACCGGTGCCCTCGGTCAGCGCGGCCGACGGCGCGATCCCGCGCACGAGGTCCGTGGACCCCTGCACGAACGCGGCGGGCGTGCCCAGGTCCAGCCAGTACGAGGTGTCCACGTGACCCTGCAGCCGGGCGCCGCCCGCGAGCAGGCCGGGGAACGTCTCCCGCTCCACGGAGACGGGACGACCGGCCGGGATGGCCTCGACGACCTCGCGCTTGAAGACGTAGCAGCCCGCGTTGATCTGGTCCGTCGGCGGGTTCTCGGTCTTCTCCAGGAACGCGGTGACCCGCCCGTCCTCGTCGGTGGGCACGCAGCCGAACCGGCGCGGGTCGTCCACCTTGACCAGGTGCAGGGTCACGTCCGCCTCGGCCGTGCGGTGCGTGTTCAGCACCCCGCGCAGGTCGACGCCGGAGAGGATGTCCCCGTTGAAGATCATGACGTCGGGCTCGCGGAGCAGGTGGGCGACGTTGCGGATGGCGCCCGCCGTGTCCAGCGGCTCCTCCTCCACGACGTACTCCAGCTCCAGCCCCAGGTCCGCGCCGTCGCCGAAGTGCTCCTCGAACACCTCGGCCTTGTAGGACGTGCCCAGCACCACGTGCCTGATGCCCGCCTCGCGGATGCGCGACAGCAAGTGGGTGAGGAAGGGCACCCCCGCGGTCGGCAGCATGGGCTTGGGGGCGGACAGGGTCAGGGGGCGCAGGCGGGTCCCCTTGCCCCCGACCAGAACCACCGCCTCGGCGCCTTGCAGCTCCGACATGCCGTTTTTCCTCCTCCGCTTACTTCCGCTCGTGCTTGCGAATACTCTGGCAGAAACGCCCCGCTGACAGGGCCGGTGGTTCCGGGTCGGTGGAGCGTCACAGATCGCAGCGCCGGCGCCCGCCGGCCCGACGGACCGCAGGAGTGAGCCGGATGGATCCCCGTGCTAGGGCTGATGCCGTGCTCGCCCGTGCCCGCGCACGCGGCGGTGTCCACATCGTGACGCCGAACAACATGACCTCGCCGATGGACTCGTCGTCGACCCAGCAGATCCCGCGCAGCGTGGTGGAGGCCGCCGAGCCGAAGGGGCCGGACCCGGACTCCACGATGATCCTGACCACGAGGATCGCGAACGGGCTGCAGGACGTCCCGCCTCCGCCGCCCGCGGTGAAGACGCCTCCGCCCGAGCCGGAGGAGCGGGTCGCGCCGGGGCCGGTGCCCACGGTGCAGCAGGTGGCCAGCAGGCCCTCGCTGTCGCAGCGGTTGTCCGGCGGGCAGGGGCAGCAGGGTGGGCTGGCGGGGCGGTTGAACGGCGAGGGGTGAGGTTCGGCGAGCGCCTGACCGCCCGAACGCCCGGCCGCGCGTGACGGTGGTCACTGGGGCGGCCGGGCGTGTCCTCGCTGGTCGGTGTGCGCGCGCCGGGTGGGTTGCTTGCGGGCGGTGGGTTGCTTGCGGGCGGTGGGTTGCTTGCGGGCGGTAAGCGGTGGGCTGCGGGCGGTCAGGCCCTGCGGGTGAGGAGCTTGAGGCGCAGGCCGAGGCCCAGGCGGACCGCCAGGAGCATCGGGGCCCAGACCAGGCCCTGGTGGCGGTCGGACAGGTAGCGGTAGGCGCTGCTGTGGTGGGCGGCGAGCATCCGGCCCGAGGCCTTCTTGGTGGACGCGCCGCCGATGTGCACGACCTCCGCGGTCGGGACGTAGACGTTCAGCCAGCCGGCCTTGGCCATGCGGTCGCCGAGGTCGACGTCCTCGAAGTACATGAAGTAGCGGGCGTCGAAGCCGTCGACGGAGTCGAAGGCCTCGCGGCGCAGGAGCAGGCAGGAGCCGGACAGCCAGCCGGCGGTGCGCTCGGTGATGCCGGTGCGCTCCTGGCGGTACTCGCGGGTCCAGGGGTTCGAGGGCCACACCTTGGCGAACAGCGCGTGCCCGATCCCCCGGCCGAGTGAGGGGAGCAGGCGCGCGGACGGGTAGACCTCGCCGTCCGGTTCGCGGACCAGGGGGCCGAAGGCGCCGCCCCTGGGCCAGCGGGTCGCGGCGTCGAGGAGGCGGTCGAGGCTGCCCTCGCCCCACTCCAGGTCGGGGTTGGCGATCACGATCCAGCCGATCGAGTCGTCCAGTGCGGCGACTCCGCGGTTCGCACCGCCGCCGTAGCCGAGGTTGCCGCCGGTGGGCACGAACTCGACGTCGTCGCGATCGGCGGCTGCGCGTTCGGGCACGCCGTCGGTGGAGCCGTTGTCCGCGAGCACGACCCGGACGGGCCGGGTGGTGGCCCCGGCGAGGGTGTCCAGGAAGCGGTCGAGGGTGTCACCTGGGGAGTAGGTGACCGTCACCACCGCGAGGTCGTCTCCGTAGCGCGTCACGCGGCTCACCCTAGTGGTGCGTTCGGGGGTGAGGGCTTGAGGGGGACGGGGGGAAGATCAAGAGCTGAAGGTCAAGAGCTGAAGAGCACGCCTCGCCGGCGGGGCAGACCTCCAAAAAAGAGGGGACACGGGCTCTGCCGGCCGGTGACGCTTCTGTTGGTGGTCCCGTTTACCACTGCGGTGGGCGGGGTCCCTCTTCTCCGTTTGGCCTCCTTTCAGGCAAGCACAGGCGTCAAGACGCCGTATGACCAGGCAGTCTGCCGCGGCAGTGCGGCGGCGTCTTGACACCTGCGCTCGGGCTTCGCCAGGCCAAACGGAGAAGAGGGACGCGGGATTGGGTGGCTGCGGGCTCGCTGCGCTCGCCCCGCAGCCCGCGAGGCGGTGAAGGGCGGTGCAGCTCGCGAAGCGGTGCAGGGCGGTGCAGCCCGCGAAGCGGTGCAGGGCGGTGCGGCCTGCTAGGTGGTCAAAGGGCTTGCGAAGTGGTGACGGGCCCCGCCGGTGGTGCTGTGTGGGGTTGCCGGCGGGGGTGGTCAGCGTTTGGTGGCCTGGTGGGCGTGTGCGGCTCGGGCGTAGGCGAGGCGGTGGCGGGCTGCGGAGGTTTCCCAGGAGAAGTCCTTCGCGCGGACCAGGGCCGCCGTCGACAGGGCGTGCCTGCGGGACGGGTCGTCCAGGAGGGACGTCAGGGCTGCGGCGATGTCGCCTGCGCCTACGCCGCAGTAGGCGACGGCGTCGCCGCCCACCTCGGGGAGGCTGAGGCGGCGGGTGGTCAGGACGGCTGCGCCGCAGGCCATGGCCTCCAGGACGGGGAGGCCGAAGCCCTCGCCCAGTGAGGGGTAGGCGACCAGTTCCGCGCCGCCGAGGAAACCGGCGAGGTCGTCGAAGGGGAGGTAGCCGGCGCGGATCACCCGGATCCGGTGCGGGACCGAGTCGAGGGCGCGTTCCACCTGGCCGTCCCAGCCGGGTTGGCCCGCCAGCACCAGGGCTGGGGGGTTCGCGCGGCCTTGGCAGGCCCTGGCGAAGCCCCGGATCAGGGCCGGGACGTTCTTGCGGGGTTCCAGGGCGCCCAGGAAAGCCACGTACGGGGTGGCGCCCAGGCCCAGGGAGGCGCGGACCGACGCGACCTGCTGGGGGGTCGGGGGGTGGAAGCGCTCGGTGTCCACGCCGTGCTGGGCTATGTGCAGGGCGGTGCGGTCCGCGCCTGCCACGCGGGCCAGCTCGTCCGCGGTGGCGTGGCTGGGGACGACGCACAGGGACGCCCTGCGCAGGGACGCCCGCGTCCAGGCCCGGAAGAACCGGGCCTTGACCGAGGAGTGCAGCGCCGGGTCGGTGAAGAAGGTGGCGTCGTGCAGGGTCACGACGGACGCGGCTCGGCTGGCCAGGGGCAGCGTGTAGTGCGGCGAGTGCACGACGTCCACGCCGAGGCGGGCTACCAGCCTGGGCAGCGAGGCCTGCTCCCAGGTGAGCCGGGCGGTTCGGGTGGCTACCGCCTCGGCCGCCGCGATGACGCGGGAGGTCGGGGCCAGCCTGCGGTAGTGGGACGCGTCTCGTGGCTGGCACACCACGCTGACGCCCGCGCCGTCCGCGTCGAGCGCGGCGACCAGCGAGTCCACGTACCTCCCGACCCCGCCCCGATCCGCGGGGACGGCGGTGGCGTCGATCAGCACGCTGGGTTCGACGGGTGGCACGCCGAGAAGGGTACGACCAGCGTTCACAGCGCCGTTGGCGAATGCCCCGAACGATTCGACAACGCTCGCCCGGCGAATCGCGGGGGAATGTGTTCCCCCTGGTGGGAGCGCGCGCGGGAAAGCGCCGTCCCGGACCGGGGGTTCCGCGCCGCTCACCGCGCGCCGCGCTCTGCGGAAGCGGTGGCGGCCTGGGCGAGGTGGAGTTCCCAGACGGCTCGGGCCGCCCGCTCCCAGGTGAAGTCCTCGGCCCTGCGGCGGCCCGCCGCGGCCAGGCGAGCGGCGAGGGGGCGGTCGGTCAGGACCGAGCGGAGAGCGGCCTCCAGGGACCTCGGGTCGCCGCGCTCGGCCACCAGGCCCGCTCCCCCGGCCACCTCCACCAGGGCGGGCGCGTCGGAGTGGACGACGGGCACCCCTTCGGACATGGCCTCCACGAGCGGCAGGCCGAAGCCCTCGGCGAGGCTGGGGACGGCCAGGGCGGTGGCGCCGCGCAGGACGTGGGCCAGCTGGGGGTCGGGCAGCTTGCCCAGCAGGCGGACGTGCGGGGCGGACAGGTCCACCTCGCCCCAGCCCCGTTGGCCGACGACCAGGAGCGGGACGCCCAGCCGCGCGGTGGCGGCCACGAGGGCCTCCAGGCCCTTGCGGGGCTCGATGGTGCCGATGGCCAGGACGTAGCGGTCCGGGACGTCGGCCAGGGGGGAGGACTCGCCCAGCGGGGTCACCCCGTGGGGGATGGCGATCGGGGGCGCGGCGCAGGGGACCCTGGTCCTCAGGTCGTCCGCCACCGCCAGGGTGGGCACGACCAAGGGGGTCGGGCGGGCCGCGGCGCGGGCGATGACGCGGCGGTGCCAGGCCGCGCCGCGGGGGGTGAGGGTCTCGGGGTGGGTCCAGGGGACGGTGTCGTGGACGGTCACCACGACCCGGCCGCGCGGCGGGGCCAGCGGGGTCGGGGCGTGCACGGCGTCACCGCCCGGCCAGTACGGCACGCCCCGCTCCCAGGCGGCGATCAGCGCCCTGCGGGGGATCGGGAGCACCCTCGGCGCCCCCACGCCGGGCACGGCCGCGGCGGAGGGGTCGGGGTGCCTGCTCACGGCGGTGGTCACGGTCCAGCCGGGCGGGGCGGTCGCGGCGAGGGCCGCGGTGAGCTCTCGGGTGTAGCGGCCGGTGCCGCCGGGGACCGGGGCCAGCAGCTGCTCGGCGAGCACAACCAGGTTCGGCACGGCGGGTACGGTCTCACGCGCGGTGTCAGCTGGTGGTGGGGGTTCGCGCGTTCGTGGGCGAGATCCGGGCGCGGTGGCCCCCGCGGGCCGCGTAGCGTCTCCGGCCGTGTCGAACCCGAGCGCTGCGCCCAGCCCGAGCACGACGGTGGTCGTGGTGACCTGGCGTGGGCGCGAGCACGTCACCGACTGCCTCGACGCGCTCTCCGCGCAGCGGCGGGCGCACCGGCTGCTCGTCGTGGACAACGCCTCCGACGACGGCACCGCCGGGCTGCTGGCCGCGCACCCGAGCCGCCCCGAGGTGGTGCGGCTGCCGCGCAACGCCGGGTACGCGGGCGCGCTGGCCGCCGTGCTGCCCCGCGTGGGCACCGAGTTCGTGGCCTGGCTCAACGACGACGCCGCGCCCGAGCCGACCTGGCTGGCCGCGCTGGAGGACGAGCTGCGGCGCGACCGGGGGGCCGCGGCGGCGACCTCCTCGATGCTGCTGCCGGACGGGTCGACCCAATCGGTCGGGGTGCGGATCACCGCCGACGGGCACGGGGCCGACCTGGTGCTCGCCGGGCGGGACGTGTTCGGGTTCTGCGGCGGGGCCGCGCTGGTCCGGACCGCCGAGCTGGTGGGCGCGGGCGGGGTTCCCGGCTCGTTCTTCTGCTACTACGAGGACACCGACACGTCGTGGCGGCTCCGGTTGTCGGGTCACCGGGTCGTGTCGGTGGGGCCCGCGCGGGTGCGGCACCGGCACGGGGCCAGCAGCGAGCCCGGCTCGCCGCTGTTCCACCGGTGGAACGAGCGGAACCGGCTGCTCATGCTGCTGCGCTGCGCGCCCGCCGGGGTGGCGCTGCGCGAGCTGGCGCGGTTCGCCGCCATCACCGCGCTGCTGCCGGTGCGCGGAGGGCGGCCCGAAGGGGCGAACTTCCGGGTGGGGCTGCGACTGCGGGTGATCGGCGAGGTGCTGCTGCGGCTGCCGTCCGCACTCGTGCAGCGCGCCGCGATCGGTCGGCGTGCCAAGGTGTCCAGGGCCGACGTCTGGCGCGAGTGGGCCGGGCGCTGACACACCGGGAGGGCCTGTGGCCGAGTACGTCGAGGTGCGGACCGAGGACGGCGACTTAGTGCCGTTCGAGATCGACGAGGAGCACGACGGGCCCGTCCGGGTCGGCAGGCGGTGGGACCGGACCAAGGAGCTGGCCGAGGACACCCTGGAGGGCGGCGTCGAGCTGGCCAGGTCCGTCGCCGGGACGGTCGCGCAGCGGATCGGGTCGCTGCGCTCCCCCGCGCCCGACCGGGTGGCCGTCGAGATCGGGCTGAAGGTGGGCGCCTCCGGGCTGTTCGCGATCGCCCGCTCCACCGCCGAGGCCCACGTCAAGATCACGGTCGAGTGGCAGCGGGAGAGCCTGGCGACCGTGGAGGCCGAGCGGGACGAGGACGGGGAAGAGCCGGGTGGCGGCGACTGAGGCGCGTGGTGGCGCGGCGGTCGCGGCGGGCCCCGGCTGAACCCGTCGGAGGCATAAACCACCGTGACCGCCCGCTGCGGAGCGTGATGAGGCAGGCTTAGCGCGTGGAGCGAGGGAGTCTGCCTGTCGTGACGGTCGTCGTGGTGAACTACCGCGGCGCCGAGGACACCACCACGTGCCTGCGGGCGCTGTTCACCGACGTCGACTACCCGCCCGACCTGCTCCAGGTCGTCTGCGTGGACAACGCCTCCGGTGACGGCAGCGCCGAGCTCATCCGCACCTCCGTGCCCAGGGCCGAGGTCGTGGAGGCCCCGGAGAACCTGGGCTTCGCGGGCGGCTGCAACCTGGGCGCCCGGCGCGCCAAGGGGTCCGTGCTGGCGTTCCTGAACAACGACGCGCGCCCCGACGCGGGCTGGCTGCGCGAGGCCGTCCGGGTGCTGCGCGAGGACCCGGCCGTGGGCGCGGTCGCCAGCAAGGTCCTGGACTGGGACGGGAAGGTCGTCGACTTCGTCGACGCCGGGCTCACCTGGTTCGGCATGGGCTACAAGCGGCACGCGGGCGAGGTGGACGACGGCAGCCACGACGCGCCGCGCGACGTGCTGTTCGCGACCGGCTCCGCGATGGTCGTGCGCACCGAGTTGTTCGCCGAGCTGCGCGGCTTCGACGAGCGGTTCTTCATGTTCTACGAGGACGTCGACCTCGGCTGGCGGCTGAACCTGCGCGGCTGGCGGGTGCGCTACGAGCCGAAGTCGCTGACGTTCCACAAGCACCACGCGTCCATGAAGTCCGTGGACACCAGCCGCGAGCTGTTCCTGCTGGAGCGCAACGCGCTGGCCGCGCTGTACAAGAACCTGTCGGACGACGTGCTCGCCAAGGTGCTGCCCGCCGCGCTCGCGCTGGTGGTGCGCAGGGCGACCGCGCGCGGCGACATCGACCCGACCCAGCTGGAGATCACCCGCCGCCCCGCCGACCCGGCGGACGACGCGGCGCCCGTGCCGATCGCGCGGCAGGCGCTGGCCGGGTTCCTGGCGATCGACCAGTTCGTGGAGCTGCTGCCCTCGCTGGCCGAGTCGCGCAAGGCCGAGCAGGCCGCGCGCAGGCGCACCGACGCCGACCTGCTGCCGCTGATGCGCAAGGCCATGGAGCCCGCCTACCCGCTGCCGCGCTACCTGGCCGCGCACGAGGTCCTGGTCGACGTGTTCGGCCTGGAGGGCGTGTTCGGCCGCCCCCGCCGGGTGCTGGTGCTCACCGGCGACGCAATCTCGCCGAAGATGGCCGGTCCGGCGATCCGGGCGTGGAACATGGCCGACGTGCTGGTGGCCGAGCACGACGTGCGGCTGGTGACGGTGAACCCGCTGTGCGCGCCGCCCGACGCGCCGTTCCCGGTGCTGCGGGCGCGGCAGAAGGAGCTGGGCGAGCACGTCGACTGGGCCGACGTCGTGGTGCTGCAGGGCCACGCGCTGGAGTACCTGCCGCAGGTGAAGGAGCGCTCCTCCACCAAGGTCGTCGTGTGCGACATGTACGACCCGATGCACCTGGAGCTGCTGGAGCAGGGCAAGGACGGCACCGACGAGCAGCGCGCGCTGGACCTCGTGGGCGTCACGCGGGTGCTCAACACCCAGTTGGCGCGCGGTGACTTCTTCCTGTGCGCCTCCGAGCGGCAGCGGCACTTCTGGCTGGGTCACCTGGCCGCGCTGGGCAGGCTGACGCCGTCGCTGTACGACACCGACCCGACCGTGCGCTCGCTGCTGGCCGTGGCCCCGTTCGGGCTGTCCGCGAAGCCGCCGACGCGCACCGGTCCCGGACTGCGCGACGCGCTGGGCATCGGCGCCGACGACAAGGTCGTGCTGTGGGCCGGTGGCGTCTACAGCTGGTTCGACCCGCTCACGCTGGTGAGCGCGGTGGACGAGCTGCGCGAGCGGCGGCCGGACGCGCGGCTGGTGTTCCTGGGGATGAAGCACCCCAACCCCGAGGTGCCCGACATGGACGTCGCCGGGCAGACGCGGGCGCTCGCCGGTCGGCTGGGGCTGACCAACAAGCACGTGTTCTTCAACGAGAGCTGGGTCGCCTACCAGGACCGGCAGAACTGGCTGCTGGACGCGGACTGCGGCGTCACCACGCACTACGAGCACGTGGAGACCACGTTCGCGTTCCGCACGCGGGTGCTGGACTACCTGTGGGCCGGGCTGCCGATCGTGACCACCGACGGCGACTCGTTCGCCGACCTGGTCGAGCGCGAGGGCCTAGGCGTCGTGGTGCCGTCGGAGGACCCGATGGCGCTGGCCGCGGCGCTGGAGAAGGCCATGTACGACGAGGAGTTCGCGGCGGCGTGCGCCGAGCGGATCGCCGTGGTGCGGGAGCGGTTCACCTGGGAGGTGGCGCTCGCGCCGCTGGTGGAGTTCTGCCGCAACCCCAGGCCGTCGGCGGACCGGCTGCCCGGCTCGTCGCCGATGGTGCGCAACAAGCCGCTGGGCACGCGGGAGAAGGTGGAGCGGGACATCAAGCTGGTGCGCGAGTACCTGGACGCGGGCGGGCCGTCCGAGCTGGCCAAGCGGGCCACCGGTCGGGTGCTCAAGAAGCTGCGCGGCCGTGGCTAGGCGCCCGCTGACGGTCCTGCTGGACGGGACCCCGCTGCTGGGGCAGCGCACCGGGATCGGCCGCTACACCGCGGCGCTGGCCGAGGAGCTGGCGTCGATGGTGGACGAGGTGGACGTGCGGGCGGTGGCGTTCACGCTGCGCGGGTGGCGGGCGCTGCGGACGGTGCTGCCGCACGACGTGGTGGCGCGCGGGCTGCCGGTGTCGGCGCGGCTGCTGCGGCAGTTCTGGCTGCGCGCGCCGTTCCCGCCGGTGGAGGTGCTCGCGGGGCTGGCGGACGTCATGCACGCGACGAACTTCGTGCTGCCGCCGTCGGTGCGGGCCGGTGGCGTGGTGACGATCCACGACCTGGCGATGCTGGACCACCCCGGCGACCTGCCGCCGTCGGACGCGCGACTGCCCGAGCTGGTGCGGCAGTCGGCTTCGCGGGCTGCGGTGGTGTGCACGCCGACGCGCGCGGTCGCGGACCAGGTCGTGGAGCGGCTGGGCGTGCCGGAGGACCGGATCGTGGTGACGCCGCTGGGCGTGGACCCGGCGTGGTTCGCGGCGCGACCGCCGTCGGACCCGGTGCGGGCGCGGCTGCGGCTGCCGCTGGAGTACCTGCTGTTCGTGGGCGCGGGCGGGCCGCGCAAGGGGCTGGACCGGCTGATCGCGGCGCACGCGGCGCGGCCGGAGCTGCCGCCGCTGGTGCTGGCCGGGCCCGGCGAGTCCGGGGTGGACGGCCGGGTCGTGCGGACCGGGTACCTGACCGAGATCGACCTGCGGCGCGTGGTGGCGGGCGCCTCGGCGCTGGTGCTGCCCTCGCGGGACGAGGGCTTCGGGCTGCCGGTGCTGGAGGCGTTGGCGTGCAACGTCCCCGTGGTGTGCTCGGACGTGCCCGCGCTGCGCGAGGTGGCGGGCGGGCACGCGGTGCACGTGCCGGTGGGCGACGTCGAGGCGCTGGGCCAGGCGCTGGTGGAGACCGTGGAAACCCCGCCCAGCCCCACCGCTCAAGCGGCCAGGCGGGCGCACGCCTCCGAGTTCACCTGGCGGCGCACCGCGGAACTCACCGTGAAGGCTTACGAAAAAGCGGCGAAGCGTCGTCGTTAAGGCTTTTTCTTGGGAAAGAGGTCTTCCTCGGAAACCTGTCGCGATCCGCTGATCACGACCACCCTGCGCAGGAAGCGCTGGCGCTCTTCCTGCTGCTGGACCGCTGCGTTCTGGGTGCGCCCACGTTCGGACATGGCGAAAAGGCTGCACCAGCACGGGGCCGCCGAACCAGACCAGTCGGGAATTCCCACCCCTTTGGCGCAGCGCGGGCCACTGGAGTGGTGGACTGTCTACTGCGCGCAATCCGCCACGGTGCGGAAAAGCACCCCGTTTTTGCGGAAAGCCCGGTTGGGGACGGGGTTCCCGGTCAGCCGGGGTGGTTCCGGCGCGCACCCGAGTGCGCGCCGGAACCACCCTGCTGATGCGCGGGTGACTGCGGGGAGCGGGGTCCGGTCACCCCGCGACGCCCTCCCGCACCGCGACGGCCAGCGCCTCGCGCCACGGCCGCAGCGGCGTCAAGCCCGCCGACTCCCACGCCTTCGGCGAGAGCACCGAGTACGCGGGCCTGGGCGCGGGGCGGGGGAAGTCCTCGGTGCCGCACGGGCGCACCCGCTCCGGGTCCAGCCCCAGCTCCTCGAACACCGCCCGCGCGAAGCCGAACCAGGTCGTCTCGCCGCCGCCGGTGGCGTGCAGCACGCGCTGCGCGGGCGCCGCGGGGCCGGTGGTCGCGGCGGCCAGCTCGACCAGCCCGGCCGCGAGGTCGGCGGACCAGGTGGGCGAGCCGCGCTGGTCGTCCACGACGGACAGGCTCTCGCGCTGCCCGGCCAGCCTCGCCACCGTCTTCACGAAGTTCGACCCGCCCGCCCCGTACACCCACGCGGTGCGCACGACCCAGGTCCGGTCCCAGGCGGCCAGGGCGCGCTGCTCGCCCGCGAGCTTGGTGCGCCCGTAGGCCGAGCGCGGCCCGGTGGCGTCGTCCGGCTCGTAGGGCGCGGTGGCGTCGCCGGGGAAGACGTAGTCGGTGGACACGTGCAGCAGCGGCACGTCGTGCTCGCGGCAGGCGAGCGCGAGCAGCTCCGGCCCGAGCGCGTTGACCGCGAGCGCGCGGCCCTCGTCGGTCTCGGCGTTGTCCACGGCGGTGTAGGCGGCGGCGTTGACCACGACCGGGGCGAGGCCCTCGGCGCGCGCCCCGGCGGCGAACTCGGCCACCCGGTCGGCGACGGCGTCGGCGTCGGTGATGTCCAGCTCGGCCGACGACAGCGCCCGCACGCGCCCGCCGGTGGCGAGCAGGTCCTGCCCGAGCTGGCCGCGCCCACCGGGCACGAGCAGCGCGGTGGCGGCCATCAGCGGGCCAGGGAGGCGCGCTGCTTGAGCGGCTCCCACCAGTCGCGGTTGTCCCGGTACCAGGCGACGGTGCTCGCCAGGCCCTCGGCGAAGTCGACCCTCGGCGAGTAGCCCAGCTCCTGGTTGATCTTGGTGATGTCGACCGAGTAGCGCCGGTCGTGGCCCTTGCGGTCGGTGACCGGCTCGACCGAGTCGTCCCAGTCGCGGCCGGTGGCCTCCAGGAGCTTCTCGGTCAGCTCGCGGTTGGTCAGCTCGGTGCCGCCGCCGATGTTGTAGATCTCGCCGCCGCGCCCGCCCTCGAGCACCAGCTGGATGCCCCGGCAGTGGTCGTCGACGTGCAGCCAGTCGCGCACGTTCAGCCCGTCGCCGTACAGGGGTACCTTCTTGCCGTCCACCAGGTTGGTGACGAACAGCGGGATGACCTTTTCCGGGAATTGGTACGGACCGTAGTTGTTCGAACACCGGGTGACGCAGACCGGCAATCCGTGCGTCCGGTGGAAGGCGCGCGCGAGGAGGTCCGAGGACGCCTTGGACGCGGAGTAGGGGGAGTTGGGCTCCAGCACGTGGTCCTCGGTCCACGAGCCCCGCTCGATCGAGCCGTAGACCTCGTCGGTCGACACGTGGACGAACCGCGAGACCTCGGCCTCCAGCGCCGCCTGGAGCATCGTCTGGGTGCCCAGGACGTTGGTGAGCACGAAGTCCGCGGACCCCGAGATCGACCGGTCGACGTGCGACTCGGCGGCGAAGTGCACGACCGCGTCCGCGCCCTTGACCAGTTCGGCCACCAGGTCGCGGTCGCAGATGTCGCCCTGCACGAAGCGCAGCCGGGGGCTGTCCGCGACGGGCGCGAGGTTGGCCTCGTTGCCCGCGTAGGTCAGCTTGTCCAGCACCACGACCTCGGCGTCGGCGTAGGCCGGGTAGGCGCCGCCCACCAGTTCCCGCACGTAGTGCGAGCCGATGAAACCGGCACCGCCTGTAACCAGCACCCGCATGGTTGTCCTCTCCAGTCCGAACCCAGTCCGACTCCTGCGAAGTGTGTCACCGTCTTAACCGCGCAACCCACCGGGTTGTTACCCCGTATCCCGTATAAGGGGTGAAGTCGGGTCGATTTAGCCACCCGCGATTAACCTTGGTTGACAGGACCTGACTCTGGGGAGGCAGCGCAAGTGGACGGGAGTCCGCCCGGTCGCACCGGGGGTTCGGCCGCACTGCGCGTGCTGGTCGGCACGGGGAGGACGCTGGTCGCGCTCGTCTCGGCGGCCGTGCTCGTGGTGACCTGGTACGGATGGCACCAGCTGCGCACCCTGAACCAGGGTGTGACGACGACGGACGTGTTCGGCGAGGCGTCTTCCACGGTCTCGCCGGAATCCACGCGCAAACCCCTCGACGGGGCGATCGACATCCTGCTGGTCGGCAGCGACAGCCGCACCGACGCGCAGGGCAAGCCGCTGTCCGACGAGGTGCTGGCGCTGCTGAACGGCGGCGTCGACGAGGGGACGCTGAACACCGACACGATCATCCTCGTGCACATCCCGCAGGACGGGACGCGCGCCGTCGCGATCTCGTTCCCGCGCGACTCGTACGTGGAGATCGCCGACGGGTTCGGCAAGCACAAGATCAACTCTGCGCTGATCAGGCAGAAGAACACCACCTCCGCCGAGCTCCAGGAGAAGGGGGAGACCGACCTGGCGAAGATCGAGCTGGAGTCGACGCTCGCGGGCAGGCGCACGCTGATCAAGACCGTCGAGGACCTGTCCGGCGGCGCCATCAAGATCGACCGGTACGCGGAGGTGAACCTCGCGAGCTTCTACGAGGTCACCCAGGCCATCGGCGGCGTCGAGGTGTGCCTGAACAACGCGGTGGACGACGAGTACTACTCCGGGGCGAAGTTCCCGGCAGGCGTCCAGACGCTGGAGGGCAGGCAGGCGCTGCAGTTCGTGCGGCAGCGGCACGAGCTGCCCAACGGCGACCTGGACCGGATCGTGCGCCAGCAGGTGTTCATCGGCGCGCTGGCCCGCAAGGTGCTCTCCACCGGCACCCTGACCGACCCGGCCAGGCTCAGCGGCCTGGTCAGCGCGGTGCAGAAGTCGGTGGTGCTCAGCCAGGGCTGGGACATCACCGAGTTCGCCAGCCAGATGCAGGGGCTGGCGTCGGGCAAGCTGGAGTTCCGCACCATCCCGGTCGGCCCGCCGACCGACACCTACAGCGACGGCAACGTCCTGCCGGTGGACGCGGCGGAGGTCAAGGCGTTCCTGGGCGATCTGGCCTCGGACAAGCCCAAGCCCTCGTCGTCGACCTCGCCGTCGGGGTCGCCGTCGCCGTCCGCGGGCCCGCAGCCCTCGGCGATCACGGTGCAGGTCTACAACTCGTCCGGGGTGTCCGGCGTGGCGCTGAAGGTGCTGAACGCGCTCGGCGAGCAGGGCTTCCGCAAGGGGCAGGCGCTCAACTCGGCGGTCAGCGACACCACCGTGGTCCGGTACGGCACGGGCCAGGAGGCTTACGCGGACCGGGTGGTCCAGGCGCTCGGCGGTAACGCCACGACCGAGCTGGACGACTCCGTGCCGAGGGGTCAGGTGTTGATCTACGTGGGCGCCGACAACGCGGAGCTGGGCACGACCGACGACACGTCGTCGGCGCGCTCGGAGACCGGGTCGTCCAGCCCGGCGAGCAGCGCCGCGCCCATCACGGCCAACGGCGTGGTCTGCGTGGACTGATTTCCCGCTACCCCAGGTCCGAACGGGTGCGGGACGTTAGCCTGTTCGGACACGGGGGTAGTGGAGGGGGAGGTCTCGGTGAAGGCCGTCGTCGTAGCGGGCAGAACCGGGTTGGCGCTGCTCTCGGCAGTGGTGCTGGTGGTCACCGGCTACAGCTGGTCCACGCTGCGGCGGGTCCAGGAGAGCGTGAACACCACCGACGTGCTGACGTCCCTGGCGGACGTGCCGAACGCCCCTCCCGCCGACGACGGCGCGATCGACCTCCTCCTGGTGGGCAGCGACAGCCGCACCGACGCGCAGGGCAACCCGCTGCCCGCGTCGGTGCTGCGCCAGCTGCGCACCGAGGCGACCGACACCCTCAACACGGACACGATCATCGTGCTGCGGGTGCCGCGCGACGGGTCGCGGGCGCACGCGGTGTCCATCCCCCGCGACACGTACGTGCCGATCCCCGGCGATCGCGAGGAGAAGATCAACGGGGCCTACGGGGTCACGAAGTTCCTCACCATGGAGCGGCTGCAGGCCGAGGGTGTGCCGCTGGCCGAGCGGGAGAAGCGCGGCGACCAGGCCGGGCGGGCGGCGCTCGTGCAGGTGGTGCAGGAGCTGACCGGGGTCAGGGTCGACCACTACGCCGAGGTGAACCTGTACGGGTTCTACCGGCTGACCGAGGTGATCGGCGGGGTCGACGTGTGCCTCAAGGAGGCGACCAGCGACCCGGACTCGGGGGCGGACTTCCGGGCGGGCGCGCAGACGCTGTCCGGGGGTGACGCGCTGGCGTTCGTGCGGCAGCGCAAGAACCTGCCGAGCGGGGACCTGAGCCGGATCACCCGGCAGCAGGTGTTCCTGTCGTCGGCGATGTCGAAGCTGCTGACGGCGGGCACGTTCGCCGACCCGTCGAAGCTGTCCGGGCTGCTGGAGGCGGTGAGCAAGTCGGTCGTGGTGGACGACGGGCTGGACGTCGCCACGCTGGCGGGGCAGCTGGGCGGGATCTCCGGCGGGAACGTGGAGTTCGCGACGATCCCGGTGACGGCGGTGGGCGCGGTCAACGACCGGGGGCAGAGCGTGGTGCTGGTGGACCGGGAGCAGGTGCGGGCGTTCGTGGCGCGGGTGCTGGGCGAGAAGACGCCCGAGCCGACGGCGCCCGCGTCCTCGGAAGCGGCCCCGACCACCTCGAACGCGGCCCCGACCACGACCGAGCGGCTGTCGGGTGGCAAGGTTGTCGCGTTGGACGGGGCGGCGCAGCGGGTAGTCCAGCGCCAGGCACTCCAGCAAGGTCCCCCCTGCGTCGACTAGCGAGGTTGACTTGACCGTCACGGAAGCTCTGCTCACGCCGCTGCTGGCCGAACCGGGACGGCCCCTGATCACGCACTACGACGACGTCGAGGGCACGCGCGTCGAGCTGTCCAGGGCCACCGCGGCCAACTGGGCGGCGAAGACGGCGAACTGGCTGCGCGACGAGCACGACGTCGAGCCGGGCGACCCGGTCGCGGTGCTGCTGCCCGCGCACTGGCAGACGCTCGGGGTGCTGCTGGGGGCCTGGTGGTGCGGGGCGTCGGTGGTCGACGCGCCCGCCGGGGCGAAGGTGGCACTGGTCGCGCCGGGTGGTGAGGCGCCCGGTGCGGAGGTCACGTCCGTGGTGTCCTTGCACCCGATGGGGCTGGGCACCGGCACGCCCGGTGACTTCCTGGACGAGGTGCGGATGTTCGGCGACGACTTCGTCCCGCACGCGCCGGTTCCGGGGAGCACGGCGGCGCTGGGGTGGTCGACGGTGGACGAGGTGGTCGCGGAGGCGAGATCCAGGGCCGCGGTGCTCGGGATCGGGCCGGGGACGCGGGCGCTGTCCACGGTGGAGTGGAACCAGCCGGACGGGCTGCTGAACGGGGTGCTGGCGGTGCTGGCGGGCGGCGGGTCGCTGGTGCAGTGCAGCAACCCGAACCCGGACCTGCTGCCCGGCAGGCGGGCCAGCGAGCGGACGACGATCGACCTGGTGGGCTGACGGTTCTCACCCGGACGTGGAAGAGCCTGAGGTCGACGGTGACCTCAGGCTCTTGGCTTTTCGGGATCTTCGGGCCGGTCAGATCCGGGCGGGCTCGGAGCGCTTGCCGCGGATCAGGTGGTCGACGGAGAAGCGACCACCGTTGAAGCCCAGGGCGATCGCCGAGACGGCGAGCACGAGGACCAGCTCGTAGCCGCCCTCGCCGAGGAGGCCGTTGGGCAGGTGGACGAGGAGCAGCGCGCCGAGGACCGGGATCGCCAGCAGGACGCCCACGAACGGCAGGCCAGCGCCGACGATCAGCAGGGTGCCGCCGATCAGCTCGACGAGCGCGGCGAACCAGGCGGACAGGGCGGGGGCGGGGATGCCCATGCCCTCGAAGGCCGCGGCCGTGCCGTCCATGCCCCACTCGGAGACCTTCTGCCAGCCGTGCGCCACGAAGACGGCGCCCACGCCGATCCGGCCGATGAGCGCGGCGGTGTCGCGGATCGTGTCGGACTTGTTCATGGGGCCGAAGGTATATGAAAGTTCAACTAACACTGCCCCGAACGGCGGGCCTGACAGCGACCCGACAGGTGGAGCGCGCGGGACGTGGTTAACTTAACCGGGTGGTTAACGAAGGGGGCACGCCGTGGCCGACGACCCGCTGAGCACGACCTTCGCCGCGCTGGCCGACCCGACCAGGCGCGCGATCCTGGCGAGGCTGACCGAGGGCCCGGCGACGGTGAAGGAGCTGTCCGCGCCGCTGCCGATGAGCGGCCCGGCGGTGTCCAAGCACCTGAAGGTGCTGGAGCGGGCGGGCCTGATCACGCGCGGCCGTGACGCCCAGTGGCGCCCGTGCGAGCTGTCGGCGGAGCCGCTGCGCGAGGTGGCGGAGTGGGCGGAGGGCTTCCGGGGGTTCTGGGACGCGAGCTACCGGAAGCTGGACGCGTACCTGGCGGGGATGGCCGGGGAGGCGCCACCGGAGCGGCGGGACGCCCCCTGACCGCCCACCCGCGCCCGACGACCGGGGGCTGCGGGTGGGCGGGCGTCCGGAGCGCTCAGCCCTTGAGCAGCGACCGCGACATCACGACCCGCTGCACCTGGTTGGTCCCCTCGTAGATCTGCGTGATCTTCGCGTCCCGCATCATCCGCTCCACCGGGAAGTCCCGCGTGTACCCGGCCCCGCCGAACAGCTGCACCGCGTCCGTCGTCACCTCCATCGCCACGTCGGACGCGAAGCACTTCGCCGCCGCCGTGATGAACCCGAGGTCCGGCTCCCCCCGCTCGGCCTTCGCCGCCGCGACGTACACCATGTGCCGGGCCGCCTCGACCTTCATCGCCATGTCGGCCAGCATGAACTGCACGCCCTGGAAGTCCGAGATCGACCGGCCGAACTGCTTGCGGTCCTTCACGTACGCGATCGCCTGGTCCAGCGCCCCCTGCGCGATGCCCACCGCCTGCGCGCCGATCGTCGGCCGGGTGTGGTCCAGGGTGCGCAGGGCCGTCTTCAGGCCGGTGCCGGGCTCGCCGATGATCCGGTCCGCCGGGATCTCGCAGTTCTCGAAGTGGATCTCGCGGGTGGGCGAGCCCTTGATCCCGAGCTTGCGCTCCTTGGACCCGACCGAGAAGCCGGG
Source organism: Actinosynnema pretiosum (assembly GCF_002354875.1). Taxonomy (GTDB): domain Bacteria; phylum Actinomycetota; class Actinomycetes; order Mycobacteriales; family Pseudonocardiaceae; genus Actinosynnema; species Actinosynnema auranticum. Next base: position 7,310,187 of record NZ_CP023445.1, read on the forward strand.
GTCGTCCTTGTGCACCACGAACGCCGAGATGCCCTGGGACTTCTTCGGCGCGTCGGGGTCCGTGACCGCCATGACCGTGTACCAGGTGGACTCGCCCGCGTTGGTGATCCAGCACTTGGTGCCGTTGAGCACCCACCGGTCGCCCTCGAGCCGCGCCCGCGCCCGCATCGACGCGGTGTCCGAGCCCGCCTCGCGCTCGGACAGTGCGTACGACGCCATGGCCTCGCCCGCCGCGATGGACGGCAGGACCTGCCGCTTCAGCTCCTCCGAGCCGGCCAGGATGATCGGCATCGTGCCGAGCTTGTTGACCGCCGGGATGAGCGAGGAGGACGCGCAGACCCGCGCGACCTCCTCGATCACGATGCACGTGGCCACCGAGTCGGCGCCCTGCCCGTCGTAGTCCTCGGGCACGTGGACCGCCGAGAAACCGGCCTTGACCAGCGCCGACAGCGCCTCGACGGGGAACCTCTCCCGCTCGTCGACGTCCGCCGCGTGCGGGGCGATCTCCTTCTCGGCGAGCGAGCGGATCGCCTCGCGCAGGGCGTCGTGCTCCTCGGCGAGCTGGTAGGTGCCGAAGCTCGGGTCCACTTGTTACCTCCCAGTAAGTTCCACTGGGAGGATGTTAGCGCGCGTTCACCCCCGTGTCCGGGCGACCTTCGACCAGTGCCTTCAGCGCCGCGTCCTTGTCGAGCACCATCTCCTCCAGCGACGCCTGGTACGCCGCCATCCGCTCCCGCAGCTCCGGGTCGGACGCGCCCAGCACCCGCACCGCGAGGAGCCCCGCGTTGCGCGCCCCGCCGACCGACACCGTTGCGACCGGCACCCCGGCCGGCATCTGCACGATGGACAGCAGCGAGTCCATGCCGTCCAGGTGCTTGAGCGGCACCGGGACGCCGATCACCGGCAGCGGCGTCGCCGAGGCGACCATGCCGGGCAGGTGCGCCGCCCCGCCCGCGCCCGCGATGATCACCTGCAGGCCGCGCCCGGCGGCCGACGTCGCGTAGTCCAGCATCCGCTGCGGGGTCCGGTGCGCCGAGTACACGCCCACCTCGAACGTCACGCCGAACTCGGCCAGCGCCTCGGTGGCGGCCCCCATCACGGGCCAGTCCGAGTCGCTGCCCATGATCACGCCTACCTGCGTCACGCCTGTCCTCCGTGGATGTCGTACCCGTCGAGCCACACGCCGTCGGACAGCCAGTGCGCGGCGAGCCTCGCCCGCTCCCGCACGTCCGCCATGCGCTCCCCCAGCAGGGTGACGTGGCCGATCTTGCGGCCCGGCCGCTCCTCCTTGCCGTACAGGTGCACGCGCGCGTCGGGGAACCGGGCGAACAGGTGGTGCAGCCGCTCGTCGGGGCCGAACGGGGGCGCGTCCGCCGCGCCGAGCACGTTCGCCATCACGACGGCGGGCGCGACCAGGTCGGTCGAGCCGAGCGGGTAGTCCAGGACGGCGCGCACGTGCTGCTCGAACTGGGAGGTGCGGGAGCCCTCGATGGTCCAGTGCCCGGAGTTGTGCGGGCGCATCGCCAGCTCGTTGACGACCAGGCCGTCCTCGGTCTCGAACAGCTCGACGGCGAGCAGCCCGACCACGCCCAGCTCGTCCGCGACGCGCAGCGCCAGGTCCTGGGCCTGCGCGGCGCGGTCGGCGTCCGGCGCGGGCGCGAGCACCTCGACGCAGATGCCGTCCTTCTGCACCGTCTCCACCAGCGGCCACGCCGCGCCCTGGCCGAACGGGGAGCGCGCGACGAGCGCGGCCAGCTCGCGGCGCATCGCCACGCGCTGCTCGACCATCAGCGGGGTGCCCGCCTCCAGCAGCTCGGCGACCAGGCGCTCGGCCTCCTCGGCGGAGTCGAGCATCCACACGCCCCGGCCGTCGTAGCCGCCGCGCACCGCCTTGAGCACGCACGGCCAGCCGTGCTCGTCGCCGAACGCGACCGCGTGCGCGGGCTCGGCGACCTCGGCGAACGGCGGCACGGGCAGGCCGAGCTCGGCGAGCTTCACGCGCATGACGAGCTTGTCCTGCGCGTGCGCGAGCGCGTCCGGGCCGGGGTGCACGCGCACGCCCTCGGCGACCAGGGCGCGCAGGTGCTCCTGCGGGACGTGCTCGTGGTCGAAGGTGACGACGTCGCAGGACTTGGCGAACCCGCGCAGCGCCTCCAGGTCGGTGTGCGAGCCGAGGTCGACGTCGCGGGCGACCAGCGCCGCCGGGTCGGACTCGCTCTGGGCGAGCACGCGCAGCGACTGGCCGAGGGGGATGACGGCCTGGTGGGTCATCCTGGCGAGCTGGCCGCCGCCGACCATGCCGACGACGGGAAGACGGGTTCGGGAGTCCACGGACCGGGGAGTCTAGCTGCGCGAACGGGGGACCCCCGCACGCGCCTCGCGGCGTGCGGGGGTCCCCGGCGTCGGGCGTTCGGCCCAGCCGGTCGCGCGGCGGTCCGGCGCGGTCAGGCCGCGGCCTTCTTGACGCGGCGCAGCGCGAAGGCGAACAGGGCGGCGGCGAGCGCGAGGAACAGGACGCCCTCGATCAGCCGGAACGTGCCCAGGCGCTCGGCGGGGTGGTACTGCTCCAGGAAGTGCGTGAGGCCGCTGTCCTTCAGGCACCCCTGGAACCACGCCTGGTCGGCGGACTCGGGGCCGTAGCACCGCGGCGGCACGGTCCCCAGCACCCCGTCCGCGTTGGCGTAGCCGCCTTCGAAGTACAGGGCCTGGTCCTTCGCAGGCCCCAGCGGGCGGATGTCCTCCCCGACCGGTGCGAAGGTGGTGTGCGGGCTCTGGTAGCGGCCCCGCAGCCAGAGCTCCACGACGACCTTGGTGAGCAGGCCGACGACCAGGGTCAGGCCCACCGCGAGCACCGTGCGGCGGACCAGCGCGGCGATCGCGAGGCCGAGCGCGAAGCCGAACAGCGCGTACGCGGCCTGGAGCGCCGGGTGGTACTCGAAGCCCTCCTCGAACATGTTGACCGAGACGTAGCGCGGGACGTCGTTGATCGCGTTCGCCATCAGCTGCGCCGTGCCGCCGAGGACCGCGCCGATGAGCGCGGCGACCGCGCCGAGCAGCACCGCCTTGCCGACCAGCCAGCGGGCGACCGGCAGGTCCTGGGTCCAGGCGACCACGTTCGTGCGCTGGTCGTACTCCCAGGCCAGCATCGGCGCACCCCACACGGCGCCGATGAAGGTCCCGTAGAGCATCAGCCCGCCGGGGAGGGTGAGGCCCAGCCCGGTGTAGTCGCCCCAGCCCTGGGCCGGGTAGCCGTTGGCCGCCTCGTCCAGGAAGGCGGCGCGGACCAGCAGCATCCCGGCGACGCCGACCAGGGCGATCGCGAGGGTGCCCAGGACGGTCCACCGGTGCTGGCGCCAGGTGAGCCAGGCGAGGTCGCCCCAGCCGACGCGGGCGCGGGTGCGGACCCCAGGTCGGTCGGCGGCGCGCTTCCCGGTCGTGCTGTCGGTGGTGGCGCTCATTCGGCACCGCCCTTCCTGCTCTCGGCGAGGCGCGCGAGCACGTAGTCCTCCAGGGTGACCGCTCGTTCCACCCACCGGTCCGCGACGGGCGGGCGCGGGCCGTCCGGCAGGCGCACCAGGAAGGTGGACTGGGTGGCGCTGTGCCTGGCCTCCACGACCTGCCCCGGCACCGGTGGCGCGTCCGAGCGCGGGCCGGTGTACGCGGCGTGGCGGGCCAGCAGGCCGTCCACGTCGCCGTCCGCGAGCAGGCCGCCGTTCGAGAGCAGCAGCAGGTGGTCCGCGACGCCGGTCAGCTCGGTGATCACGTGCGTGGACAGCACGACGGTCGTGCCGGTCTCGGCGACCTCGTCGAGCAGCGCGGCGGCGACCTCGCGGCGGGCCAGCGGGTCCAGGTTGGCCAGCGGCTCGTCGAGCAGGAGCACGTCCGGGCAGGAGCCGAGTGCCAGCGCGAACGCCACCTGGGCCTGCTGGCCACCGGAGAGCTTGCCGCAGGCGCGGGTGCGGGGGACCTCGAAGCGGTCCAGCCAGGCGTCGGCCTTGGCCTGGTCCCACGCGGTGTTCAGCCGGGCGCCCATGGTGAGGGCGTCGCGGGCGGTGAAGCTCTTGTAGAGCGGTTTGTCCTGCGCGACGAACGCGACGCGGCCACCGGCGTCCACGCTGCCCGCGTCGGCCTTGAGCAGGCCCGCGAGGACGCTCAGCAGCGTCGTCTTGCCCGCGCCGTTCGCGCCCACCAGCGCGGCGACCCGGCCCGCGGGCAGGTCGAACGAGCAGTCGCGCAGGGCCCACGTGCCGCCGTAGCTCTTGCCGAGCCCGGACGCGCGGACCGCGCTGCTCACAGCGGTGGTCATCCGATTTCCCCCTCGTCGACGAGGACCGAGCGCACGAGCGCCTCGACGTCCTCGGTGTCCAACCCCGCCGCCCGCGCGTCGCGGACCCACTCCACCAGCCTGGTGCGCAGGGGGCCCATGACCTCGGGGTCCGCGCTGCCCAGGGCGGCTTTCACGTAGGTCCCCGAGCCCTGGCGCGCCTCGACCAGTCCCGACATCTCCAGCTCCCGGTAGGCCTTGAGCACGGTGTTCGCGTTGACGCCGCTGGTGGTGACGACCTCGCGCACCGGTGGAAGGCGGTCTCCCGGTGAGAGCCAGCCCATCCGCAGGGCCTCGCGGACCTGGCGGACGAGTTGGAGGTAGGCGGGGAGACCGCTGGTCCGGTCTATGCGGAACTCCACTGGCACCTCCCAAGTGTTCTACTGTTGTAAGACACTAGATAACAGGTACACCTGAGGTGGAGTCAAGTGGCGCGCGGGGTGGGGCGACGGGGGCGAATTCACCCGATCTGGGGGCTGGCCAAGGGCGTGCGGATGGGGTGCTCCGGCTGCCAGACTTTGTTGTGCGGGGCCGGGAGCAGGGCGTGTGAGCAGCGATGACGGACGGGTGGAGGGAGAGGTGGCCGATGAAGGTCGAGTGATGAGCGGCGGGGCGGCGCGGGACGTCAGGCGCCGTTCGACAGCCAGTGGTCGGGGATGGCGTCCGGGGCCCGCTCCCAGACGGAGATGCCGAACTCGCCCCACTGCAGGAGGTCCGGCTCGGGCAGCTCTCGGCCCGCACGCGCGGCCACGACCAGCCGGGCGACCTCGCCAGCGGCGCCACCTTCAGGCAGGTCCCCCAGCGCCGCCTGAAAGCACCGCAGCGCACCGTCCAGGTCACCCTGCCGCCAACGCGCCCGCCCGAGCAGCACCCGGCACGTGCCGCGCTCCTCGGCGATCGGGAGGACCTCCGAGTTGGTGGTGGCGTTGTCGCCTGCGCTGGAGTCGGGGGCAGCGCTCGGTGCCGACACGGGGCCAGCGCTGACGCTGGAACTGGCCTCGACGTTGGGGTCGTTCCCGGCGTTGGGGTCGTCCCCGGCAGTGGGGTCGTCCCCGGCAATGGGGCCGTTCCCAGCAGTGGAGCCACCCCCGACACCGGGGCTGTTCCTGGCATCGGGGTCGCCCTCAGCACCAGGGTTGCCCTCGACAGTGAGGCCGTTAGCGGCATCGAGGTCCTTCCCGACATTGGGGCCGTCCTCGGTACCGGGGGCGTTCCCCGCATCGAGGTCGTTGCCAGCATCGGGGTCGTTGCCAGCATCGGGGCCACTCTCGACATTGAGGTCGCTCTTGGCATCGGCATCGACACCGGAGTCGATCTCGACATCGCTCCCGACATTGGGGCCGTTCCCAGCATCAGCATCATTCGCGGCATCGGCATCAGGATCGGGATTGGAGGCAGCGATAGAGGCAGCAGCGGCGACAGGACCGGAATCGGGATTGGGTGTGGAGGTGAAGGTGGGCGTAGAGGTGGAAGTGGGGGTGGTGAGGGCTTCGGCGATTGCCTCGTTGTAGGTCGCTTCGGCTCGGGACAGGCGGGTGATCGCGTCCGTCCAGTTGCCCGCTTGGTAGGCGAGGACGCCCAGTTCGCGTTCTGCCCAGGCGACGCCCAGGGCGTTGCCCGCTGCGCGCTGCCACTCCATCAGTTCGACCAGGCAGCGTGCGACGCCTGCGGTGTTCCCGCGTGTGCGTTGGACGCTGGCCAGGGCGTCCAGCGCGAACAGGTGACCATCCAGCGACTCGGGGGTCAGCCGGGACTGACAGCGGGCGCGCCAGACCGACAGCATCCGCTCGGCCATCAGCTCGGCCATGTCGTGTGCGCCTACCTGGGCGTACGTGAGCATCGCGCAGTGCAGTGCCGCGGACACCTCGGGGGCGAACGGGAAGCGGTCGGCCAGTTCGATGGTGGTCGTGCGCAAGCGGTCGACCTCGTGAGTGGTGCTCTCCAAGGAGAGGCTGGCCCACAGGTGACCCAGGAGGGCCGCTGCGTCACCCACCTCGCCGTAGGTCATGAGGCTTCGGGCGGTTGACAGCGGATCGGGGAACGGTTGCATCTGGGCGTACTTCCCGGTTCTGGCGATTCCTTTGAATTGGAATCAGGAGTGGCGACAGGAGTGACAACAGGAGTAGCGGTGGGACGCGAGTTTGATCGGGTGAGTGCTTTATCCATGAAGCCTTGAGGGCTTTTCGCAGTGGCTTCCGTCGGCGACCTTACAATTCTTCGGCCACATCAGCAGGGGTCACAAATGGGTGGTTTGTGTAGCGATCGGGTTACTCAGAGTGGTTATGGTGGGAGGCATGGCGGTAGGGACCACGCGCGCCAAGCGCAGACTCGGCAGGCACGTGCGGCCCATCATGGAGCGGGCCGGGGTGGCGGCTCCCGAGGTCGCGCGGCTGGTCCGGACGTCCAAGGACACGGTGCACCGACTGCTGTCCGGCATCCACCTGCCGCACTACCCGACGTTCCTCGCGATCATGACCGTCCTGCGGGCCACCGACGAAGAGATCGCCGAGGGCACCTCGCTGTGGGAGCGCGCCGCGCAGGACGCGGTCAAGGTCGAGCACGCCTCGGCGCTCTCCCCCCGGCTACCTGCGCTTCCGCCGCGACGAGGGCGAGGCCCACCGGGAGCGGGCGCTCGACCCCATGCTCATCCCCGGTCTGCTCCAGCTCGGGGAGTACGCGGACGAGCTGGGGCGGCGCGCGCCCTCGCTGACCCGCGGCAAGGGGTGGGCGGCGCGGGCGACGGCCGAGCGGTTGGACCGGCAGGCGCTGCTCAGCCGGTCACCCGTCCCGCTGGACTACCGGCCGCTCATCGACGAGGGCGCGCTGCACCGGGTGGTGGGTGGTCGGGAGCTGATGGCGCGGCAGTTGGAGCACCTGCTGGTCGTGGGCGAGCGGGAGAACGTCACCATCCGGGTGCTGCCGTTCTCCGCGGGCGCCTACGGGTCGCACTTCGGTGCGCTGAACCTGCTGGAGTACCCCGAACCCGACGAGCCGCTGTCGGTCTACGTCGAGAGCTACGAGGGCGTACGCGCGGTGGACGACGCGCAGGCGGAGAAGACGCTGGTCGCCGTCTGGGAGGACGCGGCCCGGCACGCGCTCGACCCCGAGGAGAGCGCGCGGCTCATCCGGGAAGTGAGGGACACCAGGCATGGCTGACCAGCGGTGGCGCAAGTCCAGCCGCAGCACGACGAACCCCGACTGCGTCGAGCTGTCGATCACCCCGGACACCACCGCGGTCCGCGACAGCAAGAACCCCTCCGGAGGACGGTTGAGGTTCGGGCGGAGCAGCTTCAGCGGCTTCCTCGACCGGATCAAGAGCGAGGAGAGGAACGAGAAGAGGGAGGAGGAGAAGGGCGAGGAGAGGGGCGAGCGGACAAGCAGGCAGAAAGGCTGAACCCGGCAACCCGGCAACCCGGCAACCCGGCAACCCGGCAACCCGGCAACCCGGCAACCCGGCAACCCGGCAACCCGGCAACCCGGCAACCCGGCAACCCGGCAACCCGGCAACCCGGCAACCCGGCAACCCGGCAACCCGGCAACCCGGCAACCCGGCAACCCGGCAACCCGGCAACCCGGCAACCCGGCAACCGAGGCAGGCGTCCTCGGTGGGGGTGGTTGTGTCAAGCCGGGCCGGGTCGCGGCCTCACAGGTCCTTCGACGCCGCGACCAGCTGCATCCTCGGGTGGTCCGGGGGGATCACCCCGCCGCCCGCCAGGTACGCCGCCAGGATCTCGCGGACCGCCTCCAGCGGCACCTCCTGGTCCGCGGGCACGGAGGTCGCGTGGGTCGCCAGGGCGTAGACCACCTCGCCCTTCGCCTGCGGGTCGCCCAGGGTCGCGCGCACGGGGTGGCCGTGCTCCTGCACGAAACCGCGCTCGCGGCCGATGCCCGCGTACAGGATCGGGTAGCTCCACTCCTCGCCGGTCACCGAGAACTCGACCACGACCGGGCTGCCCACGTGCAGCGCGCGCACCCGCTCGACGAGCTCGTCCAGCTCCGCCCTGGTCCGGACCTCGACCGGGTTCCGGCCCGTCGCCAGGTCGTAGATCGCCGTCAGCGCCACCGAACCCCACCACCTTCCCCGTGCGCGGGCCTGGAACGACTGCCCGTTCGGATGGTCGCCGAAACGACCCGAGCACCACAATGGGGCCAACCCCCGCCTCACCCCGTCCTGGGCGGGGCGGCGAGCAGGGCGGACACCTCCTCGTAGGTGTCCGGCAGCGGCCTGAGGACGAGCCTTGCCGGGCCCGCCGGGCGCACGTGCGGGTCGACCGCCAGCCTCGCCTCGGCCTTCGCCGCCAGGTGCGCGAGCCTGTCCTCGACGTCCGCGTCCCGGCGCAGCAGGACCGCCGCGACCGACGGGCCGACCGAGGCGACCGACTCGCCCGCGTCGAACACCCCGCGCAGCGCGTCCGCCAGCAACGTCATGGCCACCACCCGCGACCACCCGGTCGCGCCTTCCAGATCAAGTGACACGAACAGCAGCGCGTAGTCGGCGGGGGTGGCCGCGTACACCTCCCTGAGCCTCGTCCGGAGGTACGCGGCGGTGGCGAGGCCGGTCAGCGGGTCCTCGGCCTCGGTGCTGGCCGACCGGTCCAGCACGACCTCGGCCCAGCCGAGCGCGGTGGCCCGCAGCAGCTTGGCGGGCACCGCGTCGACGTCCGCGCGCGGCGCGCCGACCTCGACGCCGGGGGTCACCAGGACGGCGTGCAGCGCGGCGAGGTCGAGCAGCGTCTCGGCGAGCCCGGCCCCGGATTCCGCCCGCGCCGCACCGAGTCCGGCCAGCGCCCGGCTCGGGTCGTCGCTGCCGAGGACGACCTCGCACACGTCGTCGACCTCCGCGAGCGACCAGTCGTCCGCGAACGCCCACCCCGCCGCCAGCGCGGCCGACCGCCAGCGCCGCTTGAGCGCCCGGCTCCCGTCCGCCGCCTGCCTCACCACCGTCTGCCCCACGCTCACCCGGTTACCTCCTCCGCAGGACGTCCACACGAAGGAGTGACGTGCGACCGGCTCAGCCATGACGGCAAAAACCGGGACACGTTTGAGTGACTTGACGTGACCGTGCGCGACGCGGTGCGGAAGACTTGCCCGCGCGAGGGGAGGGACCACGTGGCGACCGTTCCTGCTGATGTCCCGAGACCGGGGGACGCGGAACTGATCGAGTCGGTGCGCGGGGGTGATGTCGCCGCGTACGGACAGCTGTACGAGCGCCACGTCACCGCCGCCTACAACCTGGCCCGGCAGTTGGCGCGCTCCTCGGCGGAGGCCGACGACTTAGTCTCCGAGGCGTTCTCGAAGGTGCTCGACGTGCTGCGGGGCGGCGGTGGCCCCGACGTGGCGTTCCGCGCCTACCTGCTGACCGCGCTGCGGCACAACGCCTACGACAAGACCCGGCGGGACCGGAAGGTCGAGCTGTCCGAGGACGTGTCCGAGGTCGCCCCCGAGGCGGTCAGCGTGCCGTTCCGGGACACGGCCGTCGCGGGGCTGGAGCGCTCGCTCGCCGCGCGCGCCTTCGCCCGGCTGCCCGAGCGCTGGCAGACCGTGCTGTGGCACACCGAGGTCGAGGGCCAGTCGCCCGCCGAGGTCGCCCCCCTGCTGGGGATGACGGCCAACGGCGTGTCGGCGCTGGCCTACCGGGCCCGCGAGGGCCTCAAGCAGGCCTACCTCCAGGTGCACCTGGCCGAGACGCAGGCCGTGCGCTGCCGGGCGACCGTGGACCGGCTGGGCGCGTGGACCCGCGCGGGCCTGTCGAAGCGGGAGACCACGCAGGTCGAGGCGCACCTGGACGAGTGCTCGGACTGCCGCAGGCTGGCCGCCGAGCTGGCGGACGTCAACGGGGCGCTGCGCGCCGCCATCGCGCCGATCGTGCTGGGCGCGGGCACCGCCGGTTACCTGATCTCCTCGCGCAACTCGGCCTCCCCGGCGGCCACGGCCGCCGCGGGCGGCATCGCGGGCAACGCGCTGGCCGACGCGCTCGGCGGGGCCACCGCCCAGGCCGCCGAGGGTGCGGCTGGCGCCGCAGGCTCGGCAGGCGCAGCGGGTGGACGCTCGGCGGGCGCCTCGGGCGCGGCCGGGATCGCGGGCGAGGTCGTGCGGGCGGCGCTGAGCGGCGGCCCGCGCCAGCTGCTCGGGCTGGCCGCGTCCGCCGCCGCGCTGATCGTCGTGGTCGTCGTGGCCATCGCCGCGCCGGGCGCCGGTTCGGGCCCCGACGTCGCGCAGTCCCCCGCCGCCGAGCAGAGCAGCGGCACCCCGGCCTCCCCCGGCGCACCGGTCCCGCCCACCTCGGGCGAGGCGGATCCCGCGCCGTCCGAGGTCCCCCCGTCCGGCGCGCCCGCCGACGGGGACGAGGCGCCCGGCGCGGTCCTGCCCCCGGCGGGCACGGGCAACGGGCCGGTCAGCACCCGGGACAACCCGCCACCGCCCCCGCCCGCCGGGGACCCCACGACCGACCCGGACCCGACGACCGACCCGGACCCGACGACGGGTCCCACCACCCCGAAGCCCCCGGACCCGCCCGACCCGCCGAAGCCGCCGCTCCCGGCGTCGCTGACGGCGACCTGGCCCGACGACTACTCGCTCACCCCCGGCCAGGACCCGAAGCCCCTCGAGGTCGTGGTCGCCAACTCCGGCGAGGTGCTCTCCGAGATCCCGGTGCTGGCGCTGACCCTGCCCCAGGGCGTGCGCCCGGTCAGCCTGTCCCGGCTGGCGGCGGCGGACGCCGACGACCTGGTGGAGTGCGGACCGGTGGACGGCCCGTTCACCTGCCCGGCGCTCCGGGGCGTCGACCCGAAGGGCAAGACCTCGTTCCGGCTGCTCCTGGTGGCCGACCGCACCGCGCAGGGCGGCGAGATCACCGGGACGCTCAACGCGGGCGCCGCCGTCACGGTCAAGCTGAACGTGCCGGTCAAGGTCCTGCCCGAGCCGGACCAGGTGGCGCTGGAGGTGCACAAGCGCGAGTACCCGCGCTGGGGGCACTCCGAGCTGGACATCACCGCCGTCAACGCCGGGAGCCGCGGCGCCGAGCTGGAGCTGACCGCACGGGCCGGGGAGAACGTGTGGCTCAAGTGGAGCAGGAAGCGCGAGGCCTGCCGGGGTGACGAGACCGGGCTGGAGTGCCGGACCGACGTGCGCTCCGGCGGGAAGTTCCGGATCGCGGTGAGCGCGTACGCGGTGCGGGCGGAGAACCCGGCCTCGGAGGAACCGGAACCGGGTCAGGAGCCCGCTGCCGCCGACGGCAGGCGGGGGAAGCACCGGCCCTGGGTCTGGGGCCAGGTGACCGTGACGGCCCGGATCGGGAGCGCGTCGCAGACCGTCGCGGTGATGGTGCGGGTCTGGGAGTACGACCGCGGCCCGCAGCACCCGCCGTCGAGCAGCACCACGCCGCCGACGACCACGACCACGAGCACCCCGCCGCCCACCACCACGACGACCACGCCGCCCACGACGACGACCACGACCACCAGGCCGAGCCCGCCGTCGAGCACGCCCCCGAGCAGCCCGCCGTGGACGCCGCCGAAGACCCCGCCGCCGGGCCACACCCGGCCGACCGACCCGCCGCTGCGGCAGGAGCCCGCCTCCACGCCGCCCGCCCCGGTCCCGCAGGAGCAGCAGGCCGAGGTGGTGGTCGAGCTGCCGGTGTGCACGACCGGTGAGCCGCCGGTGCTGGACGAGGTGGTGACCGTCTGCCGGGTCGCCACCTGAGCGGCCCGACCGGGCGGGGCGGCGCGGGTCGTGAGGTCCGCGCCGCCCCGCCCGAAAACGCTGCGTAATCAGGCACAACGGGCCGCCGGGATGTGGGCTGGGTTGCACTCCGCAGCGGTTTGCGCAGGTCATTCACCCGATTTCCGTACACTGCTGTGGTGTCCGTACTGGAGAACGCTGCCCACCGGCTCCCCGAGCCGCTGCGGTCGCTCGCGCTCAAGCACCGTGAGTTGCTGAAGTTCGCGCTGGTCGGCGGGACCTGCTTCGTGATCGACACGGCGATCTTCTTCGCGCTGAAGTCGACGGTGCTGCTGGAGAAGCCGGTCACCGCGAAGATCGTGGCCACGCTGGTGGCGACGATCGTGTCCTACGTGCTGAACCGCGAGTGGTCGTTCAAGACCCGCGGCGGGCGGGAGCGGCACCACGAGGCGGCGCTGTTCTTCCTGGTCAACGGCATCGGGATCGTGCTGAACTCGATGCCGCTGTGGGTCTCCCGGTACCTGTTCCACCTCCAGGAGCCGGAGGTGAGCAGGCTGGTGCAGGAGGTCGCGGACTTCGCCAGCGCCCAGATCATCGGCACGCTCATCGGCATGGCGTTCCGCTGGTACGGGTACAAGAAGTGGGTTTTCCCCGACGAGGGCGCCCGCACTCCCCGCGCGGAGCGGAAGTCGTACCCGTCGGCCGAGGACGAGAACCTCGGGCATTCCTGAAATCGGGCGAACGTGCGAAAAGCGGCACCCCGCGAACGGGGTGCCGCTTTTTCACGTGCGGGTGAGCGGCGCTATTCGCCGACGGGTCCGAGGACGTCCAGCGCGGCCCGGTGCAGCAGCCCGTTCGACGACAGCGCGCTACCGCCCTGGAACGTCTCCGCGCCGGACAGGTCGCTGAACGCGCCACCGGCCTCGGTGACCAGCACCTGGAGCGGCGCGACGTCCCACGGGTTCACGACCGCCTCGGCGGCCAGGTCGATCGCGCCCTCGGCGACCAGGCAGTGCTGCCAGAAGTCGCCGAACGCCCGCGACTCCCAGGTGGCGTCGACCAGCCGCAGGTAGGCCTCGCGCGAGTGGTGCTCGGCCCACGAGTTCAGGTGCGTGGTCGACAGGTACGCGTCGTCCAGCCCGGCGACGCGGGAGACGGTGATCCGCCGCTCCTCCGCCGCGCCCGCCGCGCCCGCCGCGCCCGAGCGGACCCACGCGCCCGCGCCCGCGGACGCCCACCAGCGGCGGCCCAGCGCGGGCGCGCTGACCACCCCGACGACCGGCCGCCCGTCCTCGACGAGCGCGATCAGCGTCGCCCACGCGGGCACCCCGCGCAGGAAGTTCTTGGTGCCGTCGATCGGGTCGAGCACCCACGTGCGGCCCGCGCCGACGCTCCCGCCGAACTCCTCCCCCGCGATCGCGTCGGCGGGCCGCTCGGCCGCCAGCAGGTCGCGGATCGCGGTCTCCACGGCGGTGTCCGCGTCGGTCACCGGGGTCCGGTCGGGCTTGCGGTCCACCACCAGGTCCAGGGCCTGGAAGCGGGCCGTGGTGGTGCCGTCCGCCGCGTCCGCGAGGCGGTGGGCGAGCGCGAGGTCCGCGGCGAGGTCGGTCGCGCGGTCGGGGCTGGGTGCGGAACTGCGGTCGGAGCCGGTCACACGGCGATCGTGCCACGCCTAGTCTGGGTCCCGTGAGTGTGGTCTTGCTGGCCGAGGACGACCCGGCGATCGCTGAACCGCTGTCCCGCGCGCTGCAGCGGGAGGGCTACCAGGTGCACGTGGTCGGGGACGGGCCCGGTGCGCTGGAGGCAGCCGAGCACGGCGGGATCGACCTGCTCGTGCTGGACCTGGGGCTGCCCGGCATGGACGGGCTGGAGGTGTGCCGCAGGCTCCGCGCGGGCGGGCGCGGTGTCCCGGTGCTGATGCTGACCGCCCGGTCCGACGAGGTCGACTTCGTCGTCGGGCTGGACGCGGGCGCGGACGACTACGTGGCCAAGCCGTTCCGGCTCGCCGAGCTGATGGCCCGCATCCGCGCGCTGCTGCGCAGGCGGGCCCCGGAGACCCTGGAGGTCAACGGGGTGCGCATGGACCTGGCTGCGCGGCGGGTCACCGTCGACGGCCAGGAGGTGCAGCTGGCGAACAAGGAGTTCGAGCTGCTGCGCGTGCTGATCCAGCGGGCCGGGCAGGTCGTGAACCGCGACGAGATCCTGTCGGAGGTGTGGAACGACCCGGAGCTCAAGAGCAGCAAGACGCTCGACATGCACATGTCGTGGCTGCGCCGGAAGCTCGGCGACGTGCGCTCGGTGGAGCGGCGCATCGCCACGGTGCGGGGCGTCGGCTTCCGCTTCAACACCACCGACTGATGCGCTCCCGCATCCTGCGAGCGATCCTGGTGGCCGTCGCGGTCACCGGGATCGTGCTGGGGCTGCCGCTGGGGTACACGGCGCTGCGGCTGGTCGACGACAGCGCGCACGGCGACCTGGCCAGCCGCGCGCAGCGGATCGCCGCGCTGATCGACGACCAGATCGCGGGCGGCAGCGCGATCGACCTGCGGCCCGCCGAGGTGGGCGTCCCGGTGGGCGGGCACCTGGTGGTCACCTCGCCGGACGGGGTGCGGGAGCTCGGGGAGGCGCTGGACGAGGACGCGCTGAGCGTCGAGGTGCCGATCGCGCAGCAGGGGACGGTGCGGCTGGAGGTGTCGGCGCGGCCGATGCGCACCGACCAGTACCGGATGGCGGCGCTGGTGGTGCTGCTGCTGGTGCTGTCGGTGGGGACCGGGACGGTCGTGGCGACGGTGACGGCGCGCAAGCTCGCCCGTCCGCTGCGGCACGTGGCAAGCCGGGCGGCCCGGCTCGGGGCCGGGGACTTCCGGGGCGATCCGCGCAGGCACGACATCGAGGAGCTGGACCGGCTGGCCGAGGCGCTGGACCGGTCCGCCGTGGCGCTGGCGCAGCTGGTGCAGCGGGAGCGGGAGCTGGTCGGGGACGTGTCGCACCAGCTCAGGTCCCGGCTGACCGCGCTGCAGCTGCGGTTGGAGGCGCTGGCCGAGCACCCGGAGCCGGAGACGGCCGGGGAGGCGCGGGCCGCGCTGGAGCAGGCCGAGCGGTTGACCGAGGTGCTGAACGAGCTGCTGGCGGCGGCGCGGGCGGCGCGGGCGATCGACGCCGAGCCGCTGGACCTGCACGGGGAGCTGACGGCGATCGCCGAGGAGTGGCGGGAGCAGCTCAAGCGCGAGGGGCGGGGGCTGCGGGTGCGGGTGCCGGAGGGGCTGCTGGCGCGCGCCACGCCCGCCCGGTTGCGGGAGGCCATCGGGGTGCTGCTGGACAACGCCCTGCGGCACGGCGAGGGGCAGGTGCAGCTCACCGCCCGCAGCGACGACGGGACCGTGGTGGTCGAGGTCGCGGACGGCGGGAGCGGGGTGCCGGACGAGCTGGCCGGGCACATCTTCGAGCGCGGGGTGTCCGGGGGCGGGTCGTTCGGGGTGGGGCTGGCGCTGGCCCGCGCGCTGGTGGACGCGGACGGGGGGCGGCTGGAGCTGTCGACGGCCAGGCCCGCGACGTTCGCGGTGTTCCTGCCGGTGCCGAAGGCCGAGGACGTGGTGGGCGTGACCTGGCGGACGGACGTCACGCCCCGGTAGCGCCGGGTTCGCCGCGCCGCGCCGGGGTGGCTCCCTGGGCGCGGGCGGCGGGTGTCCGGATCAGCCCTGGGTCGCGGGTGGCGCGGGGGCGGGCTTGAACGAGGTCGGCGCGACCGCCGAGGGCCGCACCACCGGGGTGATCACCGGGCGGGCCGGTGGCGGCGGGGGCGCCGGGGCCGGGGGCGCCGCGGAGGCGGACGGGGCGATCGTGGGGGCCGGGGCCGGTTCGGTCCTCGCCCGGTCCAGGACGCCGACCGCGCCGCGCGCCACCTGGGCCCAGGCCAGGCGGCCGAACAGGTAGTGGCAGGCCACGTCCTCGGCGGTGAACGCCACCCAGTCGTAGCGGTTGCCCTGCTCGCGCCAGAACACCTCGAACTCGGTGCGGTCGTCGTCGTGGACCAGGCACCAGGTGTTGTCGGCCTCCTCGCCGATCGACACCACCTCGTCCGGCACGCCGACCGCGCGCAGCCAGTCCCGGATCGACTCGGCGTTCACGGCAGCTCCTCCAGGTAGCCCAGCGCCACCAGGTCGGCGACGGGGTGGGTGGCGCGGTAGCGGGCGCCGCCGCCGCGCTGGCCGAACCACTCGGCGGACAGCGTGTAGTGCGCGGGCAGCTCGCGCAGCACCCGGTAGCGGCGGTAGCCGGAGGTCGCGGCGGCGGGCGGCAGGGCGCGGGCCGGGTACGGGGTGCCCGACCGGGACAGGACGCGGCCCTCCGGGGTGCCGAAGCGGTCCAGCTCGGTGCCGGGGGCCAGCTTGACCGGCTGGCCCGACTCGTAGCCGCCCTCGGGGAACAGCTCGGCGGGCGGCCAGGCGTACTCCGGCGGTTGCGCCCTGGCCAGGAAGCGGTGCTCCCAGTCGCGCTCGTGCATCCCGGCCAGCGGGTCGTAGCCCGCCATGACCGCCGCGGGCGGCTCGGGGGCGCTGGGCTTGCCCGAGGGCGGGGTGGCGGCGGGCCGGGCGGTGGCGACCAGGTGGGACTGCGGGTGGTCGCCGGGCGGGAAGCGCAGGCCGTCCGCGTAGTCGTCGTCGGACTCGGCCGGGTGCGGGAGCTGGCGGGCCGGGCGGCGGCTCGGCGCGGGGAGCGAACCACCGGGGAACAGGGCCAGCACGAACGCGGACAGGTCCGAGGTGGACCGGTCGGGGTCGGGGTCGGAGGCGGGCTCGGTGGTGGGCTGGTCGGTGGTCTGCGCCGCCGTGGTCTGCCCGGCCGCGTTCTGCTCTGCGACGGGCTGCGCCGCGACCACCGGGATGGCGGCGGTCGGCGCGGCGGACGGCGCGGGGGGCGTGGGCGCCGCGGGGACGGCGGGCACGGCGGGCGCCGTGGGCATCTCCGCCGCCGTCGGGGCCTTCACCAGCGGGGTGCGGGCGGGCGCGTCCAGGGGCGCGTTCGGGTCGGGGGTGAGGTCCAGGTGGCCGGGGCGGGCGCCGGGCTTCGCCGGGGGCCTCGGCTCGGACTTCAGGTCCGGGTCGTAGTCCTGCCCTGCGGGGGTCCCGGTCGGCGCGGGCGCGCCACCGGCCCGCTGGGACATCGGCGCGCCACCGCCACCCATGGCCTGCGGCGGGATGGCCATCATCGGCATGAAGCCGAGGCCGGCGCCGATCCCGGCCTGGTCGTTCTGCGCCTGCTGGGACTGCTGCGCCGGTTCCGGGGCCTGTGCCGCAGGCGCCGGGTCCCGGTCGCGCTCGACCTGCTGGCCCTCGCCGGGCGTGACGCCGCCGGACAGGCCGCTGGAGCGGTGCGTGACGCCGGTGTCGCGGTCGTCCAGGTCGGGTTCGACGTCGGCCGCGTCGATGTGGCCCGCGTGCTGGACGCCGTCGGTCTGCGGGCGGGCGCCGAACGCGGTCGACTGCGGCACGGCGTGCGCGGTGGAGTGGGTGGCCTGGGCCGTCGGCGCACCACCAGCGGCGGGGGGCGGCATCATGCCGCCGCCCACGGGGGCGCCCGCGAACTGGTTGGTGGTGGTCTGGCCGCCGTCGGCCGCGACGCCCTGCGCCACCGCGTCCTGCCCGGCGCCGACCAGGCCGTCCGCGGTGTCGCGGGTGTCGTGCGCGTCGTCGGAGAGCCGGGAGCCGGGGAGCGGCGCGTGGTCGTCGGCCCCGTCGACCGCCAGGGGGACGCCGGAACCGGCCGTGCGGTCGCCAGCGGCGCTGGCGACGGTGTGGCCGAGCGCCTGCTGGGCGGCTTCCGCGCCCGCCTGGCGCACACCGGCGGCGAGACCGCCCTGGTCGGCGGCCTCCTCGGCCTTGGCGGCGACGGGCGCGGTCCACGTGCCCACGCGCTCGGCCGCGTGCGCCGCGCCGGGCACGAGCCCGGTGGCGCCCGCGACCAGACCGGCGGCGGGGATCGCCTCGTGCACGAGGGGCACGGGCTCGGTGAGCGGGACCGCGGGCCACTCGGCGTCCCGGTCGGAGACCGGGGCCGCGCCATCGGGGACCACGCCCGCCACGACGTGACCGAGGTCGGGGGTCGCGGGCGACGCGACCTGGCCGAGGTCGGCCGGGGCCTGGTCGGCGAGGTGGGCGGCGGCGGGCGCCGCGTGCGCGGCGGTCTGGCCCAGGTCGGCCGCGGCCCGGTCCGCGAGGTGCGCGGCGGACGGCGCTGCGGCGTGACCCAGGTCGACCGCGTGCTCGGCGGTCTGGCCCAAGTCAGCCACAGCCCGATCCGGGAGATGCGCGGCGGACGGCGCTGCGGCGTGACCCAGGTCGACCGCGTGCTCGGCGGTCTGGCCCAGGTCAGCCACAGCCCGATCCGGGAGATGCGCGGCGGACGGCGCTGCGGCGTGACCCAGGTCGACCGCGTGCTCGGCGGTCTGGCCCAAGTCAGCCACGGCCCGGTCCGCGAGGTGCGCGGCGGGCGCCGCGCTGTGGCCCAGGTCGGCCGCCTGCTCGGTGGCCTGCGCGAGCGGGTCGCCCGCCCAGGCGGTGGCGCGCTCGTGGGTGCGGTCGACCGGCGTCGTGCCGCCGAGGAGGGGGTGGCCCGCGCCCGGCGACCTGCGGTCGGCGCGGTCCTGCTCGGCCAGTTCGCTCTCGACGTCCCTGAGGTCGGCCAGCACCGCGTCGCCGAGCATCGGGCGGTCGTTCCAGCCCGTCCCCGCGCCGCGCGCGCCGTCCTTGAGCTCGGCGCCCTTGGCGTCCGCCGCGCCCTTCGCGTCACCCGCGCGCGCGTCCGGGGCCCGGCCGTCGCCACCCGCGCGGACGTCGTTCCTGCCGTCCAGCGGCCCGCGCTGGTCGAGCGGGGCGCGCAGGTCGGTGGGGCGGTGGTCCGCGCCGCGACCGGCGCCACCACCCGCCGCGCCGCCGCCCGCCGCGCCGCCGATCAGGCCGTGGGCGCCGGGCGCGGTCGGGGCGCCGGGGGTCTGCTGGAACGCGGTGGGCGCGCCCGCCTGGGGCGTGGTCGCGTGCTGGGCGGTGTTGCCCATGCCGCTGAGCGCGTTCGCGATCGACCCGCTGGGCGTGCCGCCGACCTGCGCGGGGCGGTCGAGCAGCGCCGCCGCGGACTGGCTGGTGGTGCCCTCGTGGCGGGGCGCGTGGTCGTGGACCGCGCCCGTCGCGGCGGGGGCGGCGTGCTGGCCTGCCTGGGGCGCGACGTCGGCGACGTGCGCGGCCCCGGCCCCGACGACCTGGTCGACCTGCTGCACAACCGGCTGCACGACCTGCTGCGCCGCAGCGGCCACCGGCTCGGTGACCTGCCCCGGCACGTGCCCCGTCACCTGGCCCACGGCCTGCGCGGCGGTGTCCACCACCGGGCGCACGACCGAGTCGACCACCGGCTCCACCAGTGCGACGACCGGCTGCGCGACCGCCTCGACGGTCCGCGTCGTGGTCTCCACCACCGGGGTCACCACGCCCTCGACGAGGTCGCCGACCACGTCGAGCAGCCCCCCGCGCACACCGGGGTTCGGGTTGACCGGCGGCTGGGTGGCGGCCACGTCGGCGCCGCTGTCCAGGCGCACCGAGTCGGTCAGCGCCGCCGTCAGGTTGGCCGCGTTCGCCGCCGCGCCGCGCACCGCCGTGTCCAGGCCGAGCAGCGCGGACGGCTGACCGGCCGACGCGGACGCCTGCGCGGCGTCGGCGTTCTTGGCCAGGTTGACCAGCTCGCGCACCAGCTCGACCTTGGCCTTGCCGATCTGGCCTGCCGCGTGGTCGAGCCGGTCGGCCGCGGCGTGGCAGTCGCGGGCGGCGCCGACGAGGTCGCCGTCGGCGGCGATGAACCTGTCCCAGCGGGTGCGCGCGGCGGTGGCGGTGGACCCGGCCATGCCGCCGAGGACGCGCCCGGCCGAGTCGTCCGACTCACCGGCCAGCCCGTCCAACCCGCGTCCTGCGGCGCGCCACGCCGCGGCGGAGGCGCGCAGCTTGTCCTCGTCGGCCTGAGGCCACGAGACCCCGGCCCTCGCGGCGACCTCGGCCAGCTCCGCGGGCAGCTCGATTCCCATCCCCGGTCCCCTGGTCAGACCGCGTTGAACGCGGTTCCGTTGCCCTCGTCGACCTTGCGGTAGGTCCGCTCGGTCGCGGCGAAGCGGTCCTGGAGGCCGCCGAACTGGCCGTTCAGGCCGTCGACGCGCTCCTTGGTGGAGGCCGCGGGGCCGACGTGGCCCTCGGCGAAGCTGCGGCCGACGGCGTCGTCGCCCCAGCACGGGCCCAGCGCTTCCAGCGCGGCGCCCAGGTCGGCGGCGATGCGACCCGCGCGGCCAGCGAAGCCCTCGAAGTCGGCCGCGCCACCGCGCAGCCTGGCCAGGTCGGCGTCGAACCCGCTCACCGGTTCCTCCTCTGCGAGGGCGCGCTCTGCGTCGGCGCGCCCAGCGGGGGCGCGGCCTCGGTGCTCAGCCAGTCGCGCTGGTCGAAGTCCTCGTCGTCGTCCACGAGCGGGGCCCTGCGGTTGGGCGGGGGCAGCTCGTCCTCGGTGAGGTCGGCGGTGCCCCTGACCAGGGCCTCCGGGTCGGTGGCGGCGGGCAGCACGGGGGTGAGGGCGTGCAGCATCTTCTCCATGGCGCGCGCGACGGCGGCCTGGGTGGTGCGCACGACGACCTCGGCGAGCTGCGGCGGGCGCAGGCGGTAGGCGGCGTCGGCGATGAGCAGCTCGGTGAGCACGCCCTGGGCGTCGACGACGGCGGTGACGCACCCGTCCGGGCTGGTGGCCGAGGCGGAGATGGCGGCGAGTTCGCGGTGGGTCACCGCGAGCTGCTCGCGGCTGCGCCGGTAGTCGGCAAGCAGCTCGTCCACCTGGGCGCGGTGGTCGCTCGTCACAAGCACCTCCGGTGCATCCGACCCCACCGGCAGCGGACGCCGGTTGGGCGTTGGACGCGCGGAGCGCCCTGGGGGTTCCGACTCGGTGCGGTGATTTTCGGGCATGACCGGGGGCAAGATCCACCGGGGTTGGGCGTGGAGCGCTGACCTGCGGGTCAGCCGCGCAGCGCCCGCACGACCCTGGACGGGCTCGGCCTGCCGAGGTGGCCCGCGAGCCAGGCGCTGGTGGTGGCGAGCGCGTCGAGGTCGACGCCGTGCCGGATGCCGAGGCCGTCGAGCATCCACACCAGGTCCTCGGTGGCGAGGTTGCCGGTGGCGGACTCGGCGTAGGGGCAGCCGCCGAGGCCGCCCGCCGAGGAGTCGACGACGCGCACGCCGGAGCGGAGCGCGGCGAGGGTGTTGGCGAGCGCCTGGCCGTAGGTGTCGTGGAAGTGCACGGCGAGCGGGTCGGGGTCGCCGAACGCGGTCAGCAGCGCGGTGACCTGGCCGGGGGTGGCGACGCCGATGGTGTCGCCGAGGGAGAGGCGGTGGCAGCCGAGGTCGAGCAGGCGCTTGCCGACCGCGACGACCTGCTCGCGCGGGACCGGGCCCTCCCAGGGGTCGCCGAAGCACATGGAGACGTAGCCGCGCACCTGGAGGCCCTCGGCGCGGGCGCGGGTGACCACCGGGTCGAACATGGCGAACTGCTCGTCGAGGGAGCGGTTGAGGTTGCGGCGGGCGAAGGACTCGGTGGCGCTGGCGAAGACGGCGACGTGCTCGACGCCCGCCCGCAGCGCCCGGTCCAGGCCGCGCTCGTTGGGGACGAGCACCGGGTAGGCGACGCCGGGGCGGCGGTCGAGGCGGGCCAGGAGGTCCTCGGCGTCGGCGAGCTGGGGGACCCACTTCGGGTGGACGAAGCTGGTCGCCTCCAGGGTGGTCAGGCCCGCGTCGGCGAGGCGGTCCAGGAACTCCAGCTTCACGTCCAGTGGGACGGTGGTGGACTCGTTCTGGAGGCCGTCTCGCGCGCCCACCTCCCAGATCTCGACCTCGGCGGGGAGGCCGTCGGCGGGGGTGGTGTCCGGCAGACCGTTCTCGCGGGCGCCCATGGTTCGGAAGCTAGCACGGGCGGGTGGTGGGGGGAGTCACAGCGGGGTGGGGGTGGAGGGGCGGGGATCCTGCCCTTGGTGCTGGGGGCGGGGGTCCTGCGGCGGGAGGGCCTGCGGCGGGAGCGCCTGTGGCAGGAGTCCTGCGGCGGGAGGGCCTATGACAGGAAGGCCCATGGCGGGGGTTCAATGACAAAAAGGCACAAGGGCGCGGACCAGACGAGAGCCAAACCGACTGAGCTGGAGCACGAGGCTGCGGTGTGGTGGTGTGGGGTTTCGCACCGCTACGCGGTGCGAGGCTGAAAGTCGTCGTCCGGGTTGTCGTTGATCTCCCGGTAGAGCAGCGAGTGCACGCGCTCCACGTTCGGGATGTCGTCGAACGACAGCGGCTCGTCCGAGGCCGACTCGATCACCAGGGTGCCGCAGCCGAGGGCGCGGTCGAGCAGGGTGTGCTCGAAGCGGACGCTGTTGATGCGGGTCAGCGGGATGTCCAGGCCGGTGCGGGTGAAGACGCCGACGCGGTACATGACGCGGTCCGTGGTCATGATGAAGTGCGTCGTCCGCCACCGGACCAGCGGGGCCGCGGTCAGCCAGAGCAGCAGGACCAGGCCGACCACGCCGATCGCGATCCAGGCGGTCAGCTCCCAGGAGCTGCCGGACGCCAGCGCGGCCAGGTAGCCGCCGCCTCCCGCGACGGCGATGAGCACCAGCACGGGGACCAGCAGCATCTTCCAGTGCGGGTGGTTGTGGATCACAACGTGCTCGGCGGGGCTGAGCAGGTCGTCCGGGTAGGCCACGGGTCCTCCGGGGACGGTGGGGACGGTCCGGATCACCGTACTCGCAGGTGGACCACATCCCCGGCGGAAACGGTGTGAGCCGTGCCCTCCCGGTCGCGGACGACGAGCGTGCCGTCCTCCAGGACGTCCTCGGCGGCGCCGAGCAGCTCGCGGCCGGTCAGCTCGACGCGGACGTCGCGGCCGATCGTGGCCGAGTGCTCGCGGTACTCGGCGAGGAGCGCGCCGGGCAGGCCGTGGGCGGCGCGCCACTCGGACTCCAGCGCGGCCAGCTCGGCCAGCAGCACCTCGGCGACGGCGAACCGGTCGGTGACGCGCGCGCCCGCCTCGGCGAGGCTCGTCGGCGGGAGACCGCCCGCGCCGGGCTGGACGCCGGGCGGGAGGGGGGCGGTGTTGAGGCCGACGCCGACGACGACCGCGCCGGTTGTGGTCTCGGCGAGGACGCCTGCGACCTTGGCGTCGTCGATCAGCAGGTCGTTGGGCCACTTGAGGGTGGCGGTGACGCCCGCCCAGGCGGTGGCGCGGACCAGGGCAAGGCCGGTGAGGAGGGTGATCCAGGGGAGGCGCGCGGGCGGGACGTCCGGCCTGAGCAGCACGCTGAGGTAGAGGCCGCCGCCGGAGGACACCCAGCTGCGGCCCCTGCGGCCCTGACCGGCGGACTGCGCCTCGGCGATGAGGACGGTGCGGTCGGGGGTGGTGGGGGCGGCGGCGACCAGGTCGGCGTTGGTGGAGCCGGTGCTGGGGACGACGCGGATCGCGGCGTACGGGCCTGCCGGGGCGACGAGGTGCTCGAACACGGCGCAAGCCTAGGAGGCGGGTGGAGGAGCGCCCCACCCCGCCGCGCTTGTCGGAGCGGTGTGGGTTCTCGACGGGGTGGGGCGCCCGCGGCACAGCCTGCAACCTCCAGTGCGGTGGAGGTCAAGTCGGCCGTCCCGACCGCGCCGCGCGGCGCGGAGCTGCACCGGTGCAGCTCGGTGTCCCCGCAGTCCCCCGCGTTCGCGAGCGCCGCCATCGGCGCGGTCCGTGGTTAAGCTCACCCGTCATGAGCAGTGCGACCGCCCCGCTCGGCGACGAGCCCGACCTGCGCACCACCGCGGGCAAGCTCGCCGACCTGCGCAGGCGCAACGAGGAGGCCGTGCACGCGGGTTCGGCGCGCGCGGTGGAGAAGCAGCACGCCAAGGGCAAGAAGACCGCCCGCGAGCGGATCGAGCTGCTGCTCGACCCCGGTTCGTTCGTGGAGCTCGACGCGCTCGCCCGGCACCGCTCCACGAACTTCGGCCAGGAGCGCAACCGCCCCTACGGCGACGGCGTCGTCACCGGCCACGGCACGGTCGACGGCCGACCGGTGTGCGTGTTCAGCCAGGACGTGACGGTGTTCGGCGGCTCGCTCGGCGAGGTCTACGGCGAGAAGATCGTCAAGGTCATGGACCTGGCGCTCAAGACCGGCCGCCCGCTGGTCGGCATCAACGAGGGCGGCGGGGCCCGCATCCAGGAGGGCGTGGTCTCGCTCGGCCTGTATGCGGAGATCTTCCGGCGCAACGTCGCCGCGTCCGGCGTGGTCCCGCAGATCTCGCTGATCATGGGCACGGCGGCGGGCGGGCACGTCTACTCCCCCGCGCTGACCGACTTCGTCGTGATGGTCGACAAGACCTCGCACATGTTCATCACCGGGCCGGACGTGATCAAGACCGTCACCGGCGAGGACGTCGGGTTCGAGGAGCTGGGCGGCGGGCGCGCGCACAACACCAAGTCGGGCAACGCGCACCACCTGGCCGCCGACGAGGACGACGCGATCTCCTACGCCAAGGAGCTGCTGTCGTACCTGCCGTCGAACAACATGTCCGACCCGCCGGTGCTGGACGGTCCCGGCGACCTGGTCGGCGGGTCGATCGAGGACTCGGTGACCGGGTCGGACCTGGAGCTGGACGCGCTGGTGCCGGACTCGGCGAACCAGCCGTACGACATGCACGAGGTGATCACCCGCGTGCTGGACGACGGCGAGTTCCTGGAGGTGCAGCCGCTGTTCGCGCCGAACGTGCTGGTCGGGTTCGGGCGGGTCGACGGGCGGTCGGTGGGGGTGGTCGCGAACCAGCCGACGCAGTTCGCCGGGTGCCTGGACATCGACGCGAGCGAGAAGGCGGCGCGGTTCGTGCGCACCTGCGACGCGTTCAACGTGCCGGTGCTGACGTTCGTGGACGTGCCGGGCTTCCTGCCGGGCACCGAGCAGGAGTGGAACGGGATCATCCGGCGCGGGGCGAAGCTCATCTACGCCTACGCGGAGGCGACCGTGCCACTCGTCACGGTGATCACCCGCAAGGCTTACGGCGGGGCGTACGACGTGATGGGGTCCAAGCACCTCGGCGCGGACGTGAACCTGGCCTGGCCGACCGCGCAGATCGCGGTGATGGGGGCGCAGGGCGCGGCGAACATCGTGCACCGCAAGGAGCTGGCGAACGCGCTGGGCGCGGGCGAGGACGTGGAGGCGCTGCGGGCGCGGTTGCAGCAGGAGTACGAGGACGCGCTGTGCAACCCGTACGTGGCGGCCGAGCGGGGGTACGTGGACGCGGTGATCCCGCCGTCGCACACGCGGGCGCACGTGGCGCGGTCGCTGGCGGTGCTGCGGGACAAGCGGGAGTCGCTGCCGCCGAAGAAGCACGGGAACATCCCGCTGTGAGCAACCGGGGACACCTTCGGGTGGTGCGGGGCAACCCGACCGAGGAGGAGCTGGCGGCGCTGGTGGCGGTGCTGACGGCGGTCGCCGCGCGCCGGGCGGTGGACGGCGGCGCGCGGGGCGACCGGGGGGCGTCGCGGTGGGCGGACCGGTCGCGACTGGTCAGGCAGCCCCTGGCGCACGGGCCGGGGGCCTGGCGGGCGTCGGGGCTGCCCCGGTAGCGCGGGCGCCGGTCAGCAGTCCACCCGGCGGCTGGTCAGCTCGAAGCCGACCTGGTTGAACACGATCACCTCGCGGCAGCGCACGCCGCCGTCCGGGAGGTGCAGCCGCACGCGCATCCACACCGAGTCGTCGCGCACGCCGCTCGGGGTCGCGGCGAGCACCTCCACCGCCTCGCCCGCCACCGCCTGCGGGAGCCGGGCCACGTCGCGCTGGGCGCGGGCGGTCGCGAGGAGCGAGTCCATCGCCCGGCCCTCGGCGTGGTCGGCGGTGGTGGCGAACGGCCAGAACGGGAGGCCGTAACCGACCGGGTCGGTCGAGACGACCAGGCCCGCGAACGCCAGCACCACGGCGGTGAGCGTGCCCAGCAGCCAGCGGAGCCTCGTCCGGCCGATCCGCCGGACAGGCCGCCGGATGACCAGTCGCCAGCTCTGCACGAACCCGAGAGTGCCCCCTGGAGGGGGCGGCACGCATGGGTAAGACTGCTTAATTCGCGGCTTCGGGCGCCGGGTGGCGCAGGTGAGGGGATGTCGCGTTCCCGCTGGAAGGGCGGGCGCGGGGCGGGGTGAGGCGGGTGCGGCGGCGGGGTGGGGCTGACGGAAACCCGAAGTCACGACGGCCGCAAGCGGTTGCGCACCCCTGCTGACCACGCTACCGAAACCGCGGCGGGGGTGGAGGGAAACGCGGAGGGAAACGCGGAGGGGACTTGAGGCGGGGGACTTGGGGCGGGGGACTTGGGGCGAGGCGAGGCCGGGGCTGAGCCGGGACGGCCGTGAGGGTGCGAGCGGGCGGGAACCGGCGAGAGTGGGCGGGAACCGGCGAATGGGCGCAGCAGGCGACCGGCAAGCCACCGACCACGAACCGCAGCGCGAGGCCTAGGAGTGCGAAGCCGCCAGCCGCCAGCCACGACGCGGGGCGGGGCGAGGCGGGATGGGACGTCCGACGCATGGCCTGAGGGCTACGGGCCGAGGACGCGGGCAGCGGACCAGGGGCAGCGGGCCGAGAGCGCGGGCAGCAGGCCAGAGGCAGCGGGCAGCGGGCAGCGGGCCGAGGTCGCGGACAGCAGGCCAGGGGCAGCAAGCAGCAGGCCGAGGTCGCGGGCAGCGGGCTGCGCCCTACGCCCCAGGCCCCAGAGCCAAGGGCCCAGACCCCCGGCCCCGGCCCCGGCCCCCGAGCCAAGGCCCCAGGGGCTGAAGACCGGCGAGCCGCAGCCGCCGGTGGCCGGTTCCCGTTGCTGGACCACCTAGGCTGCCGTCCGTGCGCTTCGTCCTGGCCTCGCAGTCCCCCGCCCGCCTCGCCGTCCTCAAGGCCGCAGGCGTCACCCCCGTCGTCCGGGTCTCCGGCGTCGACGAGGACGCCGTCGCGGCCGGGCTCGGGGAGCCGACGCCCGCCGCGCTCGTCACCGCCCTCGCGGTCGCCAAGGCCGAGGCCGTCGCGGTCGACGAGCGGGACGCCGTCGTCATCGGGTGCGACTCCATGCTGCTCACCGCCGACGGCCAGGTGCAGGGCAAGCCCGCCACCACCGAGATCGCCCGCGAGCGCTGGGGGCGGATGGCCGGGACCACCGGGACGCTGCTCACCGGGCACGCCCTGCTCGTCGTGCGCGACGGCGAGGTGGTCGAGCGGGTCGCGGAGCACGAGGGCACGCTGGTGCGCTTCGCCGAACCCACCGCCGCCGAGCTCGACGCCTACCTCGCCACCGGCGAGCCGCTGCACGTCGCGGGCGCGTTCACGCTCGACGGGCTCGGCGGCTGGTTCGTCGAGGGCATCGACGGCGACCCGTCCAGCGTCATCGGCATCAGCCTCCCGCTCACCCGCAGGCTGCTGCGCCGGGTCGGGCTCTCCGTCGCCGACCTCTGGCAGGCCCCCGAGCGGTGACCCCGCCACCAGGGGGAGCACCGGAGCAGACCTGAGCGGAACAGACCCGAACGGAACCCACAAGATCAACCGCGGGACCACGACCGCCCCCCGACCACGGGGGGCGGTCGTCCGCGTTGCGGGGAGGGGTGGGGCGGGAGCACCGGGCACCGCCGCCGACCGGTCCACCGGACTGCGCGCCCCGGCCGCGACCCGCCGATGACAACAGAGGGTCATCACCCGCCCATTAGTCGATCGTTCCCCCTTTCGGACCCCCGAAGTAGGGATAATCACAGCTGAGCGCGTTCGGGAAGGTCTGAGACGCTCCCCCCGTTAGGGGGTGCGATGGACCTGATGCTGACCCGCCGTATCCACATCGATTTCGGCCGGAGAACGAGTTCGGGCTGTCGGGGCTGACGAGAGACCCCGACACCGAACCCCTCAGCGTCCCTTCCGGAGCCCTCGCATGTCCTTCATCGCCACCTACCGCAAACCCAAGGTCTTCGGCCTGACCGTCCTCGCCGCCCTCGTGCTGGGCGCGGTCGCGGGCTTCGTCGCCAAGCAGGCCGAGCTGAGCTGGCTCGTCACCACGCTCAAGCAGATCGGCAGCACCTTCACGAGCCTGCTGCAGTTCACCGTCATCCCGCTGGTGTTCACCGCGATCGTCGTGGGCATCACCAGCCTGAGCAGGCTGGGCGGCTCGCGCACCGCCGCCCGCCTCGGCGGCAAGACGCTGCTGTGGTTCGCGACCACCTCGCTGATCGCGGTGCTGATCGGCATCGGCGTGTCCGCGCTGATCAACCCCGGTCGCGGCGTCCAGGTGACCCCGTCCGAGGCGTCCGTCGAGCGGCTCGCCGCGCGCGCGACCGGCTCGTGGTCGCAGCTGCTGGAGTCGCTGATCCCGACGAACCTGTTCACCGCCTTCACCGAGGGCGAGGTGCTCCAGGTCGTCTTCGTGTCGATCCTGGTCGGCTTCGCCGCCTACGCCCTCGGCGAGCGCGCCAAGCCGTTCGTCGACCTGACCCGCTCGGCGTTCGACCTGATCCAGAAGATCGTCGGCTGGGTCGTGCTGCTGGCCCCGATCGGCGTGTTCGGCCTCCTCGGCAACGCCTTCGCGACCTACGGCAACTCGTTCGTGCGCCCGCTGGCCTCGCTGCTGGTCGCGGTCTACGTCGGCTGCGCGCTGGTGCTGTTCGTGGTCTACCCGGTGCTGCTGAAGTTCGTCGGCAAGGTCAGCCCGCTGGTCTTCTTCAGCAAGGCGTGGACCGCGATCCAGTTCGCGTTCGTGTCCCGCTCGTCCGGCGCGACCCTGCCGCTGAGCAGGCAGACCGCCGCGAACCTCGGCGTCTCCTCCGACTACGCGAGCTTCGCCGTCCCGCTGGGCACCACGACCAAGATGGACGGCTGCGCCGCGGTCTACCCGGCGGTGGCGACGATCTTCATCGCGAACCTGTTCGGCGTCGAGCTGAGCGTCCTGCAGTACGCGGGCATCGTGGCCGTGTCCGTCTTCGGCGCGCTCGCCACCGCGGGCACCACCGGCTGGTTCACCATGCTGACCCTGACCCTGAGCGCGATCGACATGCCCGCCGAGGTCATCGCGACCGGCGTCGCGGTGGTCTACGCGATCGACCCGATCCTGGACATGATGCGCACCGCCACGAACGTGGCCGGTCAGATCGCCGTCCCGGTGCTGGTCGCGCGCGGCGAGGGCCTGATCGACGACGAGGTGCTGAACGCCCCGAGCACCCCGCCGCTGATCGGCGGCGAGCCGGAGACCGAGCGGGAGCGCACCCCGGTGCCCGCCTGACCGACCCCCGAGCGGCGCGACGGCCCCGGTCACCCCGCCAGGTGGCCGGGGCCGTCGCCGTCCGCGGCGCTCACGACCCGGCGGCCGGGCACGCCCTCAGCTGGTTCGCGGCGGGCCGCACGTCCGGCCAGCCCGGCAGGGCCGCCTCGGCGTTCACCACCGCCGTGCACCCGAGCTTGCGGTCCTCCCCGTTCGCCACGTCCGCGACCAGCGAGTACACCTCGGCGACCCGCTTCGGGCAGTCCACGCCCTCCGCGCACCGCCGCTGCACCACGACCACGTCCATGACCTGGTCGCCGTTGACGTCGTGCAGCCCGACGTACCCGCCGTCGCCCTGGTACCCGCCGAGCGCCCGCGACCACAGCCCGTCCTGCCGCACCAGCGCCTCGGCGTACCGCTTGCCGCGCGCCTGCCCCTGCACCAGGCACACCGCCGCGACCGGCGAGTCGACGCACTCCAGCTCCAGCGACCCGACGTCCTCGGTCACCCCGTACTCGGCGATGGTCAGCTCGAACATGACCGTCCCGGACGCGCCCTCGGTGGCGATGCGGCTGATCCGGTCGCCGACCATCACCCGCACCACGTCGGACCCGACGGCGGCCTCGGCGACCGGCTCGCACTCGCGGGTCCCGCAGATCGGGCTCACCCGGTCGTCGTTCGCGGGGGCGCGGTCGGGAGCCCGCAGCGACCAGGCGTAACCGAGGCCCGCCGCGGTGATCGCGACGGACAGGCAGGCGGTGAGCAGAGCGGTGAGCGGCGGCCTGGACACCGCCGGATTCTCGCACCCCCGCCGCTGCGGCTTCGCGGTTGTCGCGCGCCCCGCGCTAACTAAACTCACCAGTAGCAAAGCCGGGCGGCCCCGCCCGGCGGCCAGGTCCAGCGGTGACGCCCCGGCGGAGCCGCGTCCCGTTCCGGAGGAAGGCAGGACGCCGTGCCACTGCGCAAGGTCCTCATCGCGAACCGCGGCGAGATCGCGGTCCGGGTCATCCGGGCCTGTCGGGACGCGGGGCTCGCCAGCGTCGCGGTGTACGCCGACCCCGACCGGGACGCCCCGTTCGCGCGGCTGGCCGACGAGGCGTTCGCCCTCGGCGGGACGACGGCCGCCGAGACGTACCTGTCGGTGGACAAGCTGCTCGACGCGGCCAAGCGCGCCGAGGCCGACGCGGTGCACCCCGGCTACGGCTTCCTGTCGGAGAACGCCGACTTCGCGCAGGCCGTGGTCGACGCCGGGCTGACCTGGGTGGGGCCGTCGCCGCAGGCGATCCGGGACCTCGGCGACAAGGTGACGGCCAGGCACATCGCGACCCGCGCGGGCGCGCCGCTGGTGCCGGGCACGAACGACCCGGTGTCCGGGCCGGACGAGGTGGTGGCGTTCGCGCGGGAGCACGGGCTGCCGGTGGCGATCAAGGCCGCGTTCGGCGGCGGCGGGCGCGGGCTGAAGGTCGCGCGGACGCTGGAGGAGGTCCCGGAGCTGTTCGACAGCGCCGTGCGCGAGGCGGTGACCGCGTTCGGGCGGGGCGAGTGCTTCGTGGAGCGGTACCTGGACAGGCCCCGGCACGTGGAGGCGCAGGTGCTGGCCGACCAGCACGGCGGCGTGGTCGTGGTGGGCACGCGCGACTGCTCGTTGCAGCGGCGGTACCAGAAGCTGGTGGAGGAGGCCCCCGCGCCGTTCCTGACCGACGAGCAGCGGGCGACGATCCACTCGTCGGCGCGGGCGATCTGCCGCGAGGCCGGCTACCACGGGGCCGGGACGGTGGAGTACCTGGTGGGCGTGGACGGGACGATCTCGTTCCTGGAGGTCAACACCCGGTTGCAGGTGGAGCACCCGGTGAGCGAGGAGACCTCCGGGATCGACCTGGTGCGCGAGCAGTTCCGGATCGCCGAGGGGCTGCCGCTGCGGTTCACCGAGGACCCGGAGCCGCGCGGCCACTCGATCGAGTTCCGGATCAACGGGGAGGACGCCGGGCGCGGCTTCCTGCCCGCGCCGGGCGTGGTCACCGGGTTCGCGCTGCCGTCCGGGCCGGGGGTCCGGGTGGACGCCGGGGTCGAGGCGGGCACGGTCGTGGGCGGGCAGTTCGACTCGCTGCTGGCGAAGCTGGTCGTGACCGGCGAGGACCGGGAGCAGGCGCTCCAGCGGGCGCGGCGGGCGCTGGACGAGATGGTCGTGGACGGGATGGCGACCGTGCTGCCGTTCCACCGGGTCGTGGTGCGCGATCCCGCGTTCGTGGGGGACGCGGAGGGCTTCTCGGTGCACACGCGGTGGATCGAGACCGAGTTCGAGAACTCGATCGCGCCGTTCGAGGGCGGCGGCGAGGTCGGGGAGGCGGAGGAGCCCCGGCAGCGGGTCGTGGTCGAGGTCGGCGGCAGGCGGGTCGAGGTCGTGCTGCCCGGCGACCTCGGCGGTGGCCCCGCCCGACCCGCGGCCACCGCGCCCGCGCGGGCCGGGAGGCGGAAGCGCGCGGGCGGCGCCTCGCAGGTCTCCGGGGACGCGGTGGCCGCGCCCATGCAGGGCACGGTCGTGAAGGTCGCCGTCGAGGAGGGGCAGCGGGTGGCCGCCGGGGACCTCGTCGCGGTGCTGGAGGCGATGAAGATGGAGAACCCCGTGACCGCGCACAAGGCGGGCGTGGTGACCGGGTTGGCGGTGGAGGCCGGGTCGCCGGTGGCGCAGGGGGCCGTCCTGTGCGAGCTGAGGGAATAAGCTCGGGGCGTGGGTGATCGGGAGATCCGCGTCGGCGACGCCGAGCGCGAGGACGCGCTGCGCGTGCTCGGTGAGCACCTCAGCGCGGGCAGGCTCGACGTGGACGAGTACGGCGAGCGGACGGCGCGGGCGACCGCGGCCAGGAACCGGGGCGAGCTGCTCGACCTGTTCTCCGACCTGCCGCACCCGCACCCCGCGCTGAGCGCGGCCACGGCGGTGCGGCCGATGCCCCCGCCGCCGGGGCTGCCCGCGCGGCGCGGGGTCAACGTGGCGGTGGCCGGGCCCGCCGTCCTGGTCGGGTTCGTGCTGCTGGCCGGGCTGGTGAAGTCGCCGTTCGTGTTCCTGCTGATCCCGGTGGTGCTGTTCCTGCTCGTCGGCCGGGACAGGCGGCGGTGAGCGCGCCGACGCTGCTGCTGCTCGACCTGGACGGGGTGCTGCGCCGGTTCGGGCCGGACGCGCCGATCGAGGACGCGCACGGGTTGCGGCGCGGGCTGCTCGCGGAGACCGCCCGCTCGGTGGCCGGGCCCGCGCTGGTCGGGGCCGAGACGGACGCGCGGTGGCGGGACGCGGTCGTCGGCGCGCTGGTGGCCCAGGGGGTCGACGGCGAGGTCGCGGCCTCGGCGGTGCGGGCGTGGAGCAGGGTGGGCGAGGTGGTGCCCGAGGCGCTGGAGCTGGTGCGGGCGGTGCGCGGGCGCTGCCGGGTCGCGCTGCTGACCAACGCCACCGACCGGATCGGCGCGGACCTCGCGGCGCTCGGGCTGGACCGCGAGGTCGACGCCGTGGTCTCGTCCGCGCGGCTGGGGGTGGCCGCGCCGGACCCCGAGGCGTTCCGGCGGGCGCTGCGGGTGCTCCAGCACTCGCCGTCGGCGACGCTGTTCTGCGACGACTCGGCGGGCAACGCCGAGGGCGCCCGCGCGGCCGGGCTGGACGCCGCGCACACCCCGGACGCCGCCGCGCTGCGGGACGCACTGGTCTCGCGCGGGCTGCTGGAGGGCGGCGCGGACGCGGGCGCGGAGGGCGCCGCGGCCGGTCCAGTGCTGCTGGTGCTGCACGACCGGGACGTGGCCGAGGAGGTCGCCGCCGAACTGCTGGCGGCGGGCTGGTCGCCGTGCCTGGTGCACAAGGAGCTGCTGGCGGGCGAGGACGACGCCGAGGACGCGGACTGGGTGGTGGAGGTCGAGTCCGGTCCGGACGGTCGAGCGGCGGACGTCCACCGGCCGTTCCTCGACGCGCTGGCCGAGCGCCACGAGGGGTTCACCACCGACTAGCAGACCGCAGGACGGCGGTCACGTCGGGGTGTTGCTCGCGGTGGAAAAGCACTAGCGTCGCGGGCTGTGGATCCGGTGGAGATCAACGCGGGTGGGCGCTCCCCGCTGCCGAGCGGGTTCGCGCGAGGGCGGGACAGCGTTTTCCCCGCCCGGCTGCGGTAGGCGCGCGTGAAGGCCGCTCGTGCTCTGCTCGGCGCGCTCCTGGCGCTGCCGGTGCTGGTCTCGTGCACGACCCCGTCCCCCGCGCCCAAGGCCGACGGGCACGTGGACGAACCACTGAGCGTGACCACCACCCCTCCCCCATCGTTGTTCCCCCGTCCGAGCGAAATGCCGCTCGACGGAGTGGCGCCGTGCTCGTTGCTGAACGAGGAGCAGCGGGGGGAGCTGAGCCTGGACAACCCCGAGAACGAGTACGTCGAGACGAGCCTGGCGGGCGCGCGGGCCTGCTCGCTGCGCAGCAACGTCAGCGGCAACGTGGTGCGGCTCGCCCTGGTGACCGGGGAGGGCGTGCTGCTGTGGCTGGACGACTACGCGCAGGTGGAGGTGGAGACCATCGAGGTCGTCGGGTTCCCGGCGCTGGTGGTGCGCACCCCCGGCGTGGAGGACGTGTGCAACGTGGAGGTCGACGTGGCGCAGGGCCAGTTCCTCGACGTGATGTTCCGCGACGGGGGCAACAGCACCCCGCTGCCCCAGGACGTGCTGTGCCAGGGCGCGAGGCGGGCGGCCGAAGCCGCGGTGACCGGATTGCGGCAAAGGGAGTGACCCGCGCGGGGGAAGTCACCCACACCCACTCCCCGCTGTCGGACGCTCTGGTTAGAGTGACTGTGCGCTGATGACGTTGGGAGGTAGCGCCATGCCGAAGGATGACCACGTAAGGGGTGCGGGCACGGGGAGTGCCCTCCCCGGAGCCGGGCAGGCCCTGGACGTCGACCCGAGCGCCATCCCGAGCCTGAAGTCCGCCTTCTCCGGCGCGCTGTCCAAGCTGGACCAGCAGATCGAGATGGCCGTGACCGAGGTCAGGGTGCGCCCGTGGGCGGGCGACCCGGTGAGCATCGAGGCCGCGGAGAAGTTCAACGAGCGCTCCGTGGACTCGGGCGACTCGGCGCTCGACGCGCTGCAGGGCTACCAGCGGCAGCTCAAGTCGGCGATGGACGCGCTGACGCTGGTCGAGCGGCAGTACCAGGTGATCGAGGACGACAACAGCGGATTGATGGAGCAGCAGGGCGGCTGCTGACCGCCTGCGCGATGGGGAGGCTTCCTGTGTCCGACGGGCACCGCTGGAGCGGCTACAGCCACGAGGAGCTGTACAAGAAGATCAACTCTGGCCCCGGCCCGAGGGCGTCGTTCACCTCGCTGGAGCGCTGGGAGGGGATCGCGGGCGCGCTGGTGGAGATCAACGCGCAGCTCCAGGAGGGCGTGGCGCGCTCCGGCGCGCAGTGGCAGGGCCTCGCGGCCGACCAGGCGCGCGCGGGCATCAACCCGCTCGCCGAGTGGGCGGACCACGCCAGGACCGGCGCGGTGATCATGCGCGCCTCCACCCAGATGCAGGCCGACTACATCGCCAAGGCCCGCGCGGACATGCCCGAGCCGGTCAAGGTGACGGCCGAGGACCCCGGCACGATCCTGTCCGGGCTCGCGCACCTGGTGGGCGTGCAGACCGACTTCGAGGTGCAGGAGCGCGCGCAGAACATCGCCGAGCAGCGCGCCCGCGACGTCATGACCACGTACGCCTCCAGCACGACCGCGAACACCTCGACCCTCGGCCAGTTCAGCCAGCCCCCGCAGGTGGCGATCACCGCGGGCGACGTGGTCCGGGGCGACGCGGCGGGCGTGTCCTACGGGCACGGCCTCGTCGGCGGTCGCGGCGGCACGCGCGGCGGCGGCCGGGGCGGTCCCGGCGCGACCCGCCCGGCCACCAGGCCCACGACCGAGACCAGGCCCGCCACCACCACGACCAAGGGCGGCTCCAGCACGCACGTCTCGCAGGCGAACCCGGCGAACGGCGGCACCGGCCCGCGCGGCTCCGAGACCACCGGCACGGCCAAGCCCACCACCGGCGGCGTCGGGGTCGGCGGCACGACCGGGGCCAAGGGGCGCGGCAAGGACGGCGAGCAGCACGGCTCCGAGCGGCACGACACCACGACCGGGCAGCGCGCGGCCGAGGTGAACGGCCTGCACGTGGTCGCCCCCGGCCAGACCAGCGGCACCACGGCCATCAGCTCCGGCGAGCTGGGCGCGTTCACCGCCGCCAACGCGCAGCACTCGGCGGCCATGGGCCCCGGTGGCGCGGCGGGCGCGCTCGCGGGCGCGGCCAACCAGAACGGCGGGGACACCACGCACCGGCGGGCGGTCCAGCTCGCCCCGCAGGGGCAGGCGTTCGACCCGTTCGGCGGGCTCGGCGGTCGCCGCGCCGAGGAGGAAGAGGAGCAGCTGCACGACGCCGCCGACTACCTGCGGGAGACCGGCGACATGTACGGGGTCGGCCGGGGCGCGGCCCCGGTGATCGGGGAGGACCAGTCCGACCGATGACCACGTTCGGCCTCGACCTGGGCGAGAGCGAGCTGCGCGCCCCGGTGACCATCTCCGCGCTGGAGTTCGACGTGCTCTGGGAGCACCTGCGGCTGGAGACCATGCCGCTGGTGCTCAAGGTGCCCTCCCCCGGCAAGACCGACGGGGAGCGGCGCCTGCTGGAGGACCGGGCGTGGGAGGGGTTGGAGCTGCGCGGCCTCGGCAGGCGGCTGGACCTGGACCCCACCCTGGAGGACCTGCTGCACCTGCTGAACCGGCCGCAGCGCGAGGTCGACGGCAGGCTGTGGCTGGACGGGCGCAGCGTGCGGGTGCTGGTCGCCGCCAAGGGGCAGTCCGCCGCGCTGGCGGTGCTCGACGGCGACCGGATCACCCTGCGCGCGGCGTCCGCCGAGGGGATGCCGCGCGAGGCGCTGAGCGCCGTGCCGCCGCTCGGGCCGGGGCCGGGCCACTCGGTGACCCTGCCCAGCGCCGACCTGGAGGCCGCCGCGGCGGACGTGCTGGAGCCGGAGGACCTGGAGCGCGGGCTCAAGGAGCGCGGGCTGCGGGGCGAGGACGCGCACGTGCTGGCCGAGATGTTCCGGGACGCCGGGAACCGCGGGCAGTTCGGCGCGGCCGGGCGGGACAAGTGGGGCAAGCGGGTGCGGCCGGACCGGGTCGTGGCGTTCTTCGACGGCCCTGAGGGGCGGTACGTGCAGATGCGGCGGGCCCAGCCGGGCCAGGTCGCGTGGAGCACGGTCGCGCCGGTGGACTTCCGGCGGATGGTGCACCACCTGGAGGAGCTGCTCGCGGAGACGCCGTCCTAGCCGGGACGGCCCGCCTCGGGCGGCGCTCGCGGGTCGGCGCGGGGGGCGCGGCGCGGATGATAGCCCCCCGCTGATCGCCCGCTGATCGTTCCCGGTGCCCGAAGTTCACCGCTTCAGGCGACACCGCTGGTCGTGCGACCGGCCCGTCGCGCGGCCCCACCGCCGTGGGCGGGGCCGCCTCCCGGTCACGCGCTCACCGCGTCACCGGGTCCTCACCGGGTCACTGGGGCCCCTGCGGGCCGACGCTGCGGCACGGGCGGACGCGCAGGTCGGCCACGTAGTCGTCGGGCGCGCCCGCGGCCTCCGCCGCGTCCGCCACCACGCCGATGTACCGGGCCGAGGGCAGGCCGCCCTCGTAGGCGTCCAGCACGTACAGCCAGGCGACCTCGGAGCCCTCCATGGTCTGCACGCGCAGTCTGATCTTCTTGTAGAGCCCGAGGGCACCCTCCCAGCGGTCCAGGCTCGACTCGTCGAGGGTGCTGACGTCGTAGAGGACGCAGAACACCTGGGAGTCGGGATCTTCGACGATGGTGGCGAGCGCGCCCTCCCAGCCGAGGTCCTCGCCACCGAACGTCAGACGCCATCCGACGAGCCAGCCGGTCCCCGCCATGGGGGAGTACGGGGCTCGCTCCTTCATCTGGTTCGGGTCCATGTTGGACCCGTACGCGGCATAGAGCGGCACGCCGACAGCCTAGCGACATCGAGATCACCCGGAGGGTCGAGAAGACCGCGCGACACGCTGCGACACCCGACCGCGTACGGTTCGTACGGTTGTGAGCGGTTGTCGATCCGGACACCCGTTGTCTTCTGGACAGAGAGGAACCCCCCGTGACCCGCATCGTCATCATGGGCGGTGGGCCCGCTGGGTACGAGGCGGCGCTGGTCGCGGCTCAGCACGGCGCGGACGTGACCGTCATCGAGCGCGAGGGCCTCGGTGGCGCGTGCGTGCTGTACGACTGCGTGCCGTCGAAGGCGTTCATCGCCTCCGCCGCCAGTCGGTCGGCGTTCCGCAGCGCGGGTGAGCTGGGCATCCGGACGGACGACACCGAGGCTGCGGTCGAGCTCCCCGTCGTGCACGGTCGGGTGAAGGGCCTGGCGCTGGCGCAGTCCGCGGACGTGCGGGCGCGGCTCCAGCGCGAGGGCGTGCGGATCATCATCGGCAGCGCCGAGTTCCGCGACGACGAGCGCGGCCTGGCGCAGCACCGGGTGCTGGCGCGGACCGAGGACGGGTCCGAGGAGGTGCTGGAGGCGGACGTCGTGCTGATCGCCACCGGCGCCACCCCGAGGGTGCTGCCGGGCGCGGAGCCGGACGGCGTGCGGGTGCTGAACTGGCGGCAGCTGTACGACCTGCCGGAGCTGCCCGAGCACCTGGCGGTGATCGGCTCGGGCGTGACGGGCGTGGAGTTCGCGTCGGCGTACACCGAGCTGGGCGTGAAGGTCACCATGGTGTCGAGCCGGGACCGCGTCCTGCCGCACGAGGACGCCGACGCGGCGGCCGTGCTGGAGGACGTGTTCGCCGAGCGCGGGACCGCCGTGGTGAAGCACGCGCGCGCGGACCGGGTGGAGAACACCGGCGACGGCGTGAGGATCCACCTGGCGGACGGCCGCGTGGTCGAGGCGAGCCACGCCCTGATGACCGTCGGCTCGGTCCCGAACACCGAGGGCCTCGGCCTGGACCGGATCGGCGTCGAGCTGGGCAAGGGCGGGTACATCCCGGTGGACCGGGTGTCGCGCACGACGGTGCCGGGCGTGTACGCGGCGGGCGACTGCACGGGCGTGCTGCTGCTGGCGTCGGTCGCGGCGATGCAGGGCCGGATCGCGATGTGGCACGCGCTGGGCGAGGGCGTGAGCCCGATCAAGCTGAAGACCGTCGCGGCGAACGTGTTCACGAACCCGGAGATCGCCACGGTCGGCATCAGCCAGCAGGCGATCGACTCCGGCGAGGTCCCGGCCCGAACCGTCATGCTGCCCCTGGCGACCAACCCGAGGGCCAAGATGGAGGGCCTGCGCCGCGGCTTCGTGAAGCTCTTCTGCCGCCCGGCGACCGGCGTGGTGATCGGCGGCGTGGTCGTGGGCCCGACGGCGAGCGAGCTGATCCTGCCGATCGCGCTGGCGGTGCAGAACCAGCTGACCGTGGAGGACCTGGCGACGACGTTCTCGGTGTACCCGTCGCTGACGGGCTCGATCACCGAGGCGGGCCGGCAGCTGATGCGGCACGACGACCTGGACTGAGCCCCTCACCGCTTCGCGGGCTGCGGGGCGAGCGCAGCGAGCCCGCAGCCAGCCAATCCCGCGTCCCTCTTCTCCGTTTGGCCTGGCGAAGCCCGAGCACGCTTGTCAAGATGCCGCCGCACTGCCCGGAAGACCGGGGTGCCCAACGGCGTCTTGACGAGCGTGCTTGCCTGAAAGGAGGCCAAACGGAGAAGAGGGACCCCGCCCACCGCAGTGGTAAACCGGACCACCACACCAACGGTCACCAGCCGGCAGGGCTCGTCCCCCTCTTTTTTGGAGGTCTGCCCCGCCGGCGAGGCGTGCCCTTCAGCTCTTGACCTTCAGCTCTTGAGCTTGTGACCTTCAGCTCGCAGCCCTTCACCCGTGGCCGAGCTCAGTCCTCGTCCTCCACCCAGTCGAAGGTCTTCGTCACGGCCTTCTTCCAGCTCCGGTACTGCTTCTCCCGCAGCGAGTCGTCCATCGCGGGGTCCCACTGCTTGTCCTGGGCCCAGTTCTGCCGGATGTCGTCCTCCGACTCCCAGAACCCGACCGCCAACCCCGCCGCGTAGGCCGCGCCCAGCGCCGTGGTCTCGTTCACCACCGGCCGGATCACCGGAACCCCGAGGATGTCCGCCTGGAACTGCATCAGCAGCTCGTTGACGACCATCCCGCCGTCCACCTTCAGCGACTTCAGCGGCACGCCGGAGTCCGCGTTCATCGCGTCGATGACCTCGCGCGACTGGTACGCCGTGGCCTCCAGCACCGCCCGCGCCAGGTGCCCCTTGTTCACGAACCGGGTCAGCCCGACGATCGCCCCGCGCGCGTCCGACCGCCAGTACGGCGCGAACAGCCCCGAGAACGCGGGCACGAAGTACGCCCCGCCGTTGTCCTCGACCGTCCGCGCGTGCTGCTCGACCTCCGCCGCGGTCCCGATCATGCCCAGGTTGTCCCGCAGCCACTGCACCAGCGACCCGGTGACCGCGATCGACCCCTCCAGCGCGTACACCGGGGCCTTGTCGCCGATCTTGTAGCACACGGTGGTGAGCAGCCCGTTCTCGCTCATCACCTTCTCGGTGCCCGTGTTGAGCAGCAGGAAGTTGCCGGTGCCGTACGTGTTCTTGGCCTCGCCCGGCGAGAGGCACGCCTGCCCGAACGTCGCCGCCTGCTGGTCGCCGAGCACGCCCGCGATCGGCACGCCCTCCAGCGCCCCCCGCGTCCTGACCTCGCTGTACACCTCGGACGACGACCGGATCTCCGGCAGCATCGACAGCGGGATGCCCATGTCGGCCGCGATCTCCGCGTCCCAGTCCAGGGTGTCCAGGTCCATCAGCAGCGTGCGGGACGCGTTGGTCGGGTCCGTGACGTGCAGGCCGCCCTGCACCCCGCCGGTCAGGTTCCACAGCACCCAGGTGTCCATGTTGCCGAACAGCAGGTCCCCGGCCTCGGCCCGCTCCCGCGCGCCCTCGACGTTGTCGAGCACCCACTTGACCTTGGGCCCGGAGAAGTACGTGGCCAGCGGAAGGCCCGTCTTCGCCCGGTACCGCTCCTGCCCGCCGCCCAGCGCGCCCAGCTCGGCGCAGATGCGGTCCGTGCGGGTGTCCTGCCAGACGATCGCGTTGTAGACCGGCTTGCCGGTGGTCCGGTCCCACACCAGCGCGGTCTCGCGCTGGTTCGTGATGCCGACCGCGGCCAGGTCCGAGGCGTTCAGGTCCGCCCTGGCCAGCGCGCCCGCCGCGACCTGGCGCGTGTTCAGCCAGATCTCCTCGGCGTCGTGCTCGACCCACCCCGCCTTCGGGAAGATCTGCTCGTGCTCCTTCTGGTCGACCGCGACGACCCGCCCGGAGTGGTCGAAGACCATGCACCGGGTGGAGGTCGTGCCCTGGTCGATGGCGGCGACGTACTTCGTCATCAGTGGCCCTTCGTCGTCGGATGAGGCCCGGTCAGACCGGGAGTGCCAGGTACAGGAGTGCGGCGAGCGCGCCACCGATCAGCGGCCCGACCACCGGGATCCAGGAGTAGCCCCACTCGGCGCTGCCCTTGCCCTTGATCGGCAGGAGCGCGTAGACGATGCGGGGGCCGAGGTCGCGGGCCGGGTTGATGGCGTAGCCGGTGGGGCCGCCGAGGGAGGCGCCGAGGCCGATGACGAGGAACGCCACGCCCGCGTAGCCCAGGGCGGAGTTGCCGAAGTTGGGGGTGCCGTCGGCGGCCAGCTCGACGCCGGGGCTGAGCAGGATCCAGATGACCAGCACGAACGTGCCGATCACCTCGGTGAGCACGTTCCACGGCGCGCTGGCGACGGTCGGCCCGGTGCAGAAGACACCCCTGGTGCCCGCCGGGTCGTCGTGGTTGTCGAACTGCTTCTTGTAGGCCAGCCAGGCCAGCGTCGCGCCGAGCATGGCACCGATCATCTGCCCCGCGAAGTAGACCGGCACGTCGGCCCACTCGGTCTTGCCCGCGGCGGCCAGGCCGAGGGTGACGGCCGGGTTGAGGTGCGCCCCGCTGGGGGCCGAGACGCTGGCGCCCACGAACACGGCGAGACCCCAGCCGAAGTTGACCAGCAGCCAGCCGCCGCCCTTGCCGAGCGAGTCCTTGAGCGTCACGTTGGCCACGACGCCCGCGCCCAGCAGGATGAGCAGGGCGGTGCCGAGCGTCTCCCAGACGAAGATCGAACCGGCGGTCATGTCGCCGTACCTCCTCTCGTGCAGGTGGACGGCGACCAGCCGGGCTCGGCGTCGTCGCCCATCCCACGGAGTGTGACGTTAAATCGCCATGATCGACTTGTCCATACCGGACACAACAGCGGGTACCGTGGGGGTGTCAGTCCAGCTAGGACGATCCGGCGGCGCCGCCGAGGGCGCGCGGCCACCGGTCGGACAGCACGTCGAGGAGGCGCTTTCCAGTGGCCACGCGCAACCCGTCACGAACCTCCGCAACGGGCAGGCTCGGTCCCGAGGACCGGGAGCGGTCGTGGCGCAGGCTCGGTGAGGAGACCTTCGACCTGGTGATCGTCGGCGGCGGCGTGGTCGGCGTCGGCGCGGCCCTGGACGCCGCCACCAGGGGCCTGAAGGTCGCCCTGGTGGAGGCCCGCGACCTCGCGTCGGGCACGTCCAGCCGGTCGAGCAAGCTCTTCCACGGTGGCCTGCGCTACCTGGAGCAGTTGGAGTTCGGCCTGGTCAGGGAGGCGCTGCGCGAGCGGGAGCTGATGCTCACCAAGATCGCGCCGCACCTGGTCAAGCCGGTGAGCTTCCTGTACCCGCTGACGAACCGGGTGTGGGAGCGGCCGTACACCGCCGCCGGGCTGCTGATGTACGACACCATGGGCGGCGCGCGCTCGGTGCCCGGCCAGAAGCACCTGAGCCGCTCGGGCGCGCTGCGGCTGGCGCCCTCGCTCAAGCAGGACGCGCTGATCGGCGGCATCCGCTACTTCGACGCGCAGGCCGACGACGCGCGGCACACCATGATGGTCGGGCGCACCGCCGCCCACTACGGCGCGGTCGTGCGGTCGTCGACGCAGGTCATCGACTTCCTGCACGAGTCGGACCGGGTGTCCGGCGTGCGGGTGCGCGACGTGGAGGACGGCCGGGAGACCGACGTCCGGGCGCACGCGGTGATCAACGCGACCGGCGTGTGGACCGACGAGCTGCAGCGGCTGTCCGGCAGCCGGGGCCGGTTCCGGGTGCGGGCCAGCAAGGGCGTGCACATCGTGGTGCCCAGGGACCGGATCGTGTCCGAGACCGGGCTGATCCTGCGCACCGAGAAGTCCGTGCTGTTCGTGATCCCGTGGCGCAACCACTGGATCATCGGCACCACCGACACGGACTGGAACCTGGACCTGTCGCACCCGGCCGCCACCAAGGCCGACATCGACTACCTGCTCGCCCAGGTCAACAGCGTGCTGGCGACGCCGCTGGCGCACGAGGACATCGAGGGCGTGTACGCGGGCCTGCGACCGCTGCTGGCCGGGGAGAGCGAGTCCACGTCGAAGCTGTCGCGCGAGCACGCGGTGGCGCGGGTCGCCCCCGGCCTGGTCGCGATCGCGGGCGGCAAGTACACCACCTACCGGGTGATGGGCGCGGACGCGGTGAACGCGGCGTCGGTCGACCTGCCCGGCCGCATCCAGCCGTCGATCACCGACAAGGTGCCGCTGGTGGGCGCGGACGGGTACCACGCGCTGGTGAACCAGGCCGACCACTTGGCGGCCGAGCACGGCCTGCACCCGTACCGGGTGCGGCACCTGCTGGACCGGTACGGCTCGCTGGTGCACGAGGTGCTGGCGCTGGCGGCGGACTCGCCGGAGCTGCTCAAGCCGATCCCCGGCTCGCCGGACTACCTCCAGGTCGAGGTGGTGTACGCGGCCTCGCACGAGGGCGCGCTGCACCTGGAGGACGTGCTGACCAGGCGCACCCGGATCTCGATCGAGTACCCGCACCGGGGCGTCGAGTCGGCCGAGGCCGTGGCCGGGCTGATGGCCGGGGTGCTGGGCTGGGACGAGGCCGCGATCGCGCGCGAGGTCGAGGTGTACACGGCGCGAGTGGAGGCCGAGCGGGCCTCGCAGGACGAGCCGAGCGACCAGGCCGCCGACGCGGTGCGGGCGGCGGCGCCGGAGGTGCGGCCGGAGCTGGTCGAGCCGGTGTCCTGATGCCGCGCTGAACCCCCGCCGAGCGATGTTCCCGCCGCCCGGTCCGCGCCTCGTGCGTGGGCCGGGCGGCGGCGTCTCACCGGCGGCGGGGCTGAACGGGTGAGGGCCCCCGCCAGCAGGGGGGCGCTGGGCGCCGGATCACCGTCCGGCGGTGCGCTGGTGACGCGGTTCGAGGTGTCCGCGCGGCGGGTGGCCGATCGGGACGCCGGGGTGCTGCGCGCCGTGCTGCCGCGGCTGTGCCGGCCCGCGCTGGTCGTGGTCGCCGCCGGGCTCGGGGTGGTCGCGCGGCTGGGCGCGTCCGAGGTCGACCGGGGCCTGCCGCGCGAGGTCCCGCGGACGCACGCCGCGGCGGTCTGGCTGATCGGCCTGACGGCGGTGGCGCTGTGGCTGTCGGCGGCGGCGCACCCGGCGTGGCAGGCCGACGGCTGGGACCTGGCCGGGAGAGGGGGGACGGGATGACCGCGACGGAGCTCGGGTTCGACGAGGACGAGGGCGGCTTGGTGGACGAGCAGGAGATCGCCCTCGGCACGGACACGCACTGCGTCTCCGCCAAGGCGGCTTCACCGCCTACGGCTGGCTGCACGAGGTCCTGGACCGGGGCAGGCCCGAGAAGCGCCCCGAGCTCGTCGGCCTCACCGACGCGGCCCGCTGACCGAACAGCCCCGACGCCTGACGCGCGGACCCGAACGGCGAGTCCGCGGACAGCACCCCGCCCCGCCACCGGACGCGGTGGCGGGGCGGGTGCGGGACCGACTAGGCCAGCGCCGCCAGCGCCGTGTGCACCATGACGCGCACGCCGACCATCAGCGCCCGCTCGTCCAGGTTGAACGTCGGCTGGTGCAGGTCGCGCGGGGGCTCCTCGCCGTCCCACACGCCCAGGCGCGCGAACGAGCCCGGCACGTGCTCCAGGTACCAGCCGAAGTCCTCGCCGCCCGACGACTGCTGGGTGCCCGCCAGCGCGTCCTCGCCCAGCGCGGCCTCGATGCCCGCGCGCAGCAGCATGGTCGACTCGCGGTCGTT
Organism: Actinosynnema pretiosum; assembly: GCF_002354875.1. GTDB lineage: Bacteria > Actinomycetota > Actinomycetes > Mycobacteriales > Pseudonocardiaceae > Actinosynnema > Actinosynnema auranticum. Next base: position 7,354,668 of record NZ_CP023445.1, read on the forward strand.
CACCACGGGCGGCACGCCCCTGCGGTGGTGCAGGTCGAAGCCGACGCCCAGCGGGGCCAGCAGGGACGACACCAGCTCCTTGACCAGCGGCTCCAGCTCGGCCCAGATGTCCCGGTCGCCGGTGCGCAGGGTCCCGCGCAGCACGCCGTCCTGCGGCACCGCGTTGGCCGCCTCGCCCGCGTGCACCGCGCCCCACACGAGCACCGTGCCGGACCTCGGGTCGACCCGGCGCGACAGCAGCGTCGGCAGCCCGGTGATCACCGTGCCGAGCGCGTGCACCAGGTCGGCGGTCAGGTGCGGGCGGGAGGTGTGGCCGCCGGGGGAGGTCAGGCGCAGCTCCAGCAGGTCCGACGCGGACGTGATCGCGCCGACCCTGGTGCCGATCCGCCCGGCCTGGAGCCGGGGGTCGCAGTGCAGGCCGAAGATCCGCTCGACCCCGTCGAGGCCGCCTGCCGCGAGCACGTCGAGCGCGCCGCCGGGCATGATCTCCTCGGCGGGCTGGAACACCAGCCGCACCCGGCCGGGCAGCTCGGTGGCCGACGCCAGCGCCAGCGCCGCGCCCAGCAGCACCGTCGTGTGGGCGTCGTGGCCGCACGCGTGGGACACCCCGTCGACCTCGGACGCGTACGGCGCGCCGGTGTTCTCGCGCAGCGGCAGGGCGTCGATGTCGGCGCGCAGCGCCACGCACCGGGGGCCGCTGCCCACGTCGCACACCAGGCCGGTGCCGCCGGGCAGCACCCTGGGCTTGAGCCCTGCCGAGCGCAGCACGTCGCCGATCAGCTCGGTGGTGCGGTACTCCTTGCGGGACAGCTCCGGGTGCGCGTGGATGTGCCGCCGCCAGGCGATGACCTCGGACCCGTTCGCCGACAGCCAGTCGTCCAGCCACGAGGGGCCTCGGCCCTCACCCAGGTCGTCCACAGGGGCAATGCTGACCCCGCGCTCGGTCAGCAGCACTTCGGAGCCCTTCTCACTCGGCAGTTCGGGACGCGAGTCGAGGATCGTCACGACGCCCCCACCGCCCCGGCGATCAACCTGGCCCGCTGGTCGGCGTCGGACGCCGCGGCGATCGCGGTCCAGGCGAGGGCGAGCGCCCCGTCGAGCAGGGCGCGGTCGGCGGAAGCCGACGCGCAGGCAGTAGCGAACTCGATTTGGTGGTTCACCGCGTCTCCGCAGTCGATTGCGATGGTCGGGTGGATCGACGGCAGCGCGCGGGTGATGTTGCCCATGTCCGTGCTGCCGATCTTCTCCCGCTGTTCCTCTTCGGGACTCATCGGGTTCCTGCCCAGTTCCGTTGCAGCGCGCCGGTAGGCGTCCGCGAGCCACTGGTCAGGGGTCAGCTCCGCGTAGGGGGGCGAGACCTGCACGACCTCGTGGTCGCAGCCGGTCGCCACCGCTCCCGCGCGGAAGCAGTTCCTGATGCGCTCCTCCAGGCCGGTGAGCGAGTCGAGGTCGTCGGCTCGCAGGTCGTACACGGCTGAGGTGTGCGCGGGGATGATGTTGGGGGCGGCCCCGCCCCTGGTCACGACGCCGCTGATCATCTGGCCGGGCTCGAAGTGCTGCCTGGCCAGTCCGATGGCGACCTGCGCGACGGTGAGCGCGTCGCCCGCGTTGATGCCCCGGTGGGGCGCGGCGGCGGCGTGCGAGGGGCGGCCGGTGTAGCGGACCTCCAGGTCCGTGAGCGCGAGCGAGCGGGCCGCCACCGCCTCGTAGGGGGCGGGGTGGACCATCATCGCCAGGCCGACGCCGTCGAACGCGCCGCGCTCCAGCATCAGGACCTTGCCGCCGCCGACCTCCTCGGCCGGGGTGCCGATCACCTTGACGGTCAGCCCCAGCTCGTCGGCGAGGTCGCGCAGCGCGAGGCCCGCGCCGGTGGACGCGGCGGCGATCACGTTGTGGCCGCAGGCGTGGCCCACCTCGGGGAGGGCGTCGTACTCGGCGCACAGCGCCACGACCAGGTCACCGCTGCCGCACGTGGCGGTGAAGGCCGTCTCCAGGTCCGCCGTGCCGCGCTCCACCTCGAAGCCGGAGCCCTCCAGGAGGTCGGCGACCTTGGCGGCGCTGCGGTGCTCCTGGAACGCCAGCTCGGGCTCGGCGTGGATGCTGTGGGACAGGGCGACCAGCGCGTCGGAGTGGCGCTCGACCGCCGAGCGCGTGCGCTTCTTGAAGTCGGTACCCATTTGCGTCCATCCTGCACCAGCCCCGGCGGGCGTGACGCTCCCCACCTTGATCAACCGGCGGCCGGTCACGGGGGTGCGCCAAACGGTGCGACGAAGTTCGGTCAGACCGATCAAGCGCGCCGGTGCACCTGTCAGGGGACCATATACCGCCCGACTGCTCCCAGCAGCTGAGAGACCGGCCTCCCACTGGATGGGAGGGCCGTGACCTGCGCCGGGCCGCCGGAACGGGTCGTGGGGTGAACCGCGCCACCACGGCGGGGTGACCGACACGCCGTCGTTCGGTGACCGGTTCGACGGCGGGTCGGACGGGCGCGGCCCGCGTCGGGGCCGCGCGCCGGAGGTCGCCGCGACTACGACTTGCGCCGGTCCCACTTGCGCTTGTTGCGCCAGAAGACGCCGCCGAACAGGAGCAGCGCGATCGCGCCGAGCCACAGCTTGCGCTTGGTCTCGCTGCTGACTCCGGGTGACTGGTCGCCCGAGGGCTGGCCGGTCTCGGTCCCGGTCGGCGCGGGGGCCCCGGTCTCGGTGCCACCGGGCGCGGGGGTGTCCCCCGGCTGCTGGAGGCGCGCGTCCACCACCGGGGCGGAGAGCGCGCTGACCTGCGGCTCCGGCGTCGCCGCCGCTGTGGCGGGCGTGCCGACAGCGCAGACGACCGCGAAGAGCCACACCGCGAGCACAGAACGCCACATGGTTACTCAGACTAGTCATCGCACCGTCTGGTTACCACTGTCAGTGGTCACCTGAACCAGTGATTCTCAACGGCGAGTGAATAGTTCGAGGATGCGTTCCGCCGCGAGGGTGGCGGTGAGCCGCCCCTCCCGCACCGCCAGCTCCAGCTCGGGGGCCTCCGCGCGCACGCCCGGATCGGCCCGCAGCCCGCCGAGCACCCGGTCCTCCACCATCGCCCACGCCCACCCGACCTGCTGGTCGCTGCGCCGCCGGGCCAGCAGCCCGGCCTCCTCCAGCGCGGCCCGGTGCTTCTCCACCTGCCGCCACACCTCGTCCAGCCCGGTCCCGTCGAGCCCGCTGCAGGTGAGCACCGGCTGGTGCCACGGCGCGTCGTGCGCGCGCAGCAGCCGCAGCGCGCCCGCCAGCTCGCGGGCCGCCTTGCGGGCCTCCAGCGCGTGCTCGCCGTCCGCCTTGTTGACCGCGACCACGTCGGCCAGCTCCAGCACGCCCTTCTTGATGCCCTGGAGCTGGTCGCCGGTGCGGGCCAGGGTGAGCAGCAGCGAGCAGTCCGTCATGTTCGCCACCGCCGTCTCGGACTGCCCGACGCCCACGGTCTCCACGAGCACCACGTCGTACCCGGCCGCCTCCACCAGCACGATCGACTCGCGGGTGGCCTTGGCGACGCCGCCGAGCGTGCCGGAGGTCGGCGAGGGCCGGATGAACGCGCGCTGGTCCACCGACAGCCGGGCCATGCGGGTCTTGTCGCCGAGGATGCTGCCGCCGGTGCGGGTGGACGACGGGTCGACGGCCAGCACCGCGACCCGGTGGCCGCGCTCGGTGAGCATGGTGCCGAAGGCGTCGATGAACGTGGACTTGCCGACGCCCGGCACCCCGGTGATGCCGACCCGGTGCGCGCCGCCGGAGCGGGGCAGCAGCTCGACCAGCAGCTCCTGCGCCAGCTCGCGGTGGTCCGGCCGGGTGGACTCGACCAGGGTGATGGCGCGGGCGAGCACGGCCCTGCTGCCGCCCAGCACCCCCTCGGCGTACTCGGCCGCGGTGAGCCGCCTAGCCATGCCCGAGCCTGGCCGACAGCTCGCGCAGCAGGTCGGCGGCGGCCTCGGCGATGACCGTGCCGGGCGGGAAGATCGCCGACGCGCCCGCCTCCCGCAGCGCCGCGAAGTCCTGCGGCGGGATCACGCCGCCGACCACGATCATGATGTCGTCCCGGTCCAGCCCGGCCAGCGCCTCGCGCAGCGCGGGCACCAGGGTCAGGTGGCCCGCGGCCAGCGAGGACACGCCGACCACGTGCACGTCGGCCTCCACGGCCTGCCGCGCCACCTCGTCCGGGGTCTGGAACAGCGGGCCGACGTCGACGTCGAAGCCGAGGTCGGCGAACGCGGTCGCGATCACCTTCTGGCCGCGGTCGTGCCCGTCCTGCCCCATCTTGGCGACCAGGACGCGCGGGCGGCGGCCCTCCTCCTCGGCGAACGCGGCGACCAGTGCGCGGGTGCCCTCCACGTTGGACACGGCCCCGACCTCCTCGCGGTACACGCCGGTGATGGTCCTGATCTGGGCGGAGTGGCGTCCCCAGACCTTGCCGAGGGCCTCGGAGATCTCCCCGACCGTGGCCTTGGCGCGGGCGGCGGAGATGGCCAGCTCCAGCAGGTTCCCCGCCGCGCCACCGGTGTCGGCGCCCGCCGCGCGGGTGAGCGCGTCCAGCGAGGCGTCCACCTCGGACTGGTCGCGCTCGGCGCGCAGCCGCTCCAGCTTCGCGAGCTGGCTGGCCCGCACGCCCGCGTTGTCGACCTTGAGCACCTCGATCTGCTCGTCCGCGTCCACCAGGTACTTGTTGACGCCGATCACCGGCTGCCTGCCGGAGTCGATGCGCGCCTGGGTGCGGGCGGCGGCCTCCTCGATGCGCAGCTTGGGGATGCCCGCGTCGATCGCGGCGGCCATGCCGCCCGCCGCCTCCACCTCGGTGATGTGCGCCCACGCCCGGTGCGCGAGGTCGTGGGTGAGCCGCTCCACGAACGCGCTGCCGCCCCACGGGTCGATCACCCGCGTGGTGCCGGACTCCTGCTGGATCAGCAGCTGGGTGTTGCGGGCGATCCGGGCGGAGAAGTCGGTGGGCAGCGCCAGCGCCTCGTCGAGCGCGTTGGTGTGCAGCGACTGGGTGTGGCCCTGGGTGGCGGCCATCGCCTCCACGCAGGTGCGGGCGACGTTGTTGAACACGTCCTGCGCGGTCAGCGACCAGCCGGAGGTCTGGCAGTGCGTGCGCAGCGACAGCGACTTCGGCGACCTCGGCTCGAAGCCCTTGACCAGCTTGGCCCACAGCAGCCGGGCGGCGCGGAGCTTGGCGATCTCCATGTAGAAGTTCATGCCCACGGCCCAGAAGAACGACAGCCGGGGCGCGAACGCGTCCACGTCCAGCCCGGCGCCGCGGCCTGCGCGCAGGTACTCGACGCCGTCCGCGAGCGTGTAGGCCAGCTCCAGGTCGGCGGTCGCCCCGGCCTCCTGCATGTGGTAGCCGGAGATGGAGATGGAGTTGAACTTCGGCATGGACCGCGAGGTGAAGGCGAAGATGTCGGAGATGATCCGCATCGACGGCCTCGGCGGGTAGATGTAGGTGTTGCGGACCATGAACTCCTTGAGGATGTCGTTCTGGATGGTCCCGGCCAGCTTCGCCGGCTCCACCCCCTGCTCCTCGGCGGCCACGACGTACAGCGCCAGCACGGGCAGCACCGCGCCGTTCATGGTCATCGACACGCTCATCCGGTCCAGCGGGATGCCGTCGAAGAGCTGGCGCATGTCGTAGATGGAGTCGATGGCCACGCCCGCCATGCCCACGTCGCCCGCCACGCGCGGGTGGTCGGAGTCGTAGCCCCGGTGGGTGGCCAGGTCGAACGCGACCGACAGGCCCTTCTGCCCGGCCGCGAGGTTGCGGCGGTAGAAGGCGTTGGACTCCTCGGCGGTGGAGAACCCGGCGTACTGCCGGATGGTCCACGGCTGGTTGACGTACATGGTCGGGTACGGGCCGCGCAGGTACGGCGGGACGCCGGGGTAGGTGCGCAGGAAGTCCAGGCCCGCCAGGTCCTCGGCGGTGTAGACCGGTTTGACGCCGATGCCCTCCGGGGTCTCCCAGGCGAGCGCGTCGGCGCCCTTGCCGGTGGCCTCCTGCAGCGCGGCCTGCCACCGCGCCCGGTCGTCGGGGCCGGTCGGCTCGCCGAGGTCGACCCGGCTGAAGTCGGGGATCATCGCGGGACTCCGAGGGACTCGAAGGTGCGCCCGAGCACGTCCAGCGCGGGGCAGCCCAGGAACAGGTGGTCGTCGACGGTCGCGTCGGAGCGCTTGCCCGCGAGCAGGACGCGCTCGGCGCCCGCCGCGCGCAGGGCGTCGGCGGTGGGGGCGGCCAGCTCCGCGTAGGAGCTCTCGCTGCCGCACAGGCAGGCGACGCGGGCGCCGCTGGCGCGGAACGCCGCGACGACGTCGTCGGTGGTCCTCGTGGGACCGGCCTGCGGGGTCTCGACGCCGCCCGCCTGGAGCAGGTTGGCGGCGAAGGTGGCGCGGGCGGTGTGCGCGGCGACCGGTCCGAGCGTGGCCAGGAAGACCCTGGGCCGCTCGGGGGCGGCGTCGGCGCGGTCGCGCAGCGCCTCGAAGTCCTGGGCGTAGCGGATGACGGGCAGCCCGCCGCCGGGTTCCGACGGGGCGGGGCGGCGCACGACGGGCTTCTCGCCCAGGTTCGGGAACTCGCTGACCCCGGTGATGGCGTCGGTGCGGTCGGCGAGGTTGGCGCGGCGGCGCTCCCAGGTGGCGGCGAGCCGGTCGGCGACCAGGCCGGAGCGCAGGGCGGCGGCGAGCCCGCCCTCGGCCTCGATCTCCTGGAACCAGCGCCACGCAGCCCTGGCGAGGTCCTCGGTGAGCCGCTCCACGTACCAGGAGCCGCCCGCCGGGTCGATCACCGCCGACAGCCGCGACTCCTCCAGCAGCACCGACTGGGTGTTGCGGGCGATGCGGCGGGAGAAGTCGTCGGGCAGGCCGATGGCGTGGTCGAACGGCAGCACGGTGATCGCGTCGGCCCCGCCCATCCCGGCGCCCGCGCAGGCGATCGTGGTGCGCAGCATGTTCACCCACGGGTCGCGGCGGGTCATCATCGCCGGGGACGTCACGGCGTGCTGGACCTGCGGGGTCGGCTCGCCGCACACCTCGGTGACGCGGGCCCACAGCCTGCGGGCGGCGCGGAGCTTGGCGGTGGTGAGGAACTGGTCGGCGGTGGCGGCGTAGCGGAACTCCAGCAGCCGCGCGGCGCGCGCGACGGGCAGGCCCGCGTCGGTGAGCAGCCGCAGGTAGGCCACGCCCGCGGCGAGCGAGGCGCCGAGCTCCTGCGCGTCGGAGCCGCCCGCGTTGTGGTGCGGCAGGGCGTCGACGGCGATCAGCCTGGCGGCCGGGAACGGGTCCAGGCGCGGCAGCAGGTCGAGCAGGGCGGCGGTGTCGGGCTCCTGCCCGGTGGCGGCGAGGGCGCCGAGCGGGTCGGCGCCGAGGTTGCCCGCCAGCTCGCTGCCCGGCGCGGACCGCTCGCCCCAGATCCGCAGCAGCTCCCGGCCGGACGCGGCGAAGTCGGCGCCCGCGTCGAGCACCACCGGCGCGAGGTCGAGGTAGACCTCGGCGAGCAGCGGTTCCAGGTCGGCGGCGGCGATCCCCCTGAGCCACAGCGCGCCGACGCCGTTCTCCAGGTCGGCCACGACCGCCTCGCGGTCGGCCTCCCGGTGCTGCTGGCGGATCTCCCAGCCCAGCGCGGTGCCCTGCGGCCTGCCGCCCCTGGTGAACGGGAACGTGCCGGGCAGGCCGGTGGCGGGCAGGGGCTCGTCGGCGGTGTGCAGCGGCTGCACGGCGATGCCGTCGTAGGTCGTGGTGACGAGCGAGTCGTACTCGGCGCCGGTCTTGCCGAGCACGCCCTCGACCAGGCCCAGCCACCGCTCGCGGTCGGGTTCGGGGAACTCGGCGGCCAGCGCCAGCTCGCCCGGCTGCTCAATCATGCCCCGCAGTGTCGCGGACGGGCGTGCGCGCGGGCTAGGCGCTCTTTCGACGGACGGCGCCGAACGGGTCGGCGGTCGCCCGGAACGGGAACGACCTGCCAGCGCGGGTCTGGGGGGACCCCTGGTCCCCCGGTGCGGACTGCTCGGGTCCGGGCGCACGGGCGCTCACCCGCGTGGGAGGCGGGCCGACCGCCGAGAGTGACCGGCGCCCGCGGGCCGGTCGCGGGGTTCCGCAGGCCCGGACGTGGTCGTGGAAGGCCTGCCGCTAGGGGGTTCCGGGACCGCTGCGGGCGTCCGAACTGCGGTGCCGCCCGGTCGGGCGGCGGCGGGCGCGAGCGGCGCTGGGGCGGCCCCCGGCTCGTGGACAATGGCCGGGTGGACAGTGAGCGCCTCATCGCGGGCCGTTACCGCCTGCACCACGTGCTGGGCAGCGGGTCGATGGGGACCGTCTGGGCCGCGCACGACGAGGTGCTGCGGCGCGCGGTCGCCGTGAAGGAAGTCTTCCAGCCGTCCGGGATGGCGGGCGGGGAGGCGGCGGTGCTGCGGGAGCGCACGCTGCGCGAGGCCCGCGCCGCCGCGCAGCTGGCCCACCCGAACCTGGTGACGATCTACGACGTGGTGCAGGTCGACGGCGACCCGTACGTGGTGATGGAGCTGGTGCCGTCCGAGTCGCTGGCGGAGGTGGTGCGCCGCTGCGGGCCGCTGACCGCCGAGCAGGGGGCGGTGGTGGCGCACGCGGTCGCGTCCGGGTTGGACGCCGCGCACCGGGCGGGCATCACGCACCGGGACGTCAAGCCGGGCAACGTGCTGGTCGCCGCGGACGGCCGGGTGAAGCTGACCGACTTCGGCATCGCCCGCAACATGGCCGAGGCGACCATGACCTCGCGCGGCATCGCGCTGGGCACGCCCGCGTTCATCGCGCCGGAGATCGCCACCGACGGGGTCGTCACGCAGGCGGTCGACCAGTGGAGCCTGGGCGCGACGCTGTTCGCGGCGATGACCGGCCAGCTGCCCTACGAGGGCGACAACCCGCTGCAGACCATCAACCAGGTGGTGCACGGCGACGTGCCGTCCACGGACGTGTGCGGCGAGCTGGCCGAGGTGGTCGGCGGGCTGATGCGCAAGGACCCGGCCGAGCGGCTGCCGCTGTCCGAGGTGCGCAGGCTGGTGCGCCCGCTGCTGCCGGACGCCGACGGCTTCCCGTTCGAGGAGGGCGCGGAGCCCAGACCGGTGGTGGAGGTGGTGCGGCCCGAGCCGGTGAGGCTGCGCTCCGCCGAGCCCGCGCCGGACGCGCCGCTGGCCGCCGACCCCGGCCCGCTGCCGTTCCTGCTGTCCGGCGGCTCGTCGGGCCGCTCGGGGCCGCACGAGGTCACCGACCACCCGCACGAGTACGGCGCGGACTACGGCGAGGACTACGGCGCGGACTACGACGAGGGGTACGACTTCCCGGACGCTCCCCCGGCCCGCCGCTCCGGGCTGGCCACGGTGCTGCTGGCGCTGGCGGCGACCGTGCTGTTCGCCGTCGGGGCGGGCTCCGGGTTCGTGCTGACCCTCGCGGCGGCGGGCAGGCCGCTGCTCCCGCCCGCCGCGTCGAGCGCCGAGCGCACCCCGTCCGCGCCCGCGACGGTGACCGTGTCGCTGGTGCGCCGGGAGTTGCGCGCGGCCACCAAGGAGGGCGACCGGGGCGCCGGGTTCACCATCGACGTCGGCTCGGACTGGACCTCGTTCGTGACGCAGAGCGGCAACGGCGGCGTGGCCAACAGCACCGCCGTGCTGCTGGTGGACCCGTCCGGCAGCTGGCAGGTAACGGTCGAGCGGTTCCCGGACTTCTTCCCCGGCCTGAGCGTGGACAACTACCTGGACCTGGTGGCCGGGCGCTGGGGCGGGGACAACTACTTCCCCGGCCAGGAGAAGCAGCCCACCGAGCCGCTGCCGAACGCCGGGCGGGACGGCGCGGTCCAGTACAGCTACAACACCGTCGAGCACCCGCGCGACGGGCAGTCCCGCGCCGGGACGGGCTCGGCCCAGACCCGGCGCTCGCACTACGCGCGGGTGCTGCCCAGGGGCAACGACCTGTGGGTGGTGGAGGTGGTGTTCCCGACCGAGCAGGAGGAGCAGGGCCGGGAGCAGCTGTTCGACTCGATCGCGCCCACGCTGACCGTGATCGGGTGACCTGCGGCGACCGCCCCCGGCGGGAGTTAGGCTCCCGCGGTGACCGCCAAGAGTGAGAACACCAGTCCGGAAGCGCTCGCCGCCGACGCGGCGCGGGCGCTGAGCGAGAGGACCGGGGTCGACCGGCACGACATCGCCGTCGTCCTCGGCTCCGGGTGGCGGCCCGCCGCCGACCTGATCGGCCAGGCGCAGGCCGAGATCCCCATGGGCGAGCTGCCCGGCTTCGAGGCCCCCACCGCCGTCGGGCACGGCGGCACCATCCGCTCGGTGCGGGTGGGCGACAAGAACGCGCTGGTCGTGCTGGGCCGCACGCACGGCTACGAGGGCAAGGGCATCACCAAGGTCGTGCACGGCGTGCGCACCGCCGCCGCCGCGGGCGTGAAGACCGTGGTGCTGACCAACGCCGCGGGCGGCCTGCGCCAGGGCATGTCGGTGGGCCAGCCGGTGCTGATCAGCGACCACCTGAACCTGACCGCGTCGTCCCCGCTGGTGGGCGCCCGGTTCGTGGACCTGACCGACCTGTACTCGCCGCGCCTGCGCGAGATCGCGCGCGGCATCGACCCCTCCCTGGAGGAGGGCGTGTACGCCGGTCTGCCCGGCCCGCACTTCGAGACCCCCGCCGAGATCCGGATGCTGCGCACCATGGGCGCCGACCTGGTCGGCATGTCCACGGTGCTGGAGGCCATCGCGGCGCGCGCCGAGGGCGTGGAGGTGTTCGGCCTGTCCCTGGTGACGAACCTGGCGGCGGGCATCACCGGCGAGCCGCTGAACCACCAGGAGGTCCTGGAGGCGGGCCAGGCCGCCGCGAGCCGCATGGGCGCGCTGCTGCGGGAGCTGGTGGAGCGGGCATGACGCTGTCCCCCGCGCTGCGCGACGCCGCGTTCCGCTGGATCGCCGACGACCCGGACATGGAGGCGCGCACCGAGCTGCAGCGCGTCCTGGCCGGGGCGATGGGCGGCGACCCGGCGGCGCTGGAGGAGCTGGCCGACCGGATGTCCGGGCCGCTGACGTTCGGCACCGCCGGGCTGCGCGGGCCGGTGCGGGCCGGGCCGAACGGGATGAACCGGGCCGTCGTGGTGCGCACGACCGCCGGGGTGGCCCGGTGGCTGGCCGAGCAGGGCGGCGGGGCGCGCGGCCTGGTGTTCGTCGGCCGGGACGCCAGGCACGGCTCGGAGGACTTCGCGCGCGCGGCGGCCGGGGTGCTGGCCGCCGCCGGGTTCACCGTGCGGCTGCTGCCCCGGCCGCTGCCGACGCCGCTGGTGGCGTTCCTGGTGCGGCGGCACGGCGCGGTGGCGGGCGTGCAGATCACCGCCTCGCACAACCCGCCCGCCGACAACGGCTACAAGCTGTACCTGGAGGGCGGCTCGCAGATCGTGCCGCCCGCCGACCGGCAGATCGAGGTGGCGATCTCCGAGGTGGCGGCGGCGGTGTCGGTGCCGTCCAGCGAGTCGTGGACCGAGGTGTCCGAGGACGAGCTGGACGAGTACCTGGGCCGGGTGTCGTCGCTGCCGCGCGGGTCCGCGCGCGGGCTGCGGGTGGCGCTGACCCCGATGCACGGGGTGGGCGGCGCGACCGCCGTGGAGGCGCTGAGCCGGGCCGGGTTCACCGACGTGCACGTGGTGCGCGCGCAGGCCGTGCCCGACCCGGACTTCCCGACCGTGGCGTTCCCGAACCCGGAGGAGCCCGGCGCGGCGGACCGGCTGCTGGAGCTGGCCGCGCAGGTCGACGCGGACCTGGCGATCGCGCTGGACCCGGACGCGGACCGGTGCGCGCTGGGCGTGCGGGAGCGGGACGGGTCGTGGCGGATGCTGCGCGGCGACGAGACGGGCGTGCTGCTCGGGTCGCTGGTGCTGAGCACCACCGAGGAGCCCGACCCGCTGGTGGCCACGACGATCGTGTCGTCCTCGCTGCTGCGCGGCGTCGCGCAGGCGCACGGGGCCCGGTACGCGGAGACGCTGACCGGGTTCAAGTGGCTGGTGCGGGCCGGTGAGCGGTTGGTGTACGCGTACGAGGAGGCGCTGGGGCACTGCGTCGACCCGGCGCACGTCAGCGACAAGGACGGCATCTCGGCGGCCGTGGTGGCCTGCGACCTGGCGGCCACGCTGAAGGCGTCGGGGCGCACGCTGCTGGACGCGCTGGACCAGCTGGCGCTGGAGCACGGGCTGCACCTGACCGACCAGGTGTCGCTGCGCTTCACCGACCTGAGCCGGATCGGGGCGCTCATGGCGCGGCTGCGGCAGTCGCCGCCGGAGGGGTTCGCGTTCGAGGACCTGCTGCCCGGCGCGGACGTCGTGCGGTTGACGCAGGACGGCGTGCGGGTCGTGGTGCGCCCCTCGGGCACGGAGCCGAAGCTGAAGGCCTACCTGGAGGTCGTGGAGCCCGTGGCGGACCCCGCCGACCTGGCCCCGGCCCGTGCCCGAGCGGGTGAGCGGTTGGGCGCCCTGCGCGGGCGCGTGTCGGACCTGCTGGCCGACTGAGGCCGGCCGCGCGCGGTCCGGCGGAGGGCTCCAGGGTCAGCCCATGACCGCGATGACCAGGCAGAGCACGGCGATCGCCGCCGCACCACCGGCCACCAGGTAGGGCCGGTTGTCCGGCGGCGAGACCCGGTCGTCGGTGAAGGCCGAGACCGCCAGGCGGATCCCGATGTAGCTGAGCGTGCACAGGGTGACCCCGGCCGCGAGGACCATCGTGTTGATGCTCCACGGGCTGTGGTCGACGCCGGGCCACACGCTCATGAGCACCAGCGGGAAGCCGATCAGGCCGACCGCGAGGCCGACGCCGCCACCCCAGATGATCCGGCGGTTGCGCGCCATCGTGGCGATGCTGCGAGTGTCCATGACTCCCTCCTGTCACTTGCAAGGACGCGCCGGGCGGTCACCGGTTGCGCGCCGGTCACTCCCCGTTGCCGTCCCCCCGGTTCGACGGGCGCTCCAGCGCGCTTTGCGGGGGGACGCCCCTAGTCTTGCGCACCGAGCGCCGGGCGGGCAGGCGGTCCCCCCTCGGGGGCGGGTCCGGACGGGGCGCGCTGGCGCCGGGACGCCGGGTCTGGAGGTCGGCGGTCCACGGCCTGGTGCGGCGGACGGCCTCGGCGGCGGCCTTGAGGTCCTTGGCGCCGCCGTGCTCGTAGACGCGGCGGAAGAAGCGCAGCACGAGCCAGTGGCGCGCGAGGCCGATCAGGGGCGGGAGCAGGACGAGCAGCGCGGCCCAGTGCGCGGCCATGACCACCTCGCGACGGTTCGGCCTCCCGGTGAGCGCGGGCGGCGACCTGTGCGAGCGTGGTGCAGCGCGGTGCGTGCGCGGTGCTGGGCGGACCTGCTCGCTCCCCCGGCTCACTCCCTGCCGGCGAGACAGGGGCGGGATCGCGGCAGTCGCAGCCTGGGCTGCGGCATCGCGCAGGGCCGATGTTATCCATCAGCGATCACGCGGCAACTCGGCGCGCGCGCCCGCCCCTCGCCCGTCCCCCGTCCGTGTGCCTGCGTTTCCGCTGCCCAGGGGCCCGCTCAGGCGGTGGCGCCCCTGGTGATGCCTTCCACGAACGTGCGCTCCAGGCTGCCGTAGTGCTCGATCTTGTAGTCGAGCACCTCCAGGCAGGCGTTCAGCTCGGCCACGCGCTCGCGCACCGCCGTCCGGTGCTCCACGAGGATCTGCCGCCGCCGGGCCGCGCCGGGGTCGCCGCGGTGCCGCAGCTGGGCGTACTCGCGCATCATCTTGATCGGCATCCCGGTGGCGCGCATCCTGGTCAGGAAGGCCAGCCAGCTGAGGTCGTCCTCGCTGTAGTCGCGCCTGCCGCCCGCGTCGCGGGCGGGCGGGTCAAGCAGCCCGATCCGCTCGTAGTAGCGCAGGGTGTCGATGGACAGGCCGCTGCGCTCCGCGGCCTGGGCGATCGAGATCGTCACGCCCGGAACGGTAGGGACCCGACCCGGTTCCCGGTCAACGCCCCCGCTGCGGTGGTTCCGCGCCCGCCTGGGGTTTCGCCGCGCGCGCCTTCGGGCCCGCGACCTCCGGCAGGTCAGCCGTCCTTGGGCACGCCCCACGCCTCCAGGTGGGCGGCCATGCCGGGGACGTCGACCTGCTCGCGCCCCAGGGAGCGGACGAGTTCGAGGGCGTCGTCCTCCTCGGCCTCGATCCACCAGCCGTTGATGTCGCACAGCGTCACGGCGGCCACCCAGCCGAGGCGCCAGTTGCCCTCGGACAGGGGGCGGGTGCGGACGATGGAGTCGAGCAGGGCGGAGGCCTTGAGCCACAGCGTGTCGTAGGCCTCGACGCCGAGCACGGTCGCCCTGGGGCGGTGAGCAGCGGAGTCGAGCAGGCCTAAGTCGCGCACGACGAGATCGCCGCCGGTGACGGCGGTCGCCAGCACGAGCAGATCGCCGGCGTCGAGGTAGTTGACCACGACACCAGTGGATCACAACGGAGGCGCGGTCAGTGCGCCATCAGGCCGATCCCAGCTTGTCGAGCAGACCCCGGTACTTGGGGAGCACCCGTCCGAGCACCTCGGACAGCTCCTCCTCCTTCTGGAGCCTGGCCCAGCGGTCGGCCAGCGCGAGCCGCACGACTTCCTGCTTCGAACGGCCCTCGGCGGCTGCGAGCTCGTCGAGCCGCCGGTTCTCCTCATCGCTCAGACGCAAGGTCATCGCCATTCTCTTGATGGTACCAATGTGGTACCACGCTGACCAGAGGCTTTTTATAACACCGTTGCGTTACGATTCCCCGGTGCCAAGACCGAAGACCCACGACGACGCCCTTCGCGTTCGGCTGCTCGACCGCGCGGGTGAACTCCTGTCCACCGAGGGGCCGGGCGCACTGAGCTTGCGCAGGCTCGCGGCGGATGTCAACACCTCGACCACAGCGGTGTACTCGCTGTTCGGGGGCAAGCCCGCGCTGTTGGACGCGTTGTACGAAGAGGGGTTCCGCCGTTACGAGCAGAGGCTTGCCTCCGTGCCGGGGACGGACGACCCCGTGGAGGACATCACGCGGATCGGCCGGGCCTACCGGGAGCACGCGCTGGCGGACCCGCACTTCTACCTGGTGATGTTCAGCAGCCGGTCCACGCTGGACTTCCAGCCGTCGGCGGGGGTCGCGGAGCTGGCGCGGGGGACGTTCCAGCCGGTGCTCGGCGCGGTGGAGCGGGCGGTGCGCGACGGGGTGTTCGTGGACGAGGAGCCGGGGCAGCTGGCGCTGGCGCTGTGGGGGTTGGTGCACGGGCTGATCTCGCTGGAGCTGAACGCGGCGCTGCCCGCGGGGCTCGCGGTGGGGGCGGTGTACGAGCGGGCGGTGCGCGCGCAGTGCGAGGGGTGGCGGCGGCGTTAGTCGCGCCCGCAGGTCCTTGCCGCACAACGGGGTGCGCGGTCCGTTCACGCGAAGTGCTTTGCGGCGCAACGGCGTTCGGCGCAGGGCTCCGCGGTTCTTCGGCGCCCCGACCGACCGTCGCGGGTGATGCCCGCCTGGGCGGGCGGAGGCCGGGGAGGAGGCCGCCGCATACCCTCCCCGACCCCCTTGACCACCTCTCGCGAGGCGGCCCGTACCCGGCGTCCGCGCAGGTGGGCGGGTGCTCGCCACCGTTCGCGGAGCGATCGGTCCGAACCACAACGTAGAACAAAGGTCTAGACCACCTCTACGGCTGAACAGCGCAATCCGGGCGCCTGCCGTTACCGGGACGAGGGGTCGGCGCGATCCGCACTGGTGCGGACGGGCCCGAGGAACGGCGAAGGGGCCGCCCGACCCCGGACGGCCCCTTCCGCGCTGAGCCGATCAGACGGCGCCGTACTGCCGGTCGCCCGCGTCGCCGAGGCCGGGCACGATGAACCCGGAGTCGTTGAGCCGCTCGTCCACGCTCGCGGTCACGAGCCGGATCGGCAGCCCCGACTCGCGCAGGTGCTCGATGCCCTCGGGGGCCGCGAGCGCGCACACGGCGGTCACGTCGGTCGCGCCGCGCTCGGTGAGCAGCTTGATCGTGTAGACCATCGACCCGCCGGTGGCGAGCATCGGGTCGAGCACGAACACCGGGCGACCCGCGAGGGACTCGGGCAGCGACACCATGTAGGGCGTCGGCTGGAGCGTCTCCTCGTCGCGGGCCAGGCCGACGAAGCCCATCTGCGCGTCGGGGATGAGCTTGTGCGCCTGGTCGGCCATGCCGAGGCCGGCGCGGAGCACCGGCACGAGCAGCGGCGGGTTGGCGAGGCGGTAGCCGGTGGTGCGGGCGACGGGGGTGTGCACGCGCTCCTCGGCGACGGGGGCGTTGCGGGTGGCTTCGTAGACGAGCATGACGGTGAGCTCGTGCAGCGCGGCGCGGAACGCGGCGTTGTCCGTGCGGGCGTCGCGCATGGTGGTCAGGCGGGCCCTGGCCAGGGGGTGATCGACAACGAGGACGTCCATGACGGAAGAGTATGTGTGGTAGGTGTGGGCGATGCCTGCCGGTTCCTTGCCCAGTTGCGTGGCCCGCGTGCTTGATGGCGCGGGGAACACGGTGGGTGTCGGGGTGCTGCTGGAGGGTGGTCGGTTCGTCACTTGCGCGCACGTGGTGAATGTGGCGCTGGGGCGGGGCGAGGGGGCTGATTCGCGGCCCTCGGGTGTGGTGCGGGTGTTCGGGTACCCCGGCAAGCCATCGCGGCCCTGGGGGGCGTGGGTGGAGGCGGTAGTGCCGCGGGCGCGGGACGTGAACTCGAAGGCGTGCGCGGCGTACTTCCTGGCGGCTGAGGCGAGGTGCGCGACCTGCTCGGACTGTCGGGGAATCCGCGGATGCCGTCATTCGACCGGGACGAGCGGCTGCGGGTGTGCACGCGGTTGGCATCGATCCCCCACCAGCACCCTGACCACGCTGCGCGACGTGTGGTAACCCTGAGAAGTGCACCCCGCCGCCTTACCCAGCTCAGCCGCCCGCGTCCTCGACGCCGACGACAACCCCGTCGGCGGGGCCGTGCTGCTGGCCGGCGGCAAGGTCATGACCTGCGCGCACGTCGTCAACCACGCCCTCCGCCGCCACGAGCGCGACCCCGCCCGCCCCGACGCGCCGATCCGCGTCCAGTTCGGCTCGCGCACCACCACCGCCCGCGTCGTCCACTGGATGCCCCCGCCCGCCCGAGAGGGCGACCCCGGCGACGACATCGCGGGCCTCGCCCTCGACGCGCCCCCGCCGGACATCCCCCCGGCCCGCCTGATCACCACCCTCCCCCGCCCCAACACCGTCGTCCGGATCTTCGGCTACCCCGCCAAACCCACCCGCCCCGACGGCGCCTGGGTGGACGCCCTCGTCAAGGGCCGCAACAGCCGGGGCCACCTCCAGCTCGAATCCACCTCCGCCCTCCGCGTCCAACCCGGCTTCAGCGGCAGCCCCGTCTGGGACGACGTCACCGGCCGCGTCGTCGGCATCATCGCCACCGCCGGGACCTCCACCCCGGACAGCTACGCGATCTCCGCCGAGCAGCTCCGCGTCGGCTGGTCCGCCCTCGGCAGCAGCCGCACCGCCAAGCGGCCCGACCTGGTCACCGCCCTGCACCTCCCCGGCCCCCGCGCGGGCGGCAAGACCTGGCCGTTCACCGCCGACGACCTGCTCCGCGACCTCCCCGCCGACACCCCGCCCGACCTCCTCGTCGTCGCGGGCGACCTCACCGAGCAGGGCGGCAAAGCCGAGTTCGCGCAGGCCTTCCGCCTCCTGGCCGACCTCGCCGAGGACCTCGACCTCCCCCGCGACCGCGTGCTCGTCGTCCCCGGCGCGCACGACGTGAACCGCAAGGCGTGCAAGGCCTACTTCGACACCGCCGAGGCCGACGACGAGGAGCCGGTCCCCCCGTTCTGGCCCAAGTGGAAGCAGTTCTCCGCCGCCTTCGACCGGTTCTACGACGGCCACTCCCCCACCTTCACCGCCGACGAGCCCTGGACCCTCTTCGAGATCCCCGACCTCTCGACCGTCGTCGCCGGCTTCAACTCCACCACCGCCGACACCCACGAGCGCGCCACCGCCAGCCTCGGCCGCGACCAGCTCTCCCGGTTCCGCGCGTGGCTCGACGGGTTCCGCGAGCCCGACCAGCTCCGGCTCGGCGTGGTGCACGGGGAAACCCCCGAAACCGTCCGGCAGGAAGACCTGCACCACCTCTTCTCCTCCCCCACCACCAACGACGGCTACCGGCTCGTCTCGTTCGACGCCTCCAGCACCACCCGCCAGGCCCGCCGCTTCGCGCACGGCCGCTGGACCGGCGACACCAGCATCAGCCCCACCGGAACCGCCTGGCGCGTCACCGAGCGCCGCAACGCCGACCCGGTCCCGCAGGAAAGCCCACCGCAAACCCAGCCACCCCCGTCCGGCAACGCCTTCTTCGACCGCGTCGTCGAGGCCACCCGCTTCGCGCACCCCGACGCGAGCACCGTGCCGCACCCGGAGAAGTCCTACCTGCGCGTCGGCCTCCCGATCCCCGGCGGCGGCGTGGACTACCGGCCGGTGGGCGTGGTCGACGGGGACCTGACCGAGGCCGACGTGGACGCGTTCGTCGTGGACGTGCACCGGCACTTCACCGCCGAGGACCCCGGCACCCGCTCGGAGATCGTCTACAGCGGTCGCCTCGCCTCCGCGGACCTCGTGGGCCGCGCGACCCGCCGGGGCGTGTCCCCGCGCAGCTGGGTCGAGTACCGGGGCCTGCTCGACCTCGGCCCGCTGGAGGAGCGCCTCAAGAGCGCCCTCGCCCGCGACAAGGTCTACCCCGAGGCGCTGTACACCGCGCAGCGCTACCGGGTCGTCGGCCGCCACTCGTCCGGCGAGGTGGAACCGGACCTGCTCGCGCGGGTGCTCGGCTGGCTCGGCCTGCGGGCGCGGCAGTTCGTGGTGGTGCTGGGGGACTTCGGGCGCGGCAAGTCGTTCCTGCTGCGGCAGCTGGCGCGCGCGCTGCCCGAGCACCTGGGCGGGGTGACGCCGCTGCTGGTGGAGCTGCGGTCGCTGCAGAAGGCCCCGACGCTCAACCAGCTGCTGGCGAACGCCCTGGTGGGCCAGGGCGTGGCCGTGGTCGACGTGGACAAGCTCCGGTACATGATCGCCAGCGGCCGGGTCGCGCTGCTGTTCGACGGGTTCGACGAGCTGGAGCTGCGCGTCGGCTACGACAACGCCGCCGACTACCTGCGCACCCTGCTGGAGGTGGTCGGCGGCGAGGCGAAGGTCGTGCTGACCAGCCGCACCCAGCACTTCCGCTCGGCCGCGCAGGTGCTGACGGCGCTGGGCGACGAGGTCGTGGCGACCGGGGCGAGCCGGGTGGTGGAGCTGGAGGACTTCACGCGCGGGCAGATCGTGGAGTTCCTGACCAAGCGGTACGGCGGCGACCACGAGCGGGCGCGGGCGCGGTTGCGGCTGCTGGACGAGGTCCAGGACCTGCTGGGGCTGTCGCGGAACCCCCGGATGCTGTCGTTCATCGCGGAGCTGGAGGAGCACCGGCTGCGGGAGGTGCAGCAGCGCAAGGGGACGATCAGCGCGGCGGACCTGTACCAGGAGCTGGTGGACTCGTGGCTGCTGCACGAGCAGGCCCGCCAGGAGCACCGGCACGGGCTGCCGGTGCTGGGCAGGGACGAGCGGCTGCGGGTGTGCACGGACCTGGCGACGCGGCTGTGGTCGACGGGCGCGAACGCGATCCAGGAGGACGAGCTGGGCGTGGTCGCGGTGGCGGCGCTGACCGAGGTGGCGGACCTGGGGTACACGCAGGACCAGGTGGCGCACGCGATCGGCTCGGGGACGCTGCTGGTGACGGGCGAGAGCGGCTTCGGGTTCGTGCACCGGTCGGTGATGGAGTGGCTGGTGGCGAACGAGGCGGCGCGGCGGTTGCGGGCCGGGGAGGGGTTGGGGGAGGTCGCGGGGCGGGCGATGTCGCGGCTGATGGTGGACTTCCTGTGCGACCTGGCCGGGCACGCGCGGGCGCGGCGGTGGGCCCTGTCGGTGTCGGTCGACGGGCTGGCGAGCGCGGAGGAGAAGCAGAACGCGCTGCTGGTGGTCGACCGGTTGGGCGGCAGCGGGTTGGAGGACCTGAGCGGGCTGGACCTGCGGACCGCCGACCTGTCCCGGCTGGACCTGCGCGGGACGCACCTGGCGGGCTCGGACCTGCGCGGGCAGCGGATCGACGGGGCCGCGCTGCGCGGCGTCGACCTGACCGGGGCGGACCTGCGGGGCGCCCGCGTCACCGGCGGCGACCTGTCGGACGCGGTGCTGACCGGGAGCCGCTGGGAGGGCGCGGCGCTGCTCGGGGTGGCCGGGACCGAGCGGCACCCGGAGCTGCGCGCGGCGGCGGTGAGCGGCCGGGACCGGGCCGAGGTGATGCTGGCGCGCAGCGGGCCCGTGCTCGCGGTGGCCTACTCGCCGGACGGCGAGCGGATCGCGCTGGCGCACGGCAGGCAGGTGGAGCTGCTGAACGCGGCGGGCCACTCGTCGCTGCGCTTCGTCGGCGAGCACGACGGCAAGGTCACCTCGGTGGCGTTCTCCCCGGACGGGACCCGCCTGGTGACCGGCGGCGAGGACCGGACGGCGCGGGTGTGGACCACCGACGGCGACCACGTCCTGACCCTCACCGGCCACGAGCGCACGATCACCGCCGTCGCCTTCTTCCCGGACGGGACGCGGATCGCCACCGGCAGCCGGGACGGCACCACCCGCACCTGGACCGCGGCGGGCGAGCCGCTCCGCGTCCTCACCAGCGACTCCAGGCCGGTCACCGCGCTCGCGCTCTCCCCGGACGGCAGGCTCATCGCCACCGGCAGCAGCACGGGCACCGCGCACGTGTGGACGTCGGGCGGCGAGCGCGTCGCGGAGCTGGCGGGCCACGAGAACTGGATCAACGCCGTCGCGTTCTCGCCGGACGGCGCCCGCGTCACCACCGCCAGCAGCGACCGGACCGCCCGCACCTGGACCACCGACGGCGCCCAGGTCGCCGTCCTCACCGACGACGTCGGCCCGGTGACCGCGCTCGCCCACTCCCCCGACGGCAAGCACGTCGCCACCGGGGCCAGCGACGGCGCCGGGCACGTCTGGACCGCCGACGGCTCCCTCGTCGCCACCCTCCTCGGCCACCAGGGCGTGATCACCTCGATCGCCTACTCGCCCGACGGCGCGATCATCACGACCGCCAGCAGCGACAAGACCGCCCGCAACTGGAACGCGGACGGCGGCCTGGTCGCCATCCCGACCACCCGCTCCCGGACCGTCACCTCGGC
The DNA here is from genome assembly GCF_002354875.1 of Actinosynnema pretiosum. Classification (GTDB taxonomy): domain Bacteria; phylum Actinomycetota; class Actinomycetes; order Mycobacteriales; family Pseudonocardiaceae; genus Actinosynnema; species Actinosynnema auranticum. The sequence goes on from NZ_CP023445.1 coordinate 7,375,897, forward strand.
CGCCTTCGCGCCGAACGGCCGGTTCCTGGCCACCGCCAGCAGCGACGGCGCGACGCGGGTGTGGACGCGGGAGGGGATGCTGGTGACCACCCTGCACGGGGACGGGAACCGGGTGAACGCGGTCGCGTTCTCCCCCGGCAGCCACCGCATCGCCACGGCGGGCCACGACGGCACCGCGCACGTCTGGGCGGGCGACGGCTCCAGCACCGCCACCCTCGTCGGGCACGAGCACCGGGTCAACGCGGTGGCGTTCTCCCCGAGCGGCGAGCTGATCGCCACCGCGGGCAGCGACCAGACCGCGCGGTTGTGGGACTCGGAGGGGAACGCGCGCGCGGTGCTCACCGGGCACCGGAACTGGGTCACCTCCGTCGTGTTCTCCCCGGACGGCGAGCTGGTCGCGACCGCCAGCCACGACGGCACCGCGCGGATCTGGTCGGTCGACGGCAGGCCCGTGACGGACTTCGTCAAGCACCCCAGGCCGGTCACCTCGGTCGCGTTCTCCCCGGACAGCGCGGCGATCGTCACCGGCGGCAACGACGGCACGCCTCGCCTGTGGACCGCCGAGGGCGGCCTGATCAGGTCCCTGCCGAGGCACCGGGGCCGGATCACCGCCGTCGCCTTCTCCCCGCGCGGCGCGCACGTCGCCACCGCGGGCAGCGAGGGCGACGCGCACGTGCTGGGTCTGGACGGGACGGTGCGCGCCGTCCTGCGCGGGCACAGCGAGAGCGTCATGGCGGTCGCCTTCTCCCCGCGCGGCAACCACCTCGCCACCGGCAGCGTCGACGGCACCACCCGCCTGTGGACCGCCGACGGCACCCACGTCGCCACCCTCATCGCGACCCACGACGGCTGGGCGGCGCTGTTCCCCGACGGGTCCTACAAGCACGGCGGGGACGTGGGCGCTTTCCTGTGGTGGGCCATGAAGTCCTGCCGGTTCGAGGTCGGCGAGCTGGACCGCCACCACCCCGAGATCCGGCGCCTGCCTCACAGCGCCCCCATGCCCCCGCCGCTACCCTCGTGATCCATGAGCGACCGCGTGCGGATCGGGGTTCTCGGGGCTGCCGCCATCGCCCCCGCCGCTCTCGTCAAGCCGGCCCTCAAGTCGTCCGCCGCGGAAGTGGTCGCGGTCGCCGCGCGGGACCCCGAGCGGGCCAGGGCGTTCGCGGACAAGAACCTCGTGCCGAAGGTCTTCGACGACTACCAGGCGCTGCTCGACGACCCCGACGTCGACGCCGTCTACAACCCGCTGCCCAACGGGCTGCACGGGAAGTGGACGTTGAAGGCGCTCGCGGCGGGCAAGCACGTGCTGTGCGAGAAGCCGTTCGCCGCGAACTCCGAGGAGGCCGAGCGGGTCGCCGAGGCGGCCGAGGCCAGCGGGCTCGTGGTGATGGAGGCGTTCCACTACCGGTACCACCCGCTCGCCAGGCGCATGGTCGAGGTGCTGCCCGAGCTGGGCGCGCTGCGGCACGTGGAGGCGCGGATGTGCTTCCCGCTGCCCAGGTTCTCGAACATCCGCTACGACTGGGACCTCGCGGGCGGGGCGCTGATGGACGCCGGGTGCTACGCCGTCAACGCGGTCCGGATGCTCGGCGGCGAGCCCGAGGTGCGCAGCGCGCGGGTGCGGCTGCGCAACCGGAAGGTCGACCGGGCGGTCAAGGCGGACCTGGTGTTCCCCGAGGGGCACGTCGGGTTCGTGCACGCCTCCCTGTGGTCGGGCGCGGTGCTGAAGCTGTCCGCGCGGGTCATCGGGGAGAAGGGCGAGCTGCGGGTGGCGAACCCGTTCATGCCGCAGTTCGGGCACCGGATGGCGGTGCGGTTGGACGGGCACACCAGGAACGAGCGGTTCGGCTGGAAACCGTCGTACCGGTACCAGCTCGACGCCTTCACGGACGCGGTCCTGCACGGCAAGCCGTTCCCGACGACGGCTCGGGACGCGGTGGCGAACATGAAGGTGGTCGACGCGATCTACCGCGCGGCCGGGCTGCCGGTGCGGGTGCCGACGGCCCAGGCGTGACCTAGGCGTTCTCCTGGTCCTCGAGGTGCAGCTTGTGGCTGAGCTCGGTGTCGTTGACCAGCACGCGGAAGTGGCCGACGAGCGAGGCGTAGTCGGGTTCGCGGCACTCGATCGCGGACCCGTTGGCGGGCGGGGTGACGGCGATCTTGAGCTCCCAGTTGGCGTAGGCGCCGCTGATCTTCCAGGTGCGCTCGACGGCTTGTTCGGTGGGCGATTCCATGCTGGGAACGGTGGTTTCTTGCCGGCGGGGCACGCAAGCCCTTCCACTTTCGGGTGATCAACACTTTCTTGCCCGCGTGGCAAGACGCGAGAGTCTGCGGCATGACGCACAAGGGGGCTTCGTTCCGGCAACGGCGGGTGTCCGCCGAGCTGCGGGCGCTGCGGGTCGCACGGGGACTGACCTGCGCGGACGTGGCGCAGGCGATCGGGGCGTCGGAGAGCAAGATCAGCCGGATGGAGACGGGCAAGCGCGGGTTGTACGCCTACGACGTGGCGGCGATCCTGGGCTTCCTGCAAGCACCGCAGAAGTTGCGGGAAGAGCTGATCGACCTCGTCAACGCGGGCGAAGCCCGGAACTGGCACACGGTCAGCGCGGTTCCAGGGCAGTGGCGGGACCTGATCGCGCTCGAACAGCAGGCATCGGCGCTCTACAACTACGAGACGATGTTGGTGCCAGGTCTGGCACAGACGGCCGAGTACGCACGCGCGATCCTGAAAGGGCTCGGCGACAAGATCCCGGACCACGACTTGGAAACTCTGGTGGCCGCGCGACTGAGCAGGCAAGCAATCATCGGTCGCACCGTTGTGCACCTGCTGCTGGACGAGAACGTGCTGATGCGCTCCTTCGGCGATCCGGTGATGATGCACGCGCAGCTACAGCACCTCGCGGCCATGGGCAGCAGGCGCAAGGTGACGATCCAGGTAGTCCCCTTGGACGGCGGAATGCACCCTGGTCTCAGCGGGTCCTTCATGCGCTTGGAGTTCACCGACCAACCCGGACTGGTCTACACCGAAAGCCGGAACATCAGCAGTTTCCTCGAAGAGGACGCGCACCTGATCAGCGCTAAGCTTGCCTGGAAAGAGCTTGTTGCACTGGCGCTGGCACCTGACGCCTCGGTGGCGCTGATTGCCGGGTACGCGGGCAAGTTGATCTGACAGGAGCACGACCGTGAACTCGAAGTGGCGCAAGTCCAGTCGCAGCAACGCCGCAGCCAACTGCGTCGAGGTGGCCCGCACCCCGAACGGAGTACTGGTCCGGGACTCCAAGAACCCGAACGGCCCAGTGCTGCGCTTCTCCGCAGCGGCATGGGGGCAAACCCTGAAATCAACCCTGGAATCGTGACCGACCAGGGGGTACCGCACCCCCTCCCGCTCCTAGACTGACCACCGTGAGCGACGAGCTGGTCCCGGACCCCCGTCAGATGCGCGCCTCCGACGCCGACCGCGAGCGCGTGGCGCAGGTCCTGCAGAAGGCGCACGGCGAGGGTCGCATCGACCTGGGCGAGCTGGACGAGCGCCTGGCCTCGGTGTACGCGGCGAAGACGTACGGCGAGCTGGTGCCGCTGACCTCCGACCTCGGCGTGCTGCCGTACGGCGAGGTGTCCGGGCAGCAGCTCCAGCAGCAGCGGTCGCTGGCGAACCGGGTCGACCCGTCGGCGATGCAGGGCCCGTCGACCTCGTTCGCGTTCTGGTCGGGCGTCGAGCGCAAGGGCGACTGGGTCGTGCCGCCGACGCACACGGCGATCGCGGTCATGGGCGGCATCGAGATCGACCTGAGCCGGGCGCGGTTCGCGCAGCAGCACACCACGATCAGCGCGAGCTGCTTCTGGGGCGGCATCGTGATCTACGTGCCCGAGGAGGTGACCGTGCAGGTGGACGGCACGGGCATCATGGGCGGCTTCGACGACAAGACCCACCGCACGGAGACGATCCCCGGCGGTCCGGTGGTGCGCATCACCGGCTTGGCGATCATGGGCGGCGTGGAGGTGCGGCGCCCGAAGCGCCCGAAGCTCAAGCGCGGCGACCGGGGCGAGCTGACGGACTGATCCCGGCGGGCGCGGCTCAGCCGAGCCGCGCCCTGAGCCCGGCGGCCTCCCCCCGGACGTCCGGCCGCGATCAGGCTGCGGCCCAGCGCGAGGCGGCCACGGGCCGCGGTCCAGGTGTCGGCCGGCTCCTCGAAGACCCGGACGGCCTCGGTTCCGCGCGCCACCGCCTCGGCGAACTCGCCGAGGCCCGCCGCGCACCGGCCGAGGCTGAGCAGGGCCATGCCCGCGCCGCGCCGCTCGCCAGCACCGGTGAACACCTCCAGCGCCTCGGCGAAGTGCCCGCGCGCGCCCGCGTGGTCCTCCCGGTCGGTCAGCACCGGGCCGATGCCGCGCGCGGCGGACCCGGTCACCCAGTCCGGCCGCACGCCCCGGCCGGTGCTCGCCGTGGTCGACGGCGCGCGCCCAGACGGCCTCGAACGCGTCGCGGCGGGGCAGCCGGCGGACCCGCCCGCCAGGGGCGGTGCGGATGCCGGACGACCACTCCCGGAAGGCTGGGCCAGCAGGTTCGCGCACCTCCCGCATTCCAGGGTGCACCGCAGAAGCGCGACGACCGGCGAACAGCCCAGCGAGCGTCGGCGTTGACGGTGACCACCGTGCTCGCACCAGCGGCTGACACGGCCACCAACCCGACCGGGTCAGCCGGAGAGAGGTTTTCCGCGCGTTCGAGGAAAAGAGAACCTGGCCGCAGATCCGCGGCCAGGCGAGTGGTTCTCCGGTCTGCCGGGGTCGACGGCCCTAGTACCAACCATCACCCGATCGTGCGGCCTGGCTGTCGACCTCGGCGGCGGCCAGGTGGGACAGGGCGGCGACCGCCTCCTGGAGCTCGCGCTGGCGCTCGGGGGTCTGCTCGGCCTCCAGGCGGACCTCGATCCGGCTGCACCCCGCGCCGTCCTCGGTGACCACGGCCTCGCCGCCGTCCCAGGTGACCCTCCGGACCGACTCGTCCACCCGCACCCCGGTGGGTTCGATGCCCGGCAGGTGCTCGGTCAGGTTCTCCGGGCGGGCGACGAACTCGAACAGCCGCTGCGCGGGCAGGTCGACCGGCGCCCGGTAGGTGTAGGTGGTCATGCCGGGCGAGTACCCCCGGTCCGGGCGGCCGAACCCGAGGGCGTCGAACGGGTGAGCGGGGCCGGTCGGCACGGGGTGCGACACCGCCGTCACGCACGGGCGCCGCCGCGCCCGAGAGCGCTCCCGGGGGTCCCCGGCCGCGTCAACCGGGTGTAAAAATGCGAGTGGCCCTCGGCAGGCGCCGACCCGGCGCCGCCGCGCGTCCCCCGGCTCGTCGGACCGCCTCGCGGTGGCGCGCGGGAGCGCCGCGCCCCTGGGTGCGATCTGCGTCGAAAGACCATCGCGGTCAGGCGCTGTCGGGCACTATCAGGGTGATTTCGAGCGGGCACGAGGGGGCAGGGTGGAACAGGGGTTCGGCGTCGACACGGCGGCGCTCGGCGGGTACGGGACGACGGCCTCCGGGCTCGCGGGCGAGGTGGCCGAGGTCGGCTCCGGGACGCTGTCCGGGGTGGACTCGCTGGCCGCCGACAGCTTCTCGAAGCTGGGCGAGGAGGTCGGTCTGGCCGCCGCGTTCCAGCGGGCCGCCCGGCAGCAGCTCGACGGGGCCTCGGGCGCCGCGAAGGCCCTCGACGCGCTCGCCACCGCCGTCCGCGACACCGCCACCGACTACGCCGAGCAGGAGACGCGGAACAGCGCCGCCCTGAACGACGCCTACCGGGTCTGACCGCCGTGGACGTCTCCGGGCTGATCGGGGCCCTCATCCAGCCGATGAAGGACGACCTGGCCAAGCTGCAGGGCGACACCGGCGGCGCCTCGCGCGCGGCCGACTCGCTCGGCAGGGCCGCCTCCTCGTTCGAGGAGATCGGCGGCAAGCACTCCGGCGCGGCGCGCGAGGTGCTCGGCACCTGGTACGGCGAGAAGGCGGGCGTCTTCCAGGACCGCGTGGCCAAGTTCGACGGCGGCGTCGACCTGCTCGCGCGCAACGCCGCCGCCGCGCGGGACGCCGCGGGCGCCGCCGTGTCCACCGTGGAGTCCGGGCGCACCTCCGTGCAGCGCCTGATCGACGAGTTCACCGACTGGGCGACCCCGAAGCTGTCGACCGCAGCCGCGCTGGACAAGATCGGCGCGCAGGGCGCGGTGCTCGGCATCACGGCCGCGGTGACCGCGCGCGGCGTGGAGTACCAGGGGCGCTCGGCGAAGGAGATGGACCGGCTCAGGGACGAGCTGAAGGCCGTCGCCGACCGGCTCGCCGCGCTCCAGCCCGCCGACTTCGGCGGCGTCGGCGACGGCATCGGCGCGGAGAACGGCGGGACGACCACGGCCGCGAGCGCGCAGGACGGCGCGGGCAAGCGCGAGCCCTCCGCCTACCCCGGACCGTCCGACAGCGGCGGCGGGGGCGGGAGCGGCGGCGGTGGCGGGGGTGGCGGTGGCCACAGCGGTGGCGGCGGAGGAGGGGGTGGCGGTGGCGTCGGACCCCGGCTGCCGGTCGCGATCCCGCCCCAGCCGGGCACCGGGGTGGGCGTCAACCTGCCCGACGGCAGCTCCGCCGAGGCCCCCAACGAGATCGCCGCGCAGGCGGTCCGCAACGCGCTGTCCGCGCTCGGCACCCCGTACGTCTGGGGAGGTCAGAACCCTCCCCAGGGCACGGACTGCAGCGGGTTGACCAAGTGGGCGTACGCGGGCGCGGGCCTGGACATCCCCCGGCTCGCCCAGTCGCAGACGGTCGGCGCGTCCGTCCCCGCCGGGCAGCTGCTGCCCGGCGACCTGGTGGTGTGGGACGGGCACGTCGCGATGGTGATCGGCAACGGGCAGATGGTGGAAGCGGGCGATCCGGTTCAGGTGGGGGCCATCCGCACCGACAACATCGGCATGGCGTTCTACGGGTTCTACCGACCGACGGGCTGAGTGCGTGGACGAGGTCGAGCGGGTGGCCCGGCGGGTCGCCGACGCGGAGCGGGCGATCACCGACCAGCTGGCCAGGACCGGGCCGCTGGTCGGTCGCGCGTCGTCCCCCGACGGCGCGGTCGAGGTGGTCACCGCACCCGGCGGTCCGCCCCTTGAGGTGCGGATCAGCCGCGCGGCGCTGAGCATGGGGGCGGACGGGCTGGCGGCCGAGATCCTGCGGGTGGCGGAGCGCGCCGCCGCCGCCGCGGGCGCGGTGGCCGAGCGCGCGCTGGCCGGGGTCGCCGAGCCGGGCGGGCTGGTCGAGGCGGGCATACCGGTCGCCGACCGGCGCGACGACGAGGACTTCGGTGACGGGAGCTACCTGAGGGGAACGCGGTGAACGAGCAGCGACTGGTCGCGGCCGACCGGCTCACCTCGGTGCTCGCGGGCGCGACCGGCACCGCCACCCACCCGAACGGCCTGGTCAGGGTGACCGCGACGGCCAACGGGGTGCTGCGCGACCTGAAGATCCAGCCCGCCGCGCTGGAGCGCGGGGCGCGGGAGCTCGGGGCGCTGGTCGCCGAGACCGCGAGGCTCGCCACCGACGCGGCCGTGCAGACCGGGTACAACGAGCTGGCGAAGGCGATGGGCGACTCGGTGGCCTCGGCGGTGGAGGCCGTGGTCGGGCCGCCCCCGCAGCCGCAGGGACCGCAGGCCGTCGCGGGCCCCGGAGGCGGGGACGGCGCCGGAGCGGGCGCCGGGCCGGGTGGCGGTGCGGGTGGCGGTGGGGCAGGCGCTTCGGGCGCGGGTCTTAGGACCGGTGCCGGATCGCGCGGGGCCGGGCACACTGGCGGGTGGTCGGCCGCGAAGTCGGAGGAACAGGGAGTCATGGACCCCTCCCAGTGGCAGGAAGAGGGCGAGGAGCCGGACACCCCGCGTCGGGGGTCGGGCCGCGAGGACGTGCGCGGGTGGCGGCAGGCCGAGCCCCAGTCGCGGTCCGGGTGGCCGTCCGCGCGCTCCGCGCCGGGGCAGAGCTGGGCGGGCAAGCAGGCCGAGCGGGTGCCGACGTGGCGGGAGACCCAGGAGCGGGACCGCGCGCGGGCCGAGGAGCGCGAGCGGCAGCGCGCCAGGGAGGCCAGGGAGCTGGAGCAGGCCGAGCAGGACAAGGCCGCCCAGGAGGAGGCCGAGCGGGCACGCGCCGAGGAGCTGGAGCGCGAGCGGGAGCTGGCGCAGGAGCGCGAGCGGGAGCAGGTCCGGGCCAGGCAGCTGGAGCGCGAGCGCGCCCTCGAACGGGAGCGGCAGCAGGAGCGCGAGCGGGCCGAGCAGGAGCGGGTCCAGCAGGAACGCGCCGAGCAGGAACGGGCCGAGCAGGAACGGACCGAGCAGGAGCGCGCCGAGCGGGCCGAGCAGGAGCAGGACGACGAGCCCGAACCCGCGCCCGGACTGGAGCGGGTGCTCAAGCGCGCCCGCGACCTGGGGCTGGACGTGGAGCTGGAGCGCGAGGCGAACGCCGAGGAGGAGGCCGCCGAGCACGTCACGAGCAAGATCGTCCGGCCGGTGCCGCCCGCCGCGAGCCCCTCGGAGCCCGCGCTGGGCGACGCCGCGAGCGCCGGGCAGGTCCCGGCCTCGGCCGAGCACGCCTGGCAGCCGCCCACCGCCTCCTCGTGGCAGGCGTCGGCCGACCGGGGCGCCGCGGGCGGCGGCAGCGCGCCGTGGCAGCGCGAGGGCAGCCAGGTCCCGCTCCAGACCTCGACCGAGCAGGGCGAGGGCGGGCAGGAGCAGCGCGAGGGCAGGCACCACGCGGCGGGGCGCGGCGGGCAGGGCGCACCCGGTGAGCAGCCGTGGGAGTGGAAGCCGTCCGTGATCGCGGGGGCCGAGAACAGCCCCGGCGGGCAGCCTCCGGCGCCCCAGAACCAGGGCAACCAGGGCCAAGCGCCCCAGAGCCCGGCAGCCCAGAGCCCGGCGGCCCAGAGCCAAGCAGCGCAGAACCCGGCGACTCAGAACCAGGCGGCCCAGCACTCGGCAGCGCAGCACTCGGCCGCACAGGGCACGGCGGCGCAGAACCCGGCCGCGCAGGGCACGGCAGCGCAGAACCCGGCCGCGCAGGGCACGGCGGCCCAGTCCCCGGCAGGTCAGGCCCCCGCGTCCCCGGTCGCGGCGCCGCAGGTTCCGGCAGGCCAGGGCTCGGGACCGCAGGCGGCGCCCGCGCAGCCGTCCGCGCCGAGTCCCGCGCCGCTCACCGGGCGTCCGCAGGGGCGGCTCTCCGGGCGGCCGTCGCGGCGCGACCTGGGCGTCGAGCTCCCCCAGAACCCGCTGTTCCCCCAGGCGCCGGGCCAGTCCCGCGCGCCGTCCATGCCGCAGCCGCCGCCCGGCACGGCCGCGGCGATGCCGGTGGCCGCGATGGACACCCGGTGGCAGTCGTTCGCGACCGACCACCCGGTGGCCGCCGACCGCGTCGCCGCCTGGCACGCCAGCGACTGGCGGCCCACGATCGCCTACGACGAGCCGCAGGGCGGTCAGCCTCCGAACGGCCCCCAGGGCGGTCCCCGGAACCTCCCCGGACCGCAGCAGGGCCGCCCCGGCGGTCCCGGCGGCCGTCCGCCCGGCGCGCTGACCCGCCCGCCGCAGCAGCTCCCGCCGGGCGCGGGCACGATCCCGCCCGGCGCCGTGCCGCCCGGTGCGGGCACGATCCCGCCCGGCGGCCCCGGCCGGTTCCCGCCGCCGCCCGCCAACCCGGTCCCGCCGGGGCCGTGGCAGCGCGGGGTGGGCCAGGGCGGGGTGGGCCAGGGCGGTCCCCAGGGCCCGCAGGACGGCTACCAGCAGCAGCACGGCGGCCAGCAGCCGTGGGCTCCCCCCGGCGGGCCCCAGGGCGGTGGGCAGAACCGGGGCGGCTACCCGCCCCCGCCGCCCCCGCCCGGCCGTCGCGGCGGGCCCCGCCCCGAAGACGAAGGGGACCGGTACCGCAGCCAGCGGCGGTAGTCGGAGATCGACCCCGTAGGCTCTGGTCCCGCACCGCACGGGCTGCAAGGCGTTGGCCGCAAGGCGTTGACCGGGAGGTCTGATGGCGCAGGACATCGTCCCGATCGAGCTGGGACTCACCCAGGGGGACGTCGTCACCCTGTGGGCTCCCCGCTGGCGGGAGGAGGGCGAGGAGTGGGAGGCCTTCCTCGGGCACGAGGAGGACCTTTACGCCTTCCCCGACGCCGCGCACCTCGCGGCGTTCGTGCGCGAGGCCGAGGAGCACGACCTCACCGACCACCCCGCGTGGCACGTGGTGCCCGCGCTGGGGGTGGAGGAGCTCTCCCCTGACGAGAACCACCAGTTCGACCTGGTCGGCGTGCCCGAGCTGGTCGCCGAGGACCCCGACACCTGGGTGATCGGCGAGCTGGCCGACGTGGTGTCGATCGTGCGGTCGCTGGCCGAGGTGTGCGACCTGGAGAAGGTCCACGAGGTGCTCGACTCGGCCGAGGGCTTCGCGCTGCTGCCGCAGGGCACGCTGCCGTTCACCGGCCGCGAGGGCAAGGCGCTGTGGAGCGAGCTGGGCCAGGTCGTCGCGGAGAAGTGGGACGAGGTGCTCGACGCGATCGACGAGGTCGTGTCCACCCCGGACGTGGACGAGGCCGCGCTCGCGAAGGGGCAGGAGGAGCTGGCCGCGTACCAGGAGGCGGTCGAGGCCGCCCGCGCCGAGGACGACGACGTGGAGGAGGACGAGGAGGGCGGGACCGCCCCCACGTTCTGGTCCGAGGTCGGCATCGACCCGGTGAAGATCATCACCAGCGCGGGCGAGTACTACACGCTGCGCTGCTACCTGGACGACGAGCCGCTGTTCCTCGGTCGCCGGGGGAAGATCGACGCGTTCACCTCGCCGCGCGCGCTGTCCCGGTTCATCGTGGAGGCCGACGACAACGACCTCACCGAGGTGTCGACCTGGCAGGAGCTGGTGGTCAAGGCGACCGGCGGCGACCTGGAGGTCGAGGTCGACCCGGACAACGTCTACGTGCTGACCGGCCTGGACGAGGACATCGCCGAGGGCCCCGACGGCATCGACCCGACCCAGCTGGACCTGGTGGTCGAGCTGCTGGAGGACGCGGCCGACTGGGCGGGCGACGACAGCGTGAAGCTGGCGCTGAACCAGTCCGAGAGCCTGGGCTGGCTGGTGTCGTACGTGCTCAAGCCCGACCCCAACCGGTTGGCCCCGAGCGCGCCGTACGACGCCGAGGTGGCCGCGTGGCGGGCGCTGTCGGCGGCGTTCGAGGACCGGCTGCGCGTGCACTAGTCGCCCGACGTGCGGAGGGGGCGTTCCCGACCTGGTCGGGAACGCCCCCTCCGCGTCGTGCGGCCGGAGCTCCGGGTCAGCCCTTGAGGGCGGCGTAGCCGGGCTCGACGACGTCCCGGATCAGCGCCCGGCGCTCGTCGAGGGGCAGGAAGGCGGCCTTGGCGGCGTTGGTGGTGAAGGTCCGCAGGTCGTCCCAGCCGAAGTCGAACTCGCGCACGACGGCGGCGAACTCGCCGGTCAGGGAGCAGTCGCTCATCAGCCGGTTGTCGGTGTTGAGCGTGACGCGGAAGCCGAGGTCGGCCAACCGCTTGACCGGGTGCTCGGCGATGGAGGCGAACGCGCCGGTGTGCACGTTCGAGGTCGGGCACATCTCCAGGGCGATGCGGCGGTCGCGCACGTACGCGGCCAGGCGGCCGACCTCGTCGCCCTTGACGTCCTCGATGATCCGGACGCCGTGGCCCAGCCGCTCGGCGCCGCAGCGCTGCACGGCCCGGTGGATGGACTCCGGGCCGTCGGCCTCGCCCGCGTGGACGGTGAAGTGGGCGTTCTGCTCGCGCAGGTACTCGAACGCGGACAGCTCCCTGGTCGCCGGGAACCCGGCCTCGGGGCCCGCGATGTCGAAGCCGACGACGCCCGCGTCGCGGTAGCGGACGACCAGGTCGGCGATGCGCTGCCAGCCGTCGTTCTGGCGCATGGCGCACAGCAGGGCGTTGACCCTGATCCGGTTGCCGGAGGCGGCCTCGCCCTGGCGGAAGCCCTCGTTCACCGCCTCCACGACCTGCTCGAGGCGCAGGCCGCGGTCGGTGAACAGCTCGGGGGCGTAGCGGACCTCGGCGTAGGCGACGCCGTCGTCGGCCAGGTCCTGCGCGGCCTCGGCGGCGACCCTGACCAGGGCGGCCTCGTCCTGCATGACGCCGCAGGTGTGCGCGAAGCCCTCCAGGTAGCGCACCAGCGAGCCGGAGTCGGCGTTGTCCCGGAACCAGGCGCCCAGCTCGGCCGGGTCGGCGGTCGGCAGGCCCTCGTGGCCGCAGGCGTCGGCCAGCTCGATCACGGTCTGCGGGCGGAGACCACCGTCGAGGTGGTCGTGCAGCAGGACCTTGGGGGCGGCCAGGAGCGCTTCCGGCGAGAGGGGATTCATGGTCGACACCGTATCCTCCGGGCCCGGTGGCGCGTTGTTCAGTCGTGATGCAGAACTTTGCGCTACGCGGGTGTGACGACATATCACCCGCAAGGGTCAGGATTCCTCGGCAGAGGGACTTGGCCAGCGCTGTTACCTGCCGGTACAGCAGGATTAGTTCACACTGATGGACTACAAGCTAGATCAAGATGGGCGATCCCGCCTAGGGGGTAGTACCTGTCACCCCGTGGACGCGGTTAGGCTCCCGGACGTCTCCCCTCCCCTGGACGAAGGCACCCAGCCGTGAACGAGAACAGCAACTCCACGATGTCCTTCGATCGGATGCGCAACATGCTCACGCGCGCCGCGGAGATCCGTGAGAGCGAACAGCAGCAGATCTTCGACGCGCTGGACGAGATCCACGCGCGGATGTCCCCGCTCGAGACGCTGGGTTCCGTTCGCAAGCGGCTGTCGGAGCTGCCCGACCGGACCGAGGTCAGCGTGCTGGCCGAGCGGCTGGACGAGGCGCTGTCCCGCCTGGAGGCGCAGGACACCGCCGTGCAGGGCATCAACCGCGCGGTGGAGGGCCTGGTCGACAAGCTCGCCAAGCCGTTCGCCCAGCTCGACGGCAGGCTCGACGGCGTCGCCGGGCGCTTCGAGGGCGTCGCGGGCCGGATGGACGGCCTGGAGGACAAGCTGTCGCACATCCACAAGCGGCTGGACGACCTCGACGGCCACCTGGACAAGCAGGACGGCAAGGTCGAGCAGCTGCCCGGCGCGGTGACCACGCCGCTGCGCGAGCGCATCGAGTCGCTGGAGGCGGCGCTGCGGTCGCGCATCGACGAGGTGGACGAGGGCGTGCACGAGCACCTCGACGGCACCCGCGAGGCGCTGCAGCGGACCGTGTCCGACACGTCGGGCGCGCTGCACGGGCGGTTGGACGAGACGCGCGACAACATCAACTCGACCAGGGACGGGTTCCACGCCGCGCTCACGTCGACCAACGACAGCCTGCACTCGGCGCTCGCGGACACCCGCAGCACCGTGCACGGCAAGCTGGACGAGGCCCGCGAGGCGCTGCACGCCGCGCTGGACGAGACCAGGGACCAGGTCGACGCGACCGACCGCCTGGAGGCGCTGGCGCAGCGCCTGGAGCAGGTCACCTCGCGCCTGGACACCATGACCACCAGGCTCGACGCGGTGGAGGACGACTTCGCGACGCGGCTCAGCGAGCTGTCGGGCGTGGTCGAGTCGAGCATGGCGAAGGTCGAGGGCAAGATCTCCGAGCGCCCCGACGCGGACTCGCTCACCTCGATGGTCAACCGCAGCAACAAGGAGTCCGAGCTGCGCATCGGCGGCCAGCTGGACGAGGCGATGGCGACCTTCGCGGAGCTGATCCTCGGCGGCGGCCCGTCCTCCGCTCCCCCGCCCCCCACCGCCCTTCCCCGGCCGCAGCGGCGGGTGCGGAAGAACGGGCCGAAGAACGGCGAGCTGCGGGACGACGACGACCTGGACGCCCAGGGCGCCTGAGCGGCGGCTGGACGGACGGCGGCGAGCCGGACAGGTGGACTTGAGCGCCTGACCGCGGGCGCCCGCTGGTCGGGGAGACTCCAGCGCGGCGCGAGTGCTCGAAGGGCCCGGCCCCCACGGGGGTCGGGCCCTTTCGCGTCCCAAGGCGACCGGGGCGCGGGGCGGGAACGCGGCGCAGGGGTGCGCGTTCCCGCAGTGCTTCGAGCACCGTCGAAAGGCAGGGGCGGGCGGGCGGGGCGCGGCTAGCGTCGGGGGTGCCCGCGGGACCGGGGAGTCCGGCGGGCGCCGATCGCGGGGCGTCCGGTTCCACGACCGCCCCGCGCGATCCACCAGGGGGAACCGTGGTTCGGAGGAGCGGCAGGCTCATCGCACTGGGAGCGGTGGCGGCGGCTGTGGTGTCGCTGCTGCTGGGCGGCACGGCGAGCGCGTCCGGGGAGCGCTCGTTCACCGCGCAGGCCCGCGCGGCCGGGTTGACGGCGGCGCAGGTCGAGGGGTTGCAGGACAAGGTCGACGGCTACCTGCGGGAGCTGGGTGACCGGGGCAAGCAGGTCGCGCCCAACCAGATCGAGCTCGGGGGCGCGGTGCTGAACGTGACGGTGCCCGGCGAGGACCAGCCGAGGGTCCTCGGCGAGGTCACCGCGAACGTCAACAACGCGGCCCAGTGCAGCGGGAACTGGGCGCGGTACGGCTGGTTCTGCGCGTACCGGGACCAGTGGTTCAGCGGCGACAACATCGGGATGTACGCCTGCGGTGACTACTACATCCCGTGGTACACGACGGGGTCCTGGCACAACAACCAGACCACCGGCACCAGGCCCTGGCTCTACTTCACGACCGGCGAGGGCCCCTGGCACATGCCCCCGGCGGACTCGCAGCAGGCGAGCGGCGTCGGCTGGAGCCCGGTGCTGTACATCGACAACTGCTGATCCCGGAACGCCGAAGGGGCGCGGCCACCCGGCCGCGCCCCTTCCGCTCGTCCCGCTCTCAGCCGCGAATGGTGTCGATCACCAGCGCCGAGCGCTCGGTGACCTCCCCGTTCAGCTCCACGCCCGCGCGCAGCGTCTCGAACGCCGCGTCGAACGCCTCCGGCGTGTCCGTGTGCAGCTCCGCGATCGGCTGCCCGGCGCTCACGCTCGCACCCGGCTTCACCAGGCACCGCACCCCGGCCCCGGCCTGCACCGGGTCCTCCTTGCGGGCCCGGCCCGCGCCGAGCCGCCAGGCCGCGACGCCGACCGCGTACGCGTCCAGCCCGGTCAGCACGCCGTCCTCGGCGGCCTCCAGCACCCGCGTGTGCTTCGCGACCGGCAGCTCCGCCTCCGGATCGCCGCCCTGGGCCCTGATCATCCGGGCCCACGTCTCGTACGCCTCGCCGGACGCCAGCACGCGCGCCGGGTCCACGTCGATCCCCGCCAGCGCCAGCATCTCGCGGGCCAGGGCCACGGTCAGCTCCACCACGTCCTCGGGGCCGCCGCCGCGCAGCACGTCCACCGACTCGGCGACCTCGATCGCGTTGCCGACCGCCGCGCCCAGCGGCACCGACATGTCGGTGAGCAGCGCGGTGACCTTGCGGCCGTGGTCCACGCCGATGTCCACCAGCGCCCGCGCGAGGGCCCGCGCCCGCTCCTCGGTCTTCATGAACGCCCCGGAGCCGACCTTCACGTCCAGCACCAGCGCGTCCGCGCCCTCGGCGATCTTCTTCGACATGATCGAGCTGGCGATCAGCGGGATCGCCTCGACCGTGCCGGTGACGTCCCTGAGCGCGTACAGCTTGCGGTCCGCCGGGGCCAGGCCGGTGGTGGCCGCGCAGACCACGGCGCCGACCGAGCCCAGCTGGGCGGTGATCTCGTCCAGGGACAGCTGCGCCCGCCAGCCGGGGATGGACTCCAGCTTGTCCAGGGTGCCGCCGGTGTGCCCGAGGCCCCTGCCGGACAGCTGGGGCACCGCCGCGCCGCACGCGGCGACCAGCGGGGCCAGCGGGAGGGTGATCTTGTCGCCGACGCCGCCGGTGGAGTGCTTGTCCACCGTGGGGCGGTCGACCCGCAGGTCCAGCACGTCGCCGGACGCGATCATGGCCCTGGTCCAGCGGGCCGTCTCGGCGGCGTCCATGCCGTTGAGGAAGATCGCCATGGCGAGCGCGGACATCTGCTCGTCGGCGACCTCGCCCCTGGTGTAGGCGTCGACGACCCAGTCGACCTGGCCGTCGGTGAGCCGGAGCCCGTCGCGCTTCGCCCTGATGACGTCGACAGCGGTGTGGCTCACGGCAGGTCCTCCGGTCCGAAGGCGTCCGGCAGCACGGCGCTCATCGGCAGCACGCCGGACGGGGTGTCCACCAGGCAGTCCGCACCGCCCAGCTCGTACAGCACCTGGCGGCAGCGACCGCAGGGCATCAGCAGCTGGCCGTCGCCGTCGCTGCAGGTCACCGCGACGAAGCGGCCACCGCCGGTCAGCCGCAGCTGCCCGGCCATCGCGCACTCGGCGCACAGGCCGAGCCCGTAGGAGGCGTTCTCGACGTTGCAGCCGACGACCACGCGGCCGTCGTCGCACAGGGCCGCCGAGCCGACCTTGAGCCCGGAGTACGGGCAGTAGGCCAGCTGGGCGGCCTGGAGGGCGGCGGCGCGGAGCGCGGTCCAGTCGACCTGGACCGCGTCCCCGCCCGCGCTCGTGCCCTCTTGGCTGCTTGTGCCGGAGGAATCACCCACGGCGGTAGACCTCACCATCGGCCGCGGGCATCCGCAACCGCTGGGACGCCACGGCCAGCACCACGAGGGTCACCAGGTGCGGCGCGTACGTGGTGAGCTGGCTGGGCACCTCCTCCACGCTGAAGTAGATCGCGTACAGCGCCACGGCCGCGACCGCGCCGCCGAGCGCCGCGATCCACCGCCGCTTCCACAGCTGCCAGATCACGACCGCGCCGACCAGCAGCACCGAGCCGTAGATCAGCGACATGAACGTGGCGCCGCCGCTGCGCAGCTGGAGGCCGTCGGCGTAGCCGAACAGGGCCGCGCCGCCGAGCAGGCCGCCGGGCCGCCAGTTGCCGAAGATCATCGCGGCGAGGCCGATGTAGCCGCGCCCGTTGGTCTGGCCCTCCAGGTAGCCGGGCTGGCCGGGGTTGAGCACCAGGGTCGCGCCCGCGATGCCCGCCAGCGCGCCGGAGATCAGCACGGCCGCGTACTTGTACAGGTACACGTTGACGCCGAGCGACTCGGAGGCCACCGGGTTCTCGCCGACCGACCGCAGCCGCAGGCCGAAGCGGGTCTTCCACAGGATCAGGTAGCTGGCCACCACGAGCGCGGCGGCGATCATCACCAGCGGGGAGACGCCGGTGAGCAGGCCGCGCAGGATGCCCGCGACGTCCGAGACGCCCACCCGCTGCTGCTGCTCCAGCTCGGCCAGCCAGTCGGTCAGGCCCGCCGCCGAGTAGGTGTCGAACTTCGGCACCGCCGGGGACTCGCGCGGGTTGTTGGACACCGGCTCGAACAGCAGCGTCGACAGGTACTTGGTGACGCCCGCGCCGAGCAGGTTGATCGCCACGCCGGACACGATGTGGTTCACGCCGAAGGTGACCGTGGCGATCGCGTGCAGCAGGCCGCCGAGGGCGCCGAACACGATCGCGGCGATCAGCGCGGGCCACGGGCCCCACTGGTAGCCCGCCCACGCCGCGCCCCAGGTGCCCAGGATCATCATGCCCTCGAGGCCGATGTTGACCACGCCCGCGCGCTCGGCCCACAGGCCGCCGAGGCCCGCGAGCAGGATCGGCAGCGCCAGGCCGACGGCGGTCTGGATGGTGCCCGCCGAGGTGAGCTGGGCGACGCCGGTCAGGTACGAGGTCGTGGCGAGCAGCGCGATCGCGCCGACCACGGCCAGCAGGCCGACCGCCCAACCGGGGAGCTTGCGCGCCTTGCGGGGCGGCGGGACGGTGCTGGGGGCCTCGGAGGGGTTCATCAACGAAGTGCTCACGACGACGCCTCCACGGTTCCCAGCTGCTGCCCGACCCGACGCTGCTGGGCCGCCACCTCGAACCGGCGGACCACCTCGTAGGCCACGACGACCGACAGCACGATCGAGCCCTGCATGATCGTCACGATCTCCCTCGGCACGCCCTGGTTGTCCAGCGCGAGGCCGGCCTTGTCCAGGAACGCCCACAGCAGCGCGCCGAGCGCGATGCCGCCGGGGTGGTTGCGGCCGAGCAGCGCGATGGCGATGCCGGTGAAGCCGATGCCCGCCGGGAAGTTCAGGTCGAAGGTGTGGTTGCGGCCCAGGATCTCCGGCATGGAGACCAGGCCCGCGATCGCGCCGGACATGAGCATGGCGATCAGCACCATGCGCTTGGCGTTCACGCCGCCCGCCGCGGCGGCGGTCGCCGACTGGCCGGAGGCGCGCAGCTCGAAGCCGAACCGGGTGCGGTTCATCATCACCCAGTAGCCGACGCCGAGCGCGATCGCCAGCACGACCAGGCCGTACACCGTGCCCGCGCCGCCGAGGTCGATGCCGGGGACCCAGCCGGTCTCCGGGATCTCCGGGGTGCGGATGTTGTTGCCGCGCAGCTCACCGAACATGTCGCGGCTGATCAGGTACGCGGACACGCCCATGGCGAGCCCGTTCATCATGATCGTGGAGATGACCTCGTTGACGCCCCGCGTCACCTTCAGGACCGCCGGGATGGCGGCCCAGGCGGCGCCCGCGACGGCGGCGGTCAGGATGATCACCAGGGTGTGCACGCCGGTCGGCAGCGCGATGGATCCGCCGACGACCGCGGCGACGACCGCCGCGACCCGGTACTGGCCCTCGACGCCGATGTTGAACAGGTTCATCTGGAACCCGACCGCCACGGCCAGCGCCGCGATGTAGTACGTGCTGGTGCTGTTGACGATGTCGACGGCGGTGGTGCCCTCGCCGACCTGCAGGACCATGGCCCCGAACGCCCGCAGCGGGTTGGCGCCCGAGATGAGCAGCGCGATCCCGCACAGCAGGGCGGAGAACAGGATCGCCAGTGCGGGCGGCAGCAGCTTGCCGCGCAAGATTCCCATTACTCGCCTTCCACTTCCGCGACCGCCGAGCTGGTCGCGCCCGCGCCGGTCATGGCGCTTCCGAGGTCCTCAGGGGTGACGGCGCTCGGGTCGGCGTCGGCGACGAGCCTGCCGCGCAGCATGACCTTGATCGTGTCCGAGAGGCCGATCAGCTCGTCCAGGTCCGCGGAGATGAGCAGCACGGCCAGGCCGTTGGCGCGGGCCTGCTTGATCTGGTCCCAGATCAGGGCCTGCGCGCCGACGTCGACGCCGCGCGTGGGGTGCGAGGCGATCAGCAGCACGGGGTCGCCGGACAGCTCGCGGCCGACGACCAGCTTCTGCTGGTTGCCGCCGGACAGCGCGACGGCCGCCACCTCGATGCCGGGGGTGCGCACGTCGAACTCGTCGACGATGCGCTGGGTGTCCTTCTTCGCGCCCGCGATGTCCAGCCACGGCCCGCGCGCGGCGGGCTTGCGGGTCTGGTGGCCGAGGATGCGGTTGGCCCAGAGGGGCTCCTCCAGGAGCAGGCCCTGCCGGTGCCGGTCCTCGGGCACGTAGCCGATGCCCGCCTCGCGGCGGGCGAGCGTGCCGAGCTTGGTGATGTCGCGCTCGCCCAGCCGGACGGAGCCGTGGTGGGCCTTGCGCATCCCCATGATGGTCTCGACCAGCTCGGTCTGACCGTTGCCCTCGACGCCCGCGATGCCGACGATCTCGCCCGCGTGCACGGTGAGGTCGATGTGGTCGAGCACCGGTCGGGCGCCCTCCTCCGCGACCAGGCCGAGGTCGTCCACGACCAGCACGGCGCGGTCGGTCACGGTGGACTCGCGGGTCTCCGGGCTGGGCAGCTCGGAGCCGACCATCATCTCGGCGAGCTGCCGGGAGCTGGTGGTCCTCGGGTCGGCGGTGCCGACGGTGGTGCCGCGCCGGATGACGGTGACCGAGTCGGCGATCGAGCGGACCTCGTCCAGCTTGTGCGAGATGAACAGGAAGGTGTAGCCCTGCTCGCGCATCCCCCGGAGGGTGTCGAACAGCTCGTTCACCTCCTGCGGCACGAGGACGGCGGTCGGCTCGTCGAGGATGATGACCTTGGCGCCCCGGTAGAGGACCTTGAGGATCTCGACCCGCTGCCGGTCCGCGACGCCCAGCCGCTCCACGAGGACGCCGGGGTCGACGGACAGGCCGGTCTGGCCCGCCAGTTCGAGGATGCGCTTGCGCGCCCTGGCGCCGATGCCGTGCAGCGCTTCCGCGCCGAGGACCACGTTCTCCTGCACGGTCAGGTTGTCGGCGAGCATGAAGTGCTGGTGCACCATGCCGATGCCGACCTTGATGGCCTCGGCGGGGCTGCGGAACCGCACCTGCTCGCCGTTGACCTCGATGGTGCCCTCGTCGGGCTGCTGCATCCCGTACAGGATCTTCATCAGGGTGGACTTGCCCGCGCCGTTCTCACCGCACAGCGCGTGCACCTCGCCCTGGGCGACGCTCAGGTGGACGTCGCTGTTCGCCACGACGCCGGGGAAGCGCTTGGTGATCCCCGACAGGACGACAGCAGGGGTCGGTTTGCTCATGGAGGCTCCCTCAACCACGCGCCAGGCCCCGCGAAGATCGATTCGCGGGGCCCGGCGCGGTCGGTTCGGATCAGCTGGTGGGCTGGTCCGAGACGGTGATCTTGCCCTCGATGATCTGGGCCTTGTAGCCCTCGAGGACCGCCTGGAGGTCGGCGTCGATCTTGCCGCCCGAGGTGGAGTAGCCGACGCCGTCCGACTTGAGGTCGAAGACCTTCGGCAGGGAGGCCAGGTCGTTCTTGGCCGACGCCTTGATGAAGTCGTACACCGCCACGTCGACGCGCTTGATCATCGAGGAGACGATGACGTCCTTGCTCTCCGCGACGGTGGTCTGGTTGTACTGGTCGGAGTCGACGCCGATGGCCTTGACGTTCGCGGCCTTGGCGGCGGAGAAGACGCCCTTGCCCGAGGCGCCCGCGGCGTGGTAGAGCACGTCCGCGCCCGCGTCGATCTGGCCCTGCGCCGCGACCTGGCCCTTGGCCGGGTCCTGGAAGCCGGTGAAGTCGCCCGCCGGGGTCAGGTACTTCTTCTCGATCTTGACGTCCGGCGCGGCGGCCTTGGCGCCCTGGAGGTAACCGGCCTCGAACTTGCCGATCAGCGGGGTCTCGACGCCGCCGACGAAGCCGACGTGGCACTTGGCGCTCTGGTAGGCGGCGATGACGCCCGCCAGGAACGAGCCCTGCTCCTCGGCGAACACCAGCGGGGTCACGTTGGACGCGCCCTCGACGCTGCCGTCGACGATCGAGAACTTGACGTTCGGGAACTCCGGCGCGACCGTCTTGAGCGACTCCGCGTAGGCGAAGCCGACCGTGACGATGACGTTGAAGCCCTCGCTGGCCATCTGGCGCAGGCGGGTGACCTTGGCGTCCTCGGCCTCGTTCGGGGCCGCGGTCAGCTCCTTGACGTCCTTCAGGCCGAGGTCGGCCTTCGCCTTGTCCAGGCCCGCGGCGGCGGCGTCGTTGAACGACGCGTCACCGCGCCCGCCGATGTCGTACGCGAGGCCGACCTTGAGCGCGCTGCCGTCCACCTTCTCGGTGGTGGAGGCGCTCGTGGAAGACGTGGCGGCGGCGGCCGGGGGCTTCTCGGCGAACTTGCAGCCCTCACCGGCCGCGCTGGTGGACCCGCCACCCGTGGAACCGGTGTCCTTGGCGCACGCCGCCATGGACAGGACGCTGGTCAACGCGACAGCGGTGACCGCAAAGCCGCGCAGTTGACGACGCACTGCTCGTCTCCCTCCCTGCTCTGTCGAGCAGACAACTCCCGACTCGCAGCGGTCGGGCTCCGAGTGGTGGACCGTACCCCGTGGTAATGACGATCGCGCACGCGCAGGCCCGCCGTGACCTAATCGTTGGTGCCTCGACCCACTACCGCCACTCGACGTAACAATCTCGCCCCGTTCGGTGATCAACAACTACTCAGGGTGAGCTTTGAACCACGGTGGACGAACACCCGTAAAACACTCGGGAAGGCTGGGGCCAACGGCGGGGTCCCAGCCTTCCTTCGGTCAACGGTTGACAGAACACCCTGCTCCGGGCGTCCCGACGGGGTCTCGAGAACCGGTCGCGGCGGCCCCGGCGCCCGCCGCCGGAACCCCCGTCCGGGCGAGTTGCGCCGGGTGGGCCATCACCGCCCGCATCCGCTGGTCCGTCCGGGTGAGCCGACCCCTGGGTGGCGGTGGTTAGCCCGTTGGTGGCACGTTGGATCCGCGTTGGCGGGCTGGGGTTCAGTCCAGTCTGCACCGGTATCCCCCCAGGAGGTTGGCGTTGGACCCCCAGCAGTGGCTTGGCAACTTCGAGGCCAAGCTGGCCGATCTGCAGCAGAAGTCGGCTGACCTCCAGGAGAACTACGCGGCGGCGAGCGCGACCGTGACCAGCCGCGACGGCGCGGTGAAGGTGACCGTGGGCCCGAACGGGGGCCTGCAGAACCTGGAGCTCGGCCACCGCGCGACCGAGCTGGGCGCCGCCCGACTCACCGCGCTGATCATGGAGACCGCGCGGACCGCGCAGAAGCAGGCGGCCACGAAGGTCATGGAGGCCTTCGCGCCGCTCGGCGAGGGCACCGAGGCGATGCAGTTCGTCAGGGACTCCATCCCCGACGACGGCCCCGGCGCGGACGAGGACGAGCGGGACGACTACGCGGAGCCGGAGCCCGAGCCCCAGCGGCCCCAGGCCCCCCAGCAGCCGCCGGTCCCCCCGTACGCGCAGCAGCGCCCCGCTCCCGCGGCGCGACCGGCGGCGCGGCGGCCCGCCGAGGACGACGACGAGAACCAGCCGTGGTGAGCAGCGCAGCGACCGTGGTGACCGCAACAGCCGTGGTGAGCAGGAGGGCCTGAGCCGTGGAAGTCATGAACATCACCGAGGAGAACGAGCTCAAGGGCTCCCTCTTCATCTCGGCGTTCGACGAGCTGATCGACTCGGTGGGCAAGGAGGCCGAGACCGAGACCGAGCACGTCCTCGACATCACCTTCGCCGCCATCGGCGCGGCGTCGTCGCTGGCGATGCTGGCCGTCGACCCGTTCGGCACGATCCTGGGCGCGGGCATCGGCTGGCTCATCGAGCACCTGGTGTTCCTGCGCGAGCCCCTGGACATGCTCATGGGCGACCCCGACGACATCAACGCGAACGTCGAGGCGCACAAGGCGCAGGCGGCCGAGATGCGGGTCCTGGCGGAGGACCACCGCAAGGGCCTGACCAACGTCGACGGCTGGAGCGGCCAGTCCGCCGAGAGCTTCCAGAAGAACATGGAGCAGCTCGGCAGCGAGCTGGACTCGCTGGCCAACTCGGTCGAGACCAAGGCGAAGATCGTCGCGATCTGCGGGATGCTCGTGCAGGTCCTGCGCGACATCGTCCGCGACATGATCGCCCAGTTCCTGGGCTCGCTGCTGGCGGGCGCGATCGCCGCAGCCGCCGCCGCGTTCTTCACGTTCGGCGCGTCCATCGCGGGCTTCATCGGGTACGCGATCGGCAAGGCCGTCGCGCTGGGCGTCAACATCGCCTCGCGCCTGGCGAAGCTGACCGCCGCGCTGTCGCGCCAGATGAGCCGCATCAAGAACCTGGACGAGATCACCGACGGCATCGGCAAGAACTGGAAGCGGTTCGAGAACGTCGCCGACGTCGCCGAGGTCAGCTACGAGGCCTGGAAGGCGCAGAAGGGCGTCGACCGGCACATCGACAAGGCCCTCGAAGAGGACGCGGTCAAGGACAAGCAGACCGAAGAGGGCAAGAAGGTCACGGAGGCCAGCGACAAGGCCAAGGCCGCCAACGACAAGTACGCCGAGTACAAGGAGGCCGAGACCAAGGCCTCCGAGTCCGCGTCGAAGGCCAACGAGGAGCTGAACACCGCCTCGAAGAAGGCGGGCGACGCCAACACCAGGGTCCAGTCGGCGATCGACGAGGCCAACGCGGCCAGCGCGCGCGGCGACCAGGCCGGTTACGACGCCGCCATGGCCAAGTACGACAGCGCCAAGTCCGAGGCCGACTCGGCCCGCGCCGACGCCGCCCGCGCCGCCGACAAGGCGGCCGAGGAGGCCAGGAACGTCGCGGACGCGGCCGAGAAGAGCCAGAAGGCGCTCGACGACGCGAAGCCCGCGGACCAGGCCGCGAAGGACGCGTACAACGAGTACAAGAAGAACAACCCGAGCGGCGACGAGGCGCGGGACAAGGCCGAGACCGAGCTGACGTCCAAGAACGACGCCGCGAAGCAGGCCAACGCCGCCTACGAGAAGGCCAGCCTCGAGGCGGCCAGGGCGAACGCGGAGGCGGCCGAGGCCAACGCCAAGGCGTACGCCTCGGGCAGCGACGCGGACATCGCGGCGGCCGACCGGGCGAGCCAGGCGGCCGAGGCGGCGGGCAAGAAGGCCGAGACCGCGGCGAACGACGCCAAGTCGGCGGGCACGGCGGCGGAGCAGAGCTTCACCGAGTTCGAGAAGAAGTACCCGTCCGGCGGGGGCGGCGGTGAGGGCCAGGGGTCGCCGAAGGGCGGCAGCGCCCAGGTCACCACCTGATCCGGCCCGTGCGCACGGACAACCACTAGCAGCAGCGGAGACAGTCGTTCATGGCGAAGTTCGGCGGCGGAGCGGACCCCGGCAGTTCGAGCCCGAACCCCGGTGGTTCGAACCCGAACCCCTCGGGTGGCGGTGGCTCGACGCCGTCACCGGGGTCCTCGGGCGGTGGCCCGACCGGCAACTCGGGCTTCTCCATGAACGACTCCTCCATGCAGGGGTTGCAGTCCAAGGCGGGCGACCTCCAGTCGCGGCTGGCCGCCATCACCGGCGGGCTGCGCGGGTTGCAGCTCGGCGGGAACGCGCTGGGCCCGCTCGGCATCGTGGCGGTCCCGGCGCTGAACGCGTCGAACGTGAAGGCCGTCGAGCAGGCGAACAACGCCGCGACGACCATGGGCAAGGTCCAGGAGGGGATCAGGGCCACCCGCGAGACGCACTTCCAGAACGACCAGTTCGCGCGCGACCAGTTCACCAAGATCAACCCGGATTCGGGCGCGCAGAAGCCCGCGGGCGCGGCGGGCGGGCTCATCGGGGCGCCGTCCTCGCAGGGGCCGAAGACCAACCAGGCCACGAACGTGCCGGGCGCGTCGACGTCCGGGCAGATCGGGACGACCGGGCCGCAGGGTCCGAAGACCAGCCAGACCACCAACGTGCCCGGTGCGACGACGGGTGGGGCGCTGGGGACCAAGGGGCCCGGTGGGGCCCAGGTCAAGGCGCCGACGAACGTGCCGGGGGCCACCGGCAACGGGCCGATCGGGTCCAAGGGGGCCACCGGTGGGCCCGCGGTGGGGCCGGTGACCGCGCCCAAGGGCGCTACCGGTGGGGCCACGCCGAAGGCTGGAACCGTTGGGGGGCCCGCGGTGGGGCCCATCACGGCGCCCAAGGGCGCCACGGGTGGGGCCACGCCGAAGGCCGGGACCGTTGGCGGGCCCGCGGTGGGGCCGGTGACCGCGCCCAAGGGTGCGACTGGTGGGGCCACGCCGAAGGCGGGAACGGTTGGTGGGCCTGCGGTGGGGCCGATCACCTCGCCGAAGGGCGCTACCGGCGGGACCACCGTGCCCAAGGCCGGGACCGTCGGTGGGCCCGCGGTGGGGCCGATCACCTCGCCGAAGGGCGCTACCGGCGGGACCACCGTGCCCAAGGCCGGGACCGTTGGCGGGCCCGCGGTGGGGCCGATCACCTCGCCCAAGGGCGCTACCGGCGGGACCACCGTGCCCAAGGCCGGGACCGTCGGTGGGCCCGCAGTGGGGCCGGTTACCGCGCCCAAGGGTGCTACCGGCGGGGCCACCGTGCCCAAGGCGGGAACCGTTGGGGGACCCGCGGTGGGACCCATCACGTCGCCCAAGGGCGCTACCGGCGGGACCACTGTGCCCAAGGCCGGGACCGTCGGCGGGCCCGCGGTGGGGCCGGTTACCGCGCCCAAGGGCGCTACCGGCGGGACCACCGTGCCCAAGGCCGGAGCCGTCGGTGGGCCCGCGGTGGGGCCGGTTACCGCGCCCAAGGGCGCGACCGGCGGGACCACCGTGCCCAAGGCCGGAGCCGTCGGCGGACCTTCGGTCAGCCCGGTGACCTCGCCGAAGGGGTCGACCGGTGGTGTGGGCAGCGTGCCGAAGGCGGGCGCGGTCGGCGGGCCCTCGGTCGGCGGGTACACGCCGCCCACCGGTGGCGCGCAGGGGCCGTCCACCGGGGTGCGCGGCAGCACGAGCACGGGCGGCGCGGTCTCGACGCCGTCCTCCCCGACCGGGTCGACCGGTGGCCGGGGTGCGACTCCCGGCCTCGGCGGCGTTCCGCCGATCTCGCCCGCGGGATCGCCCGCGACGGCGGGTGGCGGCGACCGGGGCGGGTCCAAGTACGTCACGCCGAGCACGCCCAAGGGCGTGTTCGACGCGGGCAAGTCGCCGGTCGGCAGCAACGGCACCATCTCGTCCGCGCCCAAGGCGGGCACGGACGTGCCGACGGCCAAGCCCTCCGCGTCGCCCACCACGGGCGGCGGCGGGACGCCGAAGATCCCGACGCCGAGCGCGGGCTCGTTCGGCGGCGTCCCGACCGCCACGCCCACCGGCTCGTCGCCGACCGGGTCGACCCCCGGACCGGTCACCGGGTCGCCGTCGGTCACCTCGCCGACGTCGCAGACCGGGACGCCCACGACGGCCCGGCCCACCACGGGCGCGGGCGGGATGGGCACGCCCGCGGGCGGCATGGCGGGCGCGCCCGCCGCAGGCGCCGGTGGGGTGCCGGGCGCGGGTGGTGACCGGGGCGGGTCGAAGTACGTGACGCCGGGGACGCCGAAGGGCGTCTTCGACACCTCGAAGCCGCCGGTGGGCGGCGACGGGACGATCAAGAACGCGCCCGCGCCCAACTCGTCCACCCCCGCCGCCGCGCCGACCCCGACGCCGAAGGTGCCCACGGCGACGCCGAGCACCCCGCCGGTGACCGGCGGTTCGACGCCGCCCGGTTCGACGCCGCCCGGTTCGACGCCGGGTGCCGCTCCCGGTGGCGCGCCGAAGATCCCGACCGCGATGCCCAGCACCCCGCCGACGACCGGCGGTCCGGTGCCCAACGCGCAGGCGCCGAGCACCTCCGGTCCGACGCAGGGCGCGACGCCCCCGTCGTCCCAGACGGCGCAGCCCGGTGGCCGCCCCGGCGCCCCGTCCGCGCCGGGCACGACGCCCCCGATGGCGGGCGGCATGGCGCCCCCGCCCGCGGCGGGTGGCGCGGTCCCCCCGGCCGCGACGACGGGCGGCGGTTCGAAGTTCGGCGGTCCGAGCACGCCGAAGGGCGTGTTCGACGCGCCCAAGCCCCCGGTGGGCGACGGCACGGTGAAGTCGGCCCCGACGTCCGGCCCGTCCACGCCGGGCGCGGCCCCGACCCCGACCCCGAGGACCCCCACCGCCACCTCGCCGACCGGGCCCCCCGCGACCGGCGCACCCAGCACGACCACGCCCGGCCCGAACGCGCCGGCCGCTCCCGCGAACCGGGGCGGCCTCGGCCTGCCCCCGACCACGACGCCCCCGCCCGGCGCGAACGCGCCCGCCCCGAGCACCGGGGCCACCCCGCCCGGCGCGCAGGGCAACCGAGGCGGCCTGAACGTGCCGCCCCCGCTGGCGACCACGCCCCCGTCGACGTCTCCGACGATGTCCGCCCCCGGCTCCCCGACCACCCCGCCCCCGGCGGGCAGCGCGGGCAACCGAGGCGGTCTGGGCACCCCGCCGCCGCCGTCCGGCGCGGTGAACACGCCCACCCCGCAGCCCACGAACCAGCCCAGCGCGACCGCGCCGGGCGCGCAGTCCCCTGGCGCGCAGTCCCCTGGCGCGCAGTCCCCTGGCGCGCAGGGCAACCGGGGTGGTTTCACGCCTCCGGCCACCACCCCGAGCACGCCGCCCGCGCAGCCGAGCACGCCGTCCCCGGCCCCGGTGTCCTCGCAGCCGAGCACCCCGGCCCCGAGCACCTCGACCCCGAGCACGCCGCCCCCGGCAAGCTCCACTCCGGGCACGCCGTCCCCGGCAAGCCCGACGCCCGGCGCCTCCACGCCGAGCACCCAGTCGCCCAGCACGCCACCCCCGGCGAGCCAGTCGCCGAGCACGCCGCAGGCCACCCAGTCGCCGAGCACGCCGTCCCCGGCCAGCCCGACGCCCGGTGTCACCTCGCCGAGCGCCCCTGCGCCGAACGCGCAGAACACCCCGACGACGAACCAGCAGGGCACGCCGTCCCCGTCCGCGCAGGGCAACAGGGGCGGTCTGAACGTGCCGCCCGCAGCGGCGTCGACGCCCCCGCCGGTCGCCCCGAACACCCCGCAGGTCACGCCGCCGACGTCCACGACGCCCCCGGCCGCCCCTCCGGCTCCGCCCTCGGCCCCGAGCACGGCGGGCGCCTCCACCCCGGCGACGCCACCCCCGGCGAGCACGCCGAGCACGCCGAGCACGAGCGCCCCCACCACGAGCACCCCGACGCCGCCCCCGACGACCACCCCCGGGGCGACCACGCAGCCGCCCGGCGCCCAGTCGCCGAGCACGCAGCCCCCCAGCACCCAGTCGCCCAACACCCAGCAGTCGCCCAACACCCCGCCCGCGGCCACCCAGCCGAAGGCGGGCCCGGTCGGCGCGCCGCCGGTCGCGCCGCAGCAGGTCAGCGCGCCGCCCGCGCAGCCCCAGAGCACCCCGACCCCGGCTCCGCAGCACCCGTCTGCCCAGAGCCAGCCCACGCCGCCCCCGGCGACCCAGCCCACGAACACGCCGCCCCCGGCTACTCAGACCCCGGCAGCGCAGACCCCGGCCGCCCAGCCCTCGGCGACCCCGCCCCCGGCTGCGCAGACCCCGAGCACTCCGGCACCGGCTGCTCAAACCCCGAGCACGCCAGCCCCCGCTGCGCAGACCACCAGCCCGCCGTCTCCGGCGACGCCGCCCGCGCAGACCACCCCGGCCCCGGCCGCGACGCCTGCACCGCCCTCGGCGAGCACCCCGCAGGCCGCTCCGCCCACCCCCGGCACGCCGCAGGCGAGCACCACGCCCACCAGCGGCCCCTCGGTCACCCCGCCGACCAGCACCACACCCCCGGCCACGACGCCGAGCACCCCCGCACCGAGCAGCACCACCCCGACCACCCCCGCTCCGGCCAGCACCCCGCCGACCACCCCGGCCCCGAGCAACACCACGCCGGGCAGCACCACCCCGAGCACCCCGGCGCCGGGCAGCACCGCGCCCAAGGCGGGCGCGGACACCGCGCACGCGCCGACCGCCACCCCGGCGGCCCCCCCGCCTGCGGCGAGCACCCCGGCGAGCACCCCGCCCGCCAGCGGGCCCTCGGTCACCCCTCCGACAAGCGGTCCGGCGGCCAACCCGAGCACCAGCAACCCGGCCGCCAACCCGAGCACGAATGGCCCGGCCGCCAACCCGAACACCGGCGGCCCCGCGGTCACCCCGCCGGCCAGCGGCCCGGCGGTCACCCCGCCCACCAGCGGCCCGATCGCCAGCACCCCGCCCGCCGCGCAGACGCCGGGGGCGTCCACCACGGTCCTCCCCCCGGCCACCCCCGCCGCGCAGCCCCCCGCCGCGCAGTCGCCGTCCGGCAAGGCCGCCGACGGGGCCGCGCGTCCCGGTGACCCGAACGCCCAGCCGATCGTGGCGCCGCTGCCCGTCGGCACGCCGTCCCCCGGCGCCTCCCGGCCCGCGCCCGCGAGCCAGAACCCCGACACCCGCGGTTCGCAGGTCGACCCGGACGCCCTCGTCGTCGACCCGGACCTCAAGGCCCAGCTCGACGCCGCCATCGAGGCCAACGCGAAGGGCCACCCCGGTCCCGACCTGACCGCGCAGCGCCCCGACTTCCCGCAGACCCGCGCCGACGCCTGGAACAACTTCAAGCAGGCCGAGCACAACGTCGTCCAGGCCAAGGCCGAGCTGGACGCGGCCCAGCAGCGGCACGACGTCGCCGGGCCCAGCAGCGCGCCGAAGGACCTCGCCGACGCGCAGGCCAGGTTCGACGCGGCCAAGTCGGACTTCGACGCGTCCGTCCAGGACGTGCGCGCCTGGGGCAACGACCCCGCCACGCTGCTCGACACCCAGGCCGACCTGCGCGAGCAGTCCCTCAAGGACAACCCGCGCCTGCTCGGCGGCGCCCGCGACCCCCAGACGCCCCAGCTCATCCGGGACCTGTTGGCCCCCACCACCCCGGTGCCGCCGACCGTCACCCCGGCGACCGCCACGGCCCCTCCCGCGCCGCCGTCAGCGGACACCACGACCACCGCGCCCCCCGCGCCGCCGTCGCCGGACACCACGACCACCCCGGCGCCGCCGGACGCCTCGGTCACGCCCGCCCCGAGCACCCGGGTGGACCAGGGCCCGGCGCTGCCGGACTTCGACCCGGCCCCGCCCTCGCCGCGCACCCCCTCCCCGGACCTGGCCCGCGCGCAGGAGAACTACGACGGCGCCCGCAGCGACCTGGACCAGGCCACCCAGGCCCGGTACGAGGCGATCACCTCCAACGCGCCGCCCAGCACGATCGCGGGCATCGACGCGGAGATCGCCAGCATCCACAGCGACATCCAGCAGGCCGCCGCGGACGTCGACGCGGTCCTGCGGGCCGAGTCGCCCTCGGACGCCCGGTTCCAGCAGTGGCACGAGCAGGCGTTCGGCCCGGACACCCCGGTCCCCGACAGCGCGCGCCCCGACTCCGCGCGACCGGACACCGCGCGCCCCGACTCGCCCGCGCCCACCACGGCGACCCCGGACCCCGCCGTCCAGGACCCCTCGGTCCAGGACCCGGCGAGCCCGGACGCCAAGTCCGACGCGGACACCGACGCCGACGCCGCGCCCGACGTGGACGTGCCGCCCGCGCGCCAGCCGCAGAACCTCGAGTCCGTGCTGCCGCGCGACCAGTGGTGGCGGCTCTTCCTGGACCCGCGCGACCACAACGACGCGCAGGCCCAGCAGCCGCACGACCCCGGCAACCTGTACGACACGCAGTCGTCCCCCGGCTTCAAGCAGAGCATGGAGACGGCGTACGAGCAGATCCTCAACCCGCCGGACATGTCCGCGCAGCGCCTGACCTCCGCCGACTACAAGCGGATGCACGAGCTCGCGACCGCGAACCTGAAGCAGCAGTTCGACTGGTCCGGCCAGCTCGGCCCGCAGGGCAACGCGATCCCGACCGAGTTCCCGCTGCGCAACGACACCGTGGCCGCCGACGTGCTCAGCGACTCGATCAACGGCCGCCCGCTGATGATCGACATGCAGGCGCACTTCGCCAACCCGTCGTCGGGCCCGGTGCAGGACCCGCTGACGATCCTCAACCGGCACAGCTACGACAACCCCGCGATCAGCACGAACTACCGGTTCGACGAGGCGCCCGGCCTGATCGACGCGGTGCTGACCCGCTACTACGAGAACACCGCGAACGCGAAGACCGACCACGAGAAGCTGCGCGAGATCGCCCGCGTGGTGCGGACCTCGCACATCATCCACCCGTTCCAGGACGGCAACCGCAGGCTGAACGTGCACCTGCTGCTGCCCAGGCTGCTGCTGGAGCAGGGCTTCAAGCCGGTGATCCTGCCGGAGATGCCGCAGCTGTTCCAGGGCGGTTTCGACCTGGACCAGATCGCCACCGCGCTCGCGGGCGGTCAGGACAAGGACCTGACGGCGAACGTCTTCCCGCCCCCGCAGGCCCAGCCCTCGCAGGCGGAGCTGGACGCGCAGGCCAAGGTCGACGCCGCGATCGAGGCCAACCTCCAGGCCCAGATCGACGGACCCGTCAGCCCCGAGGTCCAGGCCCAGCTCAACCGCGACATCGAGAACGCCTTCGCCGACCTCGGCGACGCCCGAGGCCTCCCGCCCGCACCGCCCTCGCAGGCCGAGGTGGACGCGCAGGCCAAGGTCGACGCCGCGATCGAGGCCAACCTCCAGGCCCAGATCGACGGACCCGTCAGCCCGGAAGTCCAGGCCCAGCTCAACCGCGACATCGAGAACGCCTTCGCCGACCTCGGCGACGCCCGAGGCCTCCCGCCCGCACCGCCCTCGCAGGCGGAGCTGGACGCGATCGCCCAGCTCGACGCGGCCATCGAGGCGAACCTGGACGCGCACCTGGACGGGCCGGTCAGCCCGGACCGGCAGGCGCAGCTGAACAACGACATCGAGTCCGCGTTCGCGAACCTCAACGACGCGCGCACCATCGCGCCCCCGACCACGTCGGCGCCCGCGTCGCCGCAGCAGCGGTACGACAACGCGGTCGGCCAGGTCGACACCGCGATCGAGGCCAACCACCGGGCGCAGCTGAACGGCCCGGTCAGCCCGGACACCCAGGCGCAGCTCAACCGCGACATCGAGTCCGCCTTCGCCGAGCTGAACGCCGCGCGCGACGGCCTCACCCCCGCGCCGCCCGCCGTCGACGCGCCGCCCGCGCGCGACACCGGCGCCCCGCCTCCCCCGCCGGGAGACCGGGACGCGGACTCCGGCCCGAGCCGCAACCGGGGCGGCGACGACCTCGGCGCGCCGCCCGGCGGCGGTCGCGGCGACCGGGGCGCGCCCCCGCCCGCCGACCCGACCGCGCGGCCGGACTCGACCGCGCCGCGCGACACCGGCTCCCCCAGGGACAGCAGCACCCCGACGCCCGACACCCAGGCGCCCGACACCCAGGCGCCGGGCGGCAGCAGGCCGAGCACGCCGGCGCCCGCGCCGACCGCCGCGACGCCCACCCCGGCGTCCCCGGACGCGCAGGTTCCGGGCGGTCGGTCCGACGTCGACACCCAGGCCCCGAGCACGGCCAGGCCGGACACCGACGTGCCCGGCGTCAACGACCGCGGCGCGGACACCCCAGGCGTCCAGAGCCCGAGCACCCCGGCCCCGAACGTCCAGGCGCAGGACCCCCAGGCCCCGAGCACCCGCGCGCCCGAGACCCAGGTCTCGAACGACCGGGGCGTCGACGGCCAGGTCCCGTCCCCGCAGTCGCCGAACCCGCAGTCGCCCAACCAGCAGTCCCCCGACACCACCACCCCGAACACCCAGGCCCCCGCCACCCGCGCGCCCGAGACCCAGCCCGGTGGTGGCCGCCCGGACGCGCCGCTCACCCTGTCCCCGGACCTGCGGGCGAAGTTCGACCAGGCGCTGGAGGCCGACGCGAACGGCCACCCCGGCCCGAACCTCGGCAAGCAGCGCGAGGACTTCCCGCAGACCCGCTCCCAGGCGTGGGGCGACTTCAAGAAGGCCGAGTTCGACTACAAGCAGGCCAAGGCCGACCTCGACGTCGCCAAGGCCAGGGTCGACACCGCGGGCCCCGCCACCGCGCAGCGGGACCTGCCCGCCGCGCAGGCCAAGCACGACGCGGCGGCGGGCGACGTGCGCAGGGCCGCGAACGACGTGCGCGCCTGGGGCAACGAC
This sequence comes from Actinosynnema pretiosum, assembly GCF_002354875.1. Lineage (GTDB taxonomy): Bacteria > Actinomycetota > Actinomycetes > Mycobacteriales > Pseudonocardiaceae > Actinosynnema > Actinosynnema auranticum. Next base: position 7,409,203 of record NZ_CP023445.1, read on the forward strand.
CCAGCCAGGCTGCTCGACGTCGAGTCGAACCTGCGCGAGCAGTCCCTCAAGGACAACCCGAGGGCCCTCGGCGGCGCCAGGACCAGCGGGAACCCGCAGTCGTTCCGCGACCTGGTCGGCCCGCCGCGCTCGGACACGGGCCTGTCGGACGTGAGCATGACCGACGCCCAGCCGTCCGACTCCAGGGTCGCCGACGTGGAGATGGTCGACGGGCACGCCGACGTCGACCACACCCCCGGACCGCCCTACGACCTGCCGAACGCCAAGACCATCACGCTCAACCCGCGGATGGGCACGTACAACCCGGCGTTCAAGGCCCTCGCCGACGGCCCCGTCAAGGTGCCGGACGCGAAGAACTACCTGGGGCACCTCGAGCACAGCGTCGCGAACAACCACCCGCCGTCGTTCGTGGTCAACATCGTCGTCCCGCACTCCAAGCTGGGCGAGCTGGACTCCGTCATCGACAGCATCAAGGCGGACATGCCCGCCGAGCTGGACGGCAGGGTCGCCTTCGTGTTCGGCGTCAACGGCCGCGACGGGTCGGACGCGCAGATCAAGTCCGCCATGAGGAACGCCCAGGACACGATCAACCAGCGCACGAACGACCCGATCGCGCTGGTCAACGTCGGCACGTTCGACGGGGCCTTCCCGTACGGGCAGATGCGCAACGACACCATCAAGAGCGACATCAACAAGTTCGCGGTGTCGGCGATGGTCGGCAAGGGCACCCACCCGTACCTGGCGATCCAGGACTTCGACGTGGCCAGCCGGAACGTGCCGTCCGGCAAGCACATCTTCCAGCACATCACGGACCTGATGGCCAACCCGGACGTCACCGTGGACGGCAGGCCGCAGCCGAACCGGCCGCTGCTCCTCGGCGGCGGCTACCGGCCGATCTCCGACTTCGGCAAGGTCCGCGAGAGCGGCAAGGCGCTGATCGACCAGGAGATCCAGCAGCTCAAGGACGACGCCAAGGGCCGCCCCGACAAGAAGACCCAGAAGAAGATCGCGAACCTCGAGGCGAAGCGCGACAAGATCGACACGCCGGAGTTCAAGACCGCCTTCGAGCGGGCGATCGCGAACGACATGCAGACCCGCGACAACCTGGCGAAGTCGCACCCGCTGCTGCCGTACATCCCGGAGCCCAACCTGTTCGTGGACGGCGTGGCCACCACGGCGATCAAGGACTCCAAGTTCGGCCCGGTCGGCGCCGAGTACGGCAACCTCGCCACGTCGATGCACAAGCTGTACGCGAACGAGCTGAACACGCACTACTCGGCCGAGTACCAGGCCGGGAAGAAGGACTTCGCGCCGCCGTCGTACGACCCCGACATGAAGGTCGACGACCTGTACGACTCGCTGGAGGGCAACGCCTCCGCGAACGCGCAGAACAACCAGCACCCGCAGCGCGGCACGGCCTTCCAGACCGACTTCGCCGCGGGCGCGATCGAGACCGACCTCGGCCGGTTCGTGCAGAAGTTCGCGATGGACGGCTCGCTGCCGCAGAGCCACGTGCCCGCGAACGACGCGGTGAAGCGGTTCTACAACCAGCAGGCCGCGCGCAAGGGCATCCACTTCAAGGAGTTCCAGGAGCAGTTCACCTCGATGGACGTCGGGGGGCGCAACCCGGCGGCGAACCCGCAGGGCCCCCGCCCCGACGGCTCGTGGCGGCCCGACCAGGACGTGGACAGCCTGGGCACGCAGGACGTGAACAAGCTCGCGTACTCGATCTCGACGACGCCGAGCAACAAGGGCGACTTCGGCGGCGTGACCGTCGGCGTCGACCCGGCGCTGAAGTACGTGACGGCCGTCAACCTGGTGTCCGCGCCGACGCCGATCAACGTGCGCAACAACATCCAGACGATCGGCGCGTACGTGCTGCCGACCGCCCCGCCGCCCGCGCCGGGGACGCTGTTCCACGCGGTCGACGCGGCGAGGCGCGACGGCGTCGGCCCGGACACGTCGGTCGACCTGCGGCACGACACGATCACGCGCGTCCAGAACGACCCGGACGTCGCGAAGATGGTCGGCGAGTTCAGCATCGACAACCCCGTCCCGCCCGGCCACCTGGTCAACAGCCTGGTGCAGCCCGCCCCGTGGACGAACCGGCCCGACTCGCCGGTGGAGAACGCGCAGGCGCAGAAGGCGAACGAGCTCGCGGCGAACATGCTGGCCTCGCAGCTGGAGCGGCCGATCGAGATCGTGTCGGTGAACCAGCCGAACCCGACCGTCACCCGGATCGACCCGGTGTCGGGCCGCGACGCCGAGCCGCTGCGGATCTACCACGACGTGGACCCGAACGGCCGGAACACCTTCCACGCCGAGCCGCCGCGGAGCACCCGCCCCGAGCCGTCGCCGGAGGCGGCGCGGCCCGACGGCACGCGGGACGTCCCGCCGCCGGCGGCGCGCCCGGAGGCGCAGTACTTCACCCGCCCGGAGACCCCGGCGCCCGCGCCGGGCACCCGGTCGGTGGACGCGGGCACGCCGTCGCGCGACGTCCCGCCCGCGCGGGGCGGCCTGTTCGGCGCGAACCCGTTCACGCCGAACCCGGCCACGCCGAACCCGTCGGTCCAGACCCCGTCGGTCCAGACCCCGAACGCGCAGAACCCGAGCGCCCAGACCCCGGCCGCGCGGGACACCCCTGCCCAGACCCGGTCGCCGCAGGACCCGTCGATCCCGACGCCGCCCCCGCTGCCGCCGACCCCCACCCCCGCCGCGCCGCTGAACCTGAACAACTGGATCAAGCCCGAGGCGCAGGGCCCCGACCTGTCGGGCAAGACCGACGTGCTCTCGGACCTGAACTGGAAGCACTACTCCAAGGACTCCGCCCCCTGGTTCGACAAGGCGGGCCCGGCCGACCCGTCGACGTGGAACGCCAACCGCGACAACGCCCACGTGCGCACCGTCGACCAGACGGTCGCGGACGTGCAGAACACCAGCACCCCGTCGCGGGTCGACAAGATCGACGGCTTGATCAAGTACGACCTGCGCCGCTTCGAGGTGGCCCCTGGCAAGTTCGTCCAGGAGTACACGGTCAAGCTGAACCTGCAGCCCGGCCCCGGCGTCTCCGCGCAGCAGATCGCCGACCTGCGGGCGAACGCCGAGAAGGGCGTCAACGCGCTGCTGAACCAGGGCAACCGCCTGCCCAGCGGCGACCAGTTCCACGTGCGGGTCGACTTCGACTCGACCAGCCCGCACCAGAACGTCAAGGTCAACGCGGACCCGGTCGGCCCCGACGGCAAGCCGGTCTCGCGGAGCACCCAGACCACCTGGTCCCCGAACGCGGACCCGAACGTGCTGGCCCACGAGGTCCTGCACTACCTGGGCGTCCCCGACGAGGGCAAGGACACCGGCAGCGGCGCGCGCGTGCTGCTGGAGAAGGAGAGCAACTCCGGCGTCCACGTGGGCGACAAGGGCATGATGGGCGGCGGCCTGAAGGGCCCGGACGCCCGCCTGCTGCCGCGCCACCTGTGGACGGTCGAGAGCACCGCGCTCAGCCAGACCTCGATGCCGAACCCGGCCCCGCTGGACGGCAGCCCGACCCCGCCGAGCCCGAACACCCAGTTCACCCCGGACGGGAGGGCCACGGACGGCCGCGCCGTCGACCCGAACCACGACGGGCCGACGCGGGAGATGCCGCCGAAGCGCAAGGCCGACGAGGACGGCGACCTCGCGGTCGACGACGGCACGTCCAAGCGTCAGCACGTGGACACCGGGCCCTCGACGCTGTCGTTGCGGGACCTCGGTCCGAACACCAAGTTCAACCAGGCGTTCGCCAACCTGGTCGACAGCGACACCACGCAGGTCGGCACGACCCCCGCGAGCCACACCCCCGAGTACCGCGCACTGGTCAAGGACAGCGTGCGCAAGCCGGTCGCGTTCGTGGTCAACTCGATCGTCAACGTGAACGAGCTGAACGCCGAGGGCAAGTCGCTCGCCGACGTCGTGCACGCGATCACCAGCCACCCCGAGGGCAAGCCCCTCGCGAACGAGCCGCAGATCGCCTTCGTCATCGGCGTCAACGCCAAGGTCGACGGCGAGTTCACGCCGGAGATGCGCCAGGAGATCGAGACCGCGCTGCAGAACCTCGACGCGGACCCGAGGTTCGCCGGGAACAAGCCGCCGGTCGCCATCGTCGAGGTGCCGTGGTCGGGGACGAGCTTCCCCTTCGGCACCGTGCGCAACGACACGATGTTCAGCGACGCCAACAAGTTCGCCGTCGGCGCGCTGAACTCCAAGGACAACCACACCTACCTGTCGATCCAGGACTTCGACGCCGGCTACCGCACCACGCCGCACGGCAAGCACGTGTTCGACCACGTCATCGACGGCATGAAGATCGCACCGGGCGTCGACCCGACGCGGCCGATGATGGTCAGTGGCGGCTACCGGGTGGACGACTACAAGCAGTTGGGCGAGGCCACGGCGGCGCGGCTCGACGCGGACGTCGCCCAGGCGGAGGCGCGCGGGGAGGTCGATGCCGTCGCCGCGTTGAAGGAGCTCCAGGCGCACGTCAAGACGCCGGAGTTCGCCAAGGCCTTCGAGACGCAGATCAACCTGGACATGGAGACCCGCGTCCGGCAGCAGGGGGCGGCCCCGCTGCTGCCCTACAGCCCCGAGCCGAACCTGTTCGTCGACGCCTCGGTCCCGCTGAGCGACCCCTCGGTCAGGTTCGGCAACGGCGGCGCCGAGTTCGCCGGGCTCAGCAAGGGCCTGAACAACCACTTCGCGAAGGACCTGGCCAACGGCAACCGGGACCTTGCGAACCAGAAGGCGGAGGCCGAGGCCCGGCTGGCCGCGGCGCCACCTGACTCGCGCCAGGCGAGGGCGCTGCAGGACGAGATCGACGCGCTGCAGGACCGGATGGACCTGCTGGAGGTGAACGCCAAGACCTCTCGGCACCCGGATCGCGGTGTCCCGTTCCAGACCGACTTCGTCAACGGCGCGACGGGCACCGACCTGTCCCGCCTCGCGCGGGAGTGGGCGCTGAGCGAGGGCGCGACCCTGCCGCAGAGCCACATGCCCCTGGACGGCGTCGCGAACCAGCACTTCGGCAGCGACGGCCGCAAGGTCAAGGGCAAGGACATGGGGGACCGGGCCGCCAAGAAGGACTCCTCCCTGGCCGCCTACCGGAACAAGTACCCCGACCTCGCGCCCGGCGCGCGCGACATGCTGGGCATCAAGCCGGGAACGGGGCCGCTGGACGCCCCGACGCCGAAGGAGAGCACCTCCCCCGTCGGCTGGGAGCCGAACAAGAAGGACGGCCTGGAGGCCAAGCTCGGCGGCGGGCAGCGGAACCCGCTGAACCAGGCCATCTCCGCGCCGGTCCCCGGCCACCCCGGGCTCTGGGCGGGTGTCCAGAGCAACGTCCAGCAGGACAAGACCATCTCCACCGAGAAGGTCGTGACGGGCGCGCACACCGCGATGTCCTCGCCGGAGAACTCGGCGAAGCGGTTCTTCGGCTTGGCCCAGGAGATCAGCAACGCGCCCCACACCGGCAGGCCGGACATCGCGGGCAACACCAACGCCCCGGCGCGCGACAGCCTGTACGAGGCGGCGCACTGGGAGCTGGCGGCCACCGACCCGCAGGCGCGGCCGGACTCGTCCCCCAGCGATCTGAGGACCGACGTCCTGCAGACCGGGCTCAAGCCGCAGGACAGCGCGCTGGCCACCGAGTTCTCCAACTTCCTGCACGACGGCAACCTGAGCGTGAACCAGAACGCCACACTGGTGAACGCGCTCATCCAGCCCAGCAACAACGTGTTCGTCGACCTCAGCCCGGAGGCGCGGCTGGCGGCCCTCCCGGAGAAGTTCGGCACGCGGGCGGACGGCGGTCCGCTGACCTACCAGGTGCCCCCGAACCGCGACGAGGACTTCCTCATCCCCATCGGCGGGGACAAGCAGGCCCTCGTCGAGCGCCCCGTCTTCGACGAGAACAACAAGCTCATCGGCGGCACCGTCCTGGTGGAGGACGGCAGGCGCGGCTGGCGGCCCATCGCGTCCATCGACGCCACGGGCAGCTTCAGGCCCCCCGCGCCGCAGAACGCCGCCGACCCGAACGCGATGGACGTCGACTCGCCGACGCCCACGCAGGCGCTGGACAGCGGCATGGCAGGGCTGACGATCGCCCCGCAGCAGCCCCCCAACCCGCAGGCCAAGGCGCAGGTCCCCGACCCGCGCCCGAAAGCCGCCGACCTGCGAGCGAAGGCCGACGAGTTCGCGCTGAAGATGCTCGCGACGAACCTGAACCGGAACGTCGTCGTGCACCAGCAGGGCGGCGTCGCCCCGGTCACGCACACGCCGTTCACCCCGAGCGGAACGCCCCCGGTCGGGCTGCCCCCGCTCGACCTGGACGTGCGGACCGACCCGAAGACCCAGAAGTCCTCCTACTCCCCGCACTCGGACCAGGCCAAGGCCCAGCAGCAGGCCGCGCACGCGGCGCAGGACGCGCGGAACGCCCCGCGCACCCGGCCCGAGCCGGAGCCCGAGGCGCAGCGGACCCGGCCAGAGCCGGAGCCGGAGAGCAGCGCGCCCCGGTCGCGGTCCAACCCGGAGCCGGTCGCGCCCAACGCGCCGTCGGGGCGGCGGATCTTCAAGCAGGTGCGCGGGCTCTTCTCGAGCACGCCGGCCGCGGACAGCCTCCCGATGTCCGACCTGCCCTCGACCGGTGGGCGGCCCGGCGCGGACGCGGCGCCGTCGACCTCGACGAACCCGCCCGGAGCTCCGGTCAGCGGCACCGCTGTGCCCGAGACCGGGACCACGGGCGTGGACGGCGCCGTGGACGGCGCGGTCGACAGCACCGTCGACGGCGACGCGCGCACCGACGTGCCGCCGGCGGACACGACCACCGACGGCACCACCCCGCCGCCGCCGACCGACGGCGCCACCACCGACACCACCCCCACGACCAGGGACCTCGACACCGCCCTGCTGCCCGAGTTCGTCCGGGACAGCTCGGCGCTCGGCACCATCGCGGTGCGCGACGTGCACGGGGCCGCGCAGGTCACCGCCGCCGTGCCGAACCTGCCCGCCGCCGACGCGGCGCGGATCCAGCACGCCCTCACCACCGAGTTCGAGACCTTCCTCGGCGACGGCCGGAACTTCCAGGTCAAGATCGACGGCAAGTGGCGCGAGATCAACATCAAGGCGCAGCTCGACCTGCCCGCCACCGGGAGCATCACCACCACCCCGGCGCCCGGCACGACCAAGGTGGACACCGCCGTGCAGAGCGGCACCTCCACCTCGCAGGGCCAGGCGATCACCACCGCCAACGAGATCGGCCTGTCCGGCGCCTACAGCCAGCTCGCGGGTCCGTACGTCTCGGCGGGCGCCAAGGCCAAGATCGCCACGCCGGTGGTGGGCCAGCAGTCCTCCACCACCGCGGTCGACCAGCGCATCATCCGCTCGGCGGAGAGCTCGGCGTCGGCGACCGTGCCGGTGACCTTCACGGTCAACACCACCGACGTCTCCGGCCGCTTCCCGAACGGCCCCGCCGCGCCCGCGAGCACGACGCCGGGCGCGACCCCGGCCGTGCCCGGACCGCAGACCGTCACCGGCAGCGTCGACCTCCAGATCCCCGACACCCTCACCAAGATCGGCGAGTCCGGCGCCAGGCTCCGCGCCGACGGCCAGGTCACCCTGGGCGCCCCGATCACCGACCCCGCGGTGGGCGCGAACCTGGACAACCCGGTGCCCGAGGCCGTCTCGGTGCACGACCCGGCCAAGGCGTTCGCGGACGCCCAGCTCCTGCTGCACCCGTCGGTCACCGCGCTCGGCGCCCCCGGCCGCGCCGGGCTCCAGGACTTCCTCAGCGGCACGAACATCCGCCGCAACCTCGGCCCGATGCTCAACGGCTGGGTCTCCTCCCCCGACCTGGCCAGCGCGCACGGCAAGAAGACCGGCGCGGTGCAGATGCGCGCCACGATCACCCGCGCCGAGCTGGTCGGCACGCTCGACACCGCCGAGATGCGGCTGCACGAGGTCACCGGCCGCGCCAGCGGCACCTCGGCGTCGGTCCCGTCCGGCTTCGGCGTGAGCGCGGGCCTCGGCGGCGTGATCGGCCAGCCGGGCGTCCTCGCGGGCCAGGTCGGCGTGGTCGGCGGCTACTCGGCGAGCACCGCCGAGGGCGGCTCGGCGGGCCTGAGCACCACCAACCGCACCGGCGTGCAGCTCAAGGGCGACGTCGGCGTCTACAAGATCACGGCGGACGTGGAGGTGCGCGGCCCCAAGGGCGCCGTCACCGTCCCCGTCACCACCTACCAGCGCATCGGCCTCGCCGAGGCGACGGCGCAGAACCCGGACGGCGGCACGCCGAACTTCCCGGTGCCCGACGGCACCCCCGGCCGGATCAAGGAGGGCACGGCGGGCACCCGCCACGCGCCGCCGTACCTGGCGTCCGCGCTGGCGGCGGGCAACGCGAAGGTCGGCTCGTTCCCGGCGGCGGGCAAGGTGCTCGGCGACGTCGAGGCGATGCTCAAGGCCAACCCCGCCACCAAGGACCTGCTGCCCGAGTGGGGCAGCACGCCGCCGACCGCGCCCACCAGGTCGCGGAACCCGTTCAGCGGCTGGCGGGACCGCTCGCACGCGACCTCGCTCCAGCTGGCGAACCAGCGCGAGCTGGAGAAGCTGTCGCCGACCGCGCTCAAGTCCAGCATGGACGGCCTGCTCGGCGCGGGCGTGACCGCCCAGCTCAAGAGCGAGACCGCGACCACGCGGACCTACACCAACATCACCGTGCGGGCCGTGCCGGTCGGCAACCCGGTGCACCTGGGCCAGATCGACAACCGCAACGTGCGGGCCTCGGCGGCGGTCGCGCCGAAGCTGGACAGCTCCAGCTCCACCTCGAAGGGGTGGAGCGCGGGCGTCGAGGGCCGGATCAGCGCCCCGACGAAGGACGGCGGCCTCACGATCACGCCGATGCCGCAGGCGGGCGTGAAGTACAACCGGGCCACCGGGCACAAGAACGCCGCGGGCCCGACGGTCTCGAACACCTCGCTGAACGTGGGCAGCAAGAACGCCCAGCTGTTCCAGGGCGAGGTGCGGCTGGTCGTGGAGATCACCTCGATCGAGCGGCCCCGCACGTTCGCGCCGCACAGCAAGTCCGACCTGCCCGGCACGCGCGTGCCCGAGGTCAAGCGGGTCGCGACCAAGCAGTTCCCCGAGACCCCGAACGCCACGCACCCCGTCGAGCTGTGGATCTCCGACAGCTCGACGATGACCGGCGACCCGAAGGCCTTCAAGCCCGGCACGCCGACCGACCCCACGCCCATGGGCGGCAAGCCCACCGTCAAGGACCTGCTGGCCGACCACGGCGCGTCGCGCGCGGACCGCAAGCCCACCCCGGCCAAGGCCGGGAAGGGCGACCCGATCGCGCCGAAGCTCCTGCACGTGGAGGCGTTCACCGGCGCCGAGCACGTGCGGGACATGGCCGTCGACGTGGTCAACCGCGCCGCGAAGGACGACACGGCGCTGACCCTGCCCGGCACCCCGGCGCGCGCGCAGATCGACACGATGTTCTCCGCCGAGAACATCGAGGCCGCCCTGCCGAAGCTGCTGGAGTCGGGCCTCCAGGAGCAGGGCCTCAAGTACGGCAGGCGGTTCACCGCCCGCTCCGGCTCCCTCGGCATGACGATGGGGCTGAGCAACCCGAAGCTGGTGTCGATCTCCGACCACTTCGGCGACGGCAACGGCAACGGCACCGAGAACGCGTCGACGGGTGGGGCGAAGGCCTCGGCCGAGTCGTCCAAGTCGAAGTCCGTGGACGCCACGGCGGGCGCCAACGTGGTGACCAGGAAGACCCCGACCGTGCCCGAGGGCGAGCCCGCCCCCGGCACCACGGCGGTGGGCGTCGGCCTCATGGGCCAGTACACCCCGTGGAGCGAGAAGAGGTCGTCGGCGGTCGAGGTGTCCGGCACGGTCGACCGCAACGTGGTCACGCCGGGGACGCAGCGCACCGTGCTGGTGCAGCTGGACGCGGACGTGTCCGTGGTGGCCGAGAGCCGCGCGGGCAACGCGCTGTACCACGGCGGCACGCCGAACACGGCGGGCGCGACGACGAAGCTTCCCGGCGCGGTGTTCGTGCGCGTCACCGAGGCCGAGGCGCGCGAGATGGGCGTCCTGCCCAAGCTGCCCGAGCACGTCCCGGCCGAGGCCATGCCGGAGATGCGCCCGCCGAAGTCGATGACGACGGACGGGTCGAGCGCGCTGGGCCTGGGCACCGTGGAGAACGGCCCCGACCTGTCGGCCGAGGTGAACCAGCTGATCGAGCAGCTGAACCGGGAGACCTCCCGGTTCGGCAGCAGCACGATGGTCCCGGACACCGTCATGCGGGACCTGACGAACAACTTCCAGCGGCTCACCGACTTCACCTCGCCGACCAGCGTGCAGGCGCTGATCGACGGGGCGCTCGACGGCGGCGTGCCGCTGCTGCTGCACCAGCCGGGCACCTTCGGCAAGGACACCTACCAGGTGACGCTGAAGGCCAAGCCCGCCGGTGAGCCGAAGTTCGTGGAGGTGGTGAACGACGGCGTCGACGTCGAGCACACCGTCACGGGCGCGGTGAAGCAGACCACCGCCCTGACCAACAAGACCGGCTGGTCGCTGAGCGCGCTCATCCCCGGCATCAACCAGCCGGGCACCGCGCGGCCGAACGCGCCGGGCACGGTGAACGGGGCGATCCCGATCGCCGTCACCGCGCACGTGGCCCACACCCAAGAGGTCGGCGTCAGCAACGCGAAGACCGAGCAGGAGGGCAACCTCCGCGCGGCCACCGGGCCCGCGGCCCGGTACGTGGTGCCGGTCGAGTTCGAGCTGGTGGTGGAGAAGGGCGCGAACGCCGACCCGGTCGCCAGCGTCAAGAGCGGGCCGCAGGACATCTCCATGCGGCTGCACGCGGACAACCAGCGCGTCACCGCGCCGCCCGCGAAGGCCACCCCGGCCGCGGGCACCGGGGCGCCGCAGGTCCGCACGGCGGCCGACGCCCAGCCGGACGCGATCGCCGACTGGCGGGGGCCGGACCACACCAGCTGGGTCCCGCGGGGCGCGTCGGTCGAGAACTTCCGGGGCGCCGAGGCGGTGCGCGACGCCGCCGTGGAGGCGCTGACCAAGGCGGGCGCGGGCAAGGGCCTGACCGGCAAGGGCACCGGCTCGCTGAACGTGGTCCACAACGCGATCAGCTCCGAGGTGCTCCAGCCGGGCCTGCCCGGCGTGTTCCGCGACTCGCTGACCGTGCCGACCCTGCACGAGACCTCGGTGTTCGGCGGCAAGCACGCCGACGTCAAGGTCTACGCGCGGGTGGTCGAGCGGAGCCTGAACTCGCTCAGCGAGAGCGTGAACCTGGAGAACCCGAAGACGTCCACGTGGACGACGAACGCCGACGCGAAGACGACCAACGGCGGTGACGTCGGACTCGGCGTCGGCGGCGGCGCGCGGTTCAACGACACGGTCGCGAACAACACCGAGCTGGGCAAGTTCGGCGGGCTCGACGTCAAGCACGCGACGGAGAGCGACTCCTCGCAGGGCGGCGGGCACGCGTCCGGCACCACCAACAACGTCAAGAACCCCGGCAACCTGACCGCGCTGGTCGACTACGACGTCGAGTACCGCGTCGTGGCCACCGTGGACGGCAGGACGTCCGTGGTGGACGTGACCGTGCCGGACTCGGTGTCGGTGCGGATGCTGGGCGTTGACGTGCCGCAGGTCCTCGGCACGGGGATCGACCCGGTGATGGCCGACGCGCAGAGCAAGGTCAAGGCGGCGGCGGGCGAGTGGCGCACGGCCGAGCTGGCCGTCGAGAAGGCCAGGCACGACGCGCAGGACAAGATCAACGAAGTGGCCCCGAAGATCGCCGAGCTGGCGAACGCGCGCGACGGGGTGGACGTGCGGGGCGCGGTCGCCGAGCGCGACGGGGCGATCCGGGCGCAGGCCGAGGCGCACGCCGACGTGCCCGTCAAGCAGGGGATCGTCAACACCCGCCAGGAGGCCGTCACCGGCCTGGAGACCGAGGTCGCGAAGGGCCCCGGCCTGATCGAGGCGGCCGACGCGAAGGCCGAGGCCGACGCGCGGGCCGCGCGCGAGGCGGCGGAGGCGACGGCCGCCAAGCAGGGCGAGCTGCGCGCGGCGCAGGAGGCGCTGCGGGCCGCCGAGGCCGACATCGCGGCGAAGGCGACCGCGGCGCAGCACCCGGACAGCTCGGAGGCGTCCGTCATCGCGCTGAGCGAGGCGGTGCTGCGCAGGCCGGGCCTGCAAACCCGGGTCGACGAGCTGGGCGCCGAGGTCGAGGCGCTCCAGGGCAGGCAGACCGAGGCCGAGGGCGTCCGCGACGGCAGCCGGGCCGAGGCCGACCGCCTCCGGCAGCAGCACCGGGACGACGTCGCGGCCCTGGGGAGGGCTCGGGAGGCCCTGGGCTCCGCGCGGACCGAGCTGGAGAACGCCGAGGGCCTCGCGACCACGCGGGACTCCGCGGCCGAGACCGCCGCGAAGGTCGCCGACGAGCGGGCGGCCCAGGTCGTGGCGAACGCGCTGAGGACCAACCTGCTGAAGGCGCAGATCGCCAAGGTCGAGGCCACCCTCGCCACCGAGCGCGCCAAGTCGGACGTCAAGCAGCTGGAGTGGTGGCAGGCCAAGCGGGACGTCGAGGCGAAGGTCGACGCGTACAACGACGCGCGCGCCACGCCGCCGACGACCGACGGCGGGACGCCGCCCGCGCCGCCCGCGGGCACGGTGGTGGAGACCCCGGCGCCGGCCCGCGAGCCGGAGGGCGTCGCGCGGGAGCCGCACGGCAAGGACCCGATCTCCCCGGAGGAGCGGGCGGCGGTCGAGGGCGCCGTCCGCGAGGCCGACCTGCGCGAGGCGCGCGAGGCCGCCGAGCGCAGGGCCGACGAGATCGCCGCCAGCACCACCGACAAGGGCAAGGCCCCGGCGGACCCGATCCCGCCCGCCGCGCCGCCGCGCGCCGGTCGGCCGGACCAGCCGGGCGCGACCCCGCCCGCCTCGGACCGCTCCGCCGACCACCGGTCCGGTCGCGAGCGCGCCTGGACCGGTGTCCCGCCCGAGGCGTCCTTCGACGTCGCCCCCGGCGGCAGGCTGGACGACGCGCAGCTCGCGAAGGTCGACGCGCTGGCCGCCGAGCTGACCGAGAGCGCGGGCAAGCGCGCGGCCAACGGCTGGCTGCCGCCGGTCGTGGCCGTGGACGGCGCGCACGCCGCCGAGGTCGCGAGCAGGCTGCGCGACGGCGGCGTGGACGCCCAGGTGCTGCCGGGCGGGTCCAGGGACGGCGCGGACGTGCGGGTCGACTACGACCTGCGCCGCGCCGACGGCTGGACCCCGCCGCAGGTCCCGCGCGGCGAGGTGGACCCCCGCGCGGCCCAGGTGAAGATCGACTTCCCGGACGCCGAGGGCGCGGCCTGGCCGACGTTCGCCAAGTCCGTGCTGGAGGACACCTCCTGGCGCAACAGCGCCGCCACGAGCGCGCCCTGGTTCGACGCGAAGGACCCGGCCACGCCCGAGCAGATCGCGCGCGGCAAGGCGACCGCGCCGATCACCTCGCGGATCCGGGGCGAGGACTCCGGCCTGATGGACAGCAGCCGGTGGGACGACCAGGGCCTGGACGCCCGGCCGTGGCGCGCGCGGGTCGCCTACGACACCCGCTCGTTCACCGTCGACGGCAAGCAGGTCAGGGACTTCGAGACCGTGATCTACCTCGACCCGTCCGGCCACCCGGCCGACGTGGTCGACGCGGTGAAGCAGCGGGCGGTCGAGGGCCTGGACCGCGTGTTCAACCGCGGCAACCGGCTCCCCGGCGGCGAGCAGTTCCACGGCTCCGTGCGGTTCACCGACAACCCGGCCGAGGCGCACAGCACGGTCTCGCTCGCCCCGGCGGGCACCCGGCCGAACCAGACCAGCTGGCCGGTCGACACCCCGCCCGGCGAGCTGGCGCACGAGATCGGCCACTTCTACGGGCTGCACGAGCAGTACCACACCAGCCGGGACGAGGACCCGAACGCCGAGAACCCGATCTTCAACCACCGGCAGGACGCGGCGCGCGTGCTCCGGGCCCCCGACGACCCGAGGCCGGAGGGCTTCACCGGCCCGCTGACCGAGGGCGTCAGCGGCCCGATGAACACCGGCCTGAACTCGCCGGACGCCAGGGTCCTGCCGTCGAACCTGTGGCTGATCGAGAGCCGGATGACCGCGCTGCAGGGCGCGCCGGTCTGGACGTCGCCGCTCGCGGACACCGCCCCGGTGCTGGACGCGCCCGCCCGCGTGGCGGACTCGTTCACCCGCGAGGTGTTCGCCGACCTGGACGCGCGCTTCCCTGCCGAGGCCACCCCGGCCGACCCGCGCAACTGGCTGGTCCCGCCGAACTACCACGACGGCGGGAAGTCGTTGTCCGCCAAGGAGCTGCGCGAGACCTACGGGATGCCCGAGGTCAACCAGCAGCGGTTCCAGCGCATGGCCGACCGGTTCGACCTGGTGTACGACGTGCGCCCGACGAACCCGACCGCCGCGCGCTGGCTGGCCGAGGGCGCGGTGCCCAAGCCGGTCGACATCAAGGCCAAGACGATCACCCCGGTGGACGTGGCGCTGGGCGCGAAGGCCGAGCACGTCGGCCTGGTCGGCTTCTTCGAGCCGCGGCAGCCGGACGTGTCGGCGCTGAGCGCGACCGACGCCCAGGTGGTGCGCGACCGGTACGAGAGCAGGCTGGAGGAGTTCAGGCAGCTCTCCCCGGTCATGGCCAAGCACGCCGAGAACGGGAAGTTCACCGTCTCCCCGGACGGGGTCGTGCAGCAGGTGACGGCGGACGGCCCGAAGCACATCACCGGCGACCACGACGTGTACAACGTGCGCCGCCCGGACACCGGCGAGCAGCTGACCGCCTACGCGTACGACCTCGACGTGTACCGGTTGACGCACAACGACATGGGCGTCCAGCACGGCGCGCACATGTACTGGGAGCCGACCGACGCGTTCGGCCGGAAGATCTTCAGCGACATCGTGACGCGGCACCAGGGCGTCGAGCCGCTGATCCGGTTCGCGCCGGGGCAGCCGCCGGTGCTGGTCAACGCCGACCCGCTGGCCCGCGCGGCCACCGGGGCCGTGCCGGACGTGGAGATCACCCCGGCGCGGCGGGACAGCCTCGCCCAGGACGCCGAGTCCGCCGTGGCGGCGGTGCTCGACGCGGACGCCACCCGGCGGCCGAGCCTGGTCAACCAGGGCCCGGACTTCCCGAGGACGCGGCTCGACGCGTTCCGGAACTTCCTGTCCGCCCGCGAGGCGCACGCCGAGGCGGTGCGCGACGCCGAGCAGGCGTACGCGGACTTCGTCGCGGAGGGCTTCCAGCACCGCGACCGGCTCGGCGCGGCGTGGGACAACGCGGCCATGACCTCGGTGGAGCGCGACCGCGCGGCGGCCGACCTGCGCGAGTGGGGCAACGACCCGGTGCGGACGCTGGAGGTCCTGGCGGCCACCACGCCCGAGGGCACGCCGCTGCCCAGCCGCAGGCCGTCCGACGCGCCGGACAGCAGGCTCGCCCGCGACCGGGCGGCCTGGCGCACCCCGGTCCCCACGGACGGCGCGCGCACCCCCGACGCGGAGCGCGCGCCGGGCGCGCCGACCCCGGACGCGGCGAGCACCGCCGACGCGCGGAGCGCGGTCGACCCGCTGGGCCAGGACCGCTCGGACCGCCCCGGCTCGCGCTCCAACCCGGAGCCGGTCGCGCCGAACGCCCCGTGGAAGCGCAAGCCCGCGGCCCCGGTGATCCCGCTGGTGCCGATGCCGCCCGCGAGCACCGGCCAGGTGCTCACCGGCCGCGACCTGCCCGCGTTCGTGCAGTCCAACGAGGCGCTGGGCTCGATCGTCGCCGGTGACGTGCGCGGCGCGGCCGACGTGGCCGCCTCGCTGGGCAACGCCCGGCCGCAGGACGTCGAGGCGGTCACCAGGACGCTGGAGACCGAGTTCGAGACCTTCCTCAAGGGCGGTCGGAACTTCCAGGTCCAGATCGGCGGCAAGTGGCACGAGGCGAACGTGCGGGCGCACCTGCGCCCGACCGAGGCCCCGGCCGCGCTGCCGGTGACCGACGCCGACGCCGACGCGACCGCCGTGAAGCCGGAGGACGAGGGGAAGCCGAAGAAGACCGAGCACAAGGTCGACGTCGCCAACCAGTCCGGCCAGTCCGCGTCCACCACCAACGCGCTGACCACCGCGAACGACATCAGCGGCGGCGTGACGATGGGCGTGCTCGCCGGGCCGTACGGCTCGGTGGCGGGCAAGGCGCAGCTGGCGACGCCCGCCGTGACCCAGGGCTTCTCGGTGTCCACCGCCGACCAGCGCGCGGTGCGCTCCGGCGAGCAGGCGCAGGCCGTGCGCGCCGAGGTCGAGTACACCGTCACGCTCACCGACGCGTCGGGCAACATCTCGTCGCCGCCGTCGGTCGAGGGCAGCGTCGAACTGGTGGTGCCCGAGGACCTCGGGCTGCTCGCCTCGTCCGGCAAGACCGCGCCGCGCGTGGCGCTGACCGACCCCGACGTGGGCGCGAAGCTCGACCACCTGGTGGCCGAGGCCATCACGGGCGTGGACGCGAAGGTGGCGTTCGGCGACGTCGCGGCCAAGCTGCACCCGTCGATCACCAAGATCGGCTCGCCGGGCCGGACCGCGCTGCAGGACTTCCTGAGCGCGGGCTCGATCCGCTCCCACCTCGGCCCGATGCTGAACGGCTGGGTGACCTCGCCCGACCTGGTCAGCCCGGACGGCAGCACGGGCGGCGCGGTGCAGATGACCGCGCGCCTGCGCAGCGCCGAGCTGGTCGGCGCCAACGACAAGACCTCGCTGCGGGTGCAGGAGACCACGACGACCGGCAACAGCCTGTCGGCGAGCACGAAGGCGGGCTTCGACGCGACGGCGGGCGTCGGCGGGATCATCGGCCAGCCGGGCACGCTCACCGGTCAGATCGGCGTCACCGGCACCTACTCGGCGCGCACCGCCGAGGGCTCGTCGGCGGGCGTCAGCGCGATGAACCGGGGCGGGCTGACCGTCAAGGGCGAGGTCGGCCTGTACCAGGTCGAGGTGGACGTCGAGGTCCGCACGCCCAGCGGCGAGAACGTCGTCGTGCCGGTGACCGCGCACGTGCGGGTGGGCCTGCCCGAGGCCGCCGCGCAGGGCCTGCCCACGCCCGAGGGCGCCACCCCCGAGCTGGTCAAGCCGGACACGGCGGGCACCAGGCACGCGCCGCCGTACCTGGCGGACGCGCTGGCGGCCGGTGACGGCCGGGTCGGCTCGTTCACCGCAGCCAACCAGGTGCAGCCGCAGGTCGAGCAGGTCCTGCGGGACCTGCCGGGCTTCGCGAAGTTCCTGCCCGACTGGAACTCCGACTCGACCAGGCCGGGCGACCGCAAGGCGCACCGGTACGAGGACACCGCGCTGCGCCTGGACAACCAGCGCAAGCTCGCCCAGCTGTCGCCGACCGCGCTGCGCAGCAGCATGGACAGCCTGGTGGGGCCGGGCGTGCAGGTGCAGCTCAAGCACCAGAGCAAGACCACCGACACCTACGTCAACATCGAGGTGCGGGCCAAGGTCTCCAACACCGCGCACCTCGGCGAGGCGGCCGACCGGAACGTGCGGGCGGCCAACAGCACCAGCCCGAAGCTGGACAGCTCGACGTCGACGACGAAGGGCTTCAGCGCGGGGCTGGAGGGCCGGGTGAACGCGCCGTGGAAGAGCACGACGGCCACGGTCACCCCGACCCCGCAGGCCGGGATCAGGGGCACCTACAGCAAGACGGACAAGAACAGCGCGGGTCCGGCGGTCACCAGCTCGTCCACGGCGGGCGGCTCGCCCGACGCGCACCTGTTCGAGTCGGACGTGGAGTTCGAGATCGTGGTCTCGACCTTCACCCGGCCGAGGTCGTGGGTGCGACGGGTGACGCCGGGCTCGCCGTTCCTCCAGGTGCCGGAGCCGAAGGTGGTCGCGCGCACCGGGACGGCGACGCCGCCCCCGGCCGCGCCGAACGCGACCGCCGCGCCGACCGCCGCGCCGAACGCGGGCACGACCGCGGGGACGACGCCGAACACGACGCCGGGTACGGCCGCGACCCCGGCCACCGCGCAGCCCGCCGCCCCGACCGCGACGCCCGCCGCCTCCCGGCCGGGTGACGCGCCGAAGGTGCTCACGCCGATCACGGGCAAGGTCACCACGTGGCTGCCCGACGGCGTCGTGATGAAGTCCGACCCGAAGGGCTTCACCCCCGGTCCCGCGGCGCCGAAGGCGATGGCCGAGCCGCCGTCGATCGGCGAGCTGGTCGGCCGCGCGGCGCAGGAGCGCGCCGAGGCGCCGGAGCTGCTCAGGGTCGAGGCGTTCACCGGGGCCAAGGCCCTGCGCGACGAGGCGATCAAGGTCGTCGACCGGGCGGCGAACGGCGACACCGCCCTCACCCAGCCCGGCACCGCCTCGCGGGCCCAGCTCGACCGGCTGTTCGCGCCGGAGAACCTGAAGGCCAACCTGCAGAAGCTCGTCGAGCAGGGCGTGCAGGAGCCCGCGCTGCGCTACGACCGGCGGATCACCGACCGGACCGGCGCGCTCGGCATGACCGTGAAACTGGGCAGGCCGAAGCTGGTGTCGATCTCCGACACCACCCCGGCCGACCTGAGCGTCAGCGGCGGCTACAAGGCCGGCTACACCAGCAGCACCGCGAAGTCGGTGGACCTGACGGCGGGCATCGCGGTCTCCGCGCGCCCGGCCCCGGTCCCCGCTCCCCCCGGCACGGCCGCCCCGGTCTCGGGCCTGGCCGGTCCGGCCGTCACCGGCCGGTACACCGTGTGGGGCAAGTCCGAGACGCAGGGCTCGGAGCTGGCGGGCAACGTCGACCGCACCACCTCGCACCCGGACAGCGCGCGCACCGTGCTCGTGCAGTTCGACGCCGACGTGGCGCTGGTCGCCGAGAGCCAGAAGGTCAACGTGATCGCGGACGGGCGGCTGCGCACGGCGGGGGTGGACGTCTCGCTGCCCGGCGCGGTGTTCGCCAGGGTCACCGAGGCCGAGGCGCGCAAGCTGGGCGTGCTGCCCGAGCCCACCACGCGCGACCTGCCCACCGTGGACCGGCACCTCGCGCCGCCGAGGACGCTGGCCGCCGGTGAGCCCGGCGCGCTGGGCCTGAGCGCGCTGGAGACCCCGCCGGACCTGTCCGGCGAGGTGAAGGCGCTCATCGACGCGGTCAACGCGAAGACCGGGAAGCTCGTGGGCGACGCGCTCGTGCCGGACTCGGTGCTGCGCGACTCGATGAACAACCTCCAGCGCCTGGCCGACTTCACCTCGCCGACGAGCGTGAAGGCGCTCATCGACGGCGCGCTCGACGGCGGCGTGCCGCTGCTGCTGCACCAGCCGGGCGTGTTCGGCAAGGACACCTTCCAGGTGACGCTGAAGGCGAAGGCGGGCACGCCGAAGTTCGTGGACGTGGTCAACGACGGGGTCGGGATCGACCACTCGGTCGGCGGCTCCAGCAAGACCTCGTCCGGCTTCGGCCGGGACAGCGGTTGGGGCGTCGGCGTGCGCACCAACGGCACCGTGATCCCCGGCAGCGCGCACCCGACGGTGTCCGGCAACACCGGCGCGTTCGTCTCGGCGAACATCGGGCAGTCCAAGAGCACCTCGGTCAACACCTCGCTGACCACCCAGTTCAGCGCCTCGCACAGCGGCGGCGGGCCTGCGGCGCGCTACGACGTGCCGGTCGAGTTCGAGCTGGTGGTGGAGAAGGGCGACCAGGTCGTCGCGACCGCCACCGGGCAGCCGCAGGACCTGAGGCTGCGGGCGTTCGCGGACAACCAGCGGATCGCGGGCGGCCCGGCCGCCGCGCCGTACGCGTCGACCGCGACCAAGCGCCCGGCGAGCCAGGGCGCGGCGGACGCGGTCGCGGCGTGGCAGAAGGCGGGCGGCGCGGTCGCGCTGCCGCCGACCGCCACGGTCGAGAGCCTGCGGGGCGCGCGGGACCTGCGCGAGGCGGCGCTGACGGCGCTGCGGGGCGCGGGCGCCAAGGACGGCATCACCGGCAAGGGCACCGGCACGCTGAACACGCTGTACTCCGCGCTGGCCTCGGAGACCCTGCAGCCGCACCTGCCCGGCATGACCGGCGGGGCGCTGGAGGTCCCGGCGCTGCACGAGGCGGCGCTGCTGCTGAGCCAGCACGCGGACGTGAAGGTCTACGCGCGGGTCGCCAACCCGAACCTGAGCAGCGTCAGCGACGGCGTCGGCATGGGCGGCTCCCAGGGGCAGGCGTACGCGAGCACCGGGGACGCGAAGGTCGCGATGGCGGCCGACGTGTCGGTCGGGGCGGCGGCGGGCACCGTGCTGATCAAGCAGGGCGCCGATCCGGCCAACACGATGAACCCGTCGTTCAGCGGCGTCGAGGTGAAGCGGTCCGCCGAGGACTCGCAGGCGCTGTCCGGCGGCCCGACCGACACCCGGTCCGCCGACCGCAAGCCGCAGGGCACGTCCGGCCTGGTGGACTTCGACGTGGAGTACCGCGTCGTGGCCACCGTGGACGGGCGCACGTCCGTGGTGGACCTGTCGGTGCCGGGGTCGGCGTCGCTGCGGGTGCCCGCGGCCGAGGCCGAGATCCTGCTGGGCCAGCGGTTCGGCGACGGGCTGGACAGCGCGCAGGCCGAGGTCAAGAAGGCCGACGAGGCGTGGCGCGAGGCCGAGAAGGCGGTCGAGAAGGCCAGGCACGACGCGCAGGACAAGATCAACGAGGCGGCGCCGGTGCTGGCGGCGGCCCGCGCCGACCAGGAGGCCGCGCGGATCAGGCAGGTCGGGGCCGGGACGCGGCTCCGGGACGAGGGCGCGGTGCTCTCGCGTGCCGAGCAGGCCGAGGCGGATGTCCGGGCGGTGCGGGACGCCGAGGCCGAGCGGGTGGCCGGGCTGCGGGAGCGGGCGGAGTCCGAGCGGGCGCTGGCCGTCGAGGCGGCGGACGCGCGGGCGCGCGCCGAGGCCGAGCTGGTCGAGGCGAACCGGTCCCTGGCGGACCTCGGCCACGCGGCCGACCTGTCCCGGCCGACGGGCGAGGTGGTCGCGCGGCTGCGCGGCACCCTGGACGTCGTCGCGCCGACCCTCGGTCGGACCGGGGCGGCGCTGGAGGCCGCGCGGGCGCGCGGCGAGGACGTGTCGGCCCTGGAGGCCGCGCACGCGCTGGCGGAGCGCCGGGTGCGGCTGGTGGAGGCGGCCCTGGACCGCGCCGAGGCCGCGCAGCGGGCGGTGCGGGAGGCCCGCGCCGCCGAGGACCGGGCGGAGGACGCCGAGATCGCGCTGGCCGAGGGTCGCGGGGTGCTGGAAGCCCGGTCCGACGCCCTGGCCGAGGCCGAGCGGGCGACCGCCGAGCGCCGGGAGGCGGTCACGCGCGCCGAGGGGCAGCGGGACGCCGAGGGCGCCGCGGTGGTGGCCGAGCTGGCGAAGCAGGTCGCGCAGCAGGCCCTGATCCGCGAGGTCGAGGCCGAGCTGCACGAGAAGCGGGCCGAGGCCGCGCTGAAGCGCGACGAGTGGTGGGCGGCGAAGGTCGCGGTGGAGCAGCAGGTGGACGCGTACAACGCCGCCCGCACCGCCCCCGTGGCCCCGGCCCTGCCGCCGACCGCGCCCACCCAGCCGGGCGGCGGCACGCCGCCGGGCGCCGGGGCCACGGGCGACGGGGCCCCGGCGGTCGTGACGCCGGAGTCGAACGGGACGGCGGTCACCAACGGCACTGCGGCTGCCAACGGGGCAGCGGCCACCAATGGGACGCCTGCCACGAACGGGACGGCGCCCGCCAACGGGGTGCCCGCTTCCAACGGTGCGGCGGTCTCCAATGGGGTGCCCGCTTCCAACGGGACGCCGGTCTCCAACGGGGTGCCCGCTTCCAACGGTGCGGCGGTCTCCAATGGGGTGCCCGCTTCCAACGGGACGCCGGTCTCCAACGGGGTGCCCGCTTCCAACGGGACGCCGGTCTCCAATGGCGCGCCGGTCTCCAACGGGGCGGCGGTCTCCAAGGGGACGCTGACGCCCGCCCCGCTGGTGTCCAACGGCGAGATCCCGAGCACCGCGCTGACGGCCGACGTCACGCCGGTGAGCGGTCCGCTCACCCCGGTGGCCACCGAGCCCCAGCCCCAGTCCCAGTCCCCGGCGGAGCGCTCCCCGAGCGCCGAGCGCGCGGTGGCGGGAACGGGCCGCCCCGCGACGGGCTTCACCCCGATGGCGACCATCCAGGAGGAGTTCGACACCGAGTTCGCCGAGTTCGAGACCACCCTCACCGGCGCCTCGCCGGTGGAGACCGGTGGAACGGCTGCCACCGACCAGGTGAGCGCCGGTCTTCGCGAGGGCGACGGCCTCGACGCCGCGAACCAGCTGCCCGAGCGGTCGTTCGCGGTCGAGCCCGACGGCGGCTTCGACCCGGCGCGGGTGACCGCGCTGGCGGCCGACCTGCGGAAGACCAACGCCGTGCGCGAGCGGCAGGGGTACGAGTCGGTCGTGGTCACCGTGTCCGGGGCGCAGGCGGGTGAGGTCGCGGGCGCGCTGGCGCTGCACGGGATTCGGGCCACCGGCGTCGAGGGCGGTCGCGCGGACGGCACCGACGTGCACGTCGACTGGGAGCTGAGCAACCCGGCGCCCACCCCGGACCCGGTTGTCGCGGACACGACCACCCCGGACGTGGCTGCCACGGACACGGCTGTCACGGACGCGGTTGCCACGGACGCGGCCACTCCGGACGCGGTTGCCACGGACGCGGTTGCCACGGACGCGGTTGTCGCGGACACGACCACGGACGCGGTTGCCACGGACGCGGTTGTCGCGGACACGACCACCTCGGACGCGGTTGTCGCGGACGCGGCCGTCGTCGAACCGGCGGCCGTCGAACCGGCGATCACCGAACCGGCGGCCGTCGAGCCCGCTGCCGTCGAGCCCGCCGACGCCGAACCGGCCGTCGAGGGCGCGACCGTCGCGGGCTCGGTCGTCGAGGACGCGGACGTCGAGACCTCCGCCGACGACCAGGCGACCGGCGCCCCCGCCACCGAGACGCCCACCGAGTCCCCCTCGGCGACCGACCCGGTCGCCGAGACGCCCGCGGTCGCGCCGGTCGCGGTCCCGCGCGGGCCGGTGGAGCCGTTCACCGCGCCGCGCAGCCCCCGGTTGTCCCCGTCCGCGTTCGGCTCGCTGAGCCTGCTCCCGCCGTCCTGGGCGGACCAGCAGGCCTTCTCCGACCCGATGGACCTCGACACCGCGCCCGCCAGCCCGGCCAAGGACCAGGCCGACCCCGACGTGATGGACCTCGACCCGGTCCCGACCGCCGCCGAGCGGAAGGCCGAGCGCAACCGGGCGGCCATCGCGCTCGCCGCCCAGCTCAACGCCGAGCGGGTCGCCGAGCTGGCCGCCCTGGAGCAGCGGCACACCACCGAGGCGGCCACGGCGGTCGCCGAGCTGGACGCCCGCCTCGCGCAGCAGCGGGGCACGGCGCTGGCCGAGCTGGGCGCGCGGCACGCCGCCGAGATCGGGCAGACCGAGCAGGCGGTGCTCGCCGGCCAGCAGCAGGAGCTGGCCAACGCGGTCGCCGCGTTCACCGCCCGCCAGTCCGCCGACTACCAGCGGGCGAGCCAGGAGCTGGGCAACCGGCAGCAGGCCCACCGCCAGCAGGTCGTCGCCGAGCTGGGGCGCCACCAGCAGGAGGACGCGCAGCGGGCCCGGATGTGGATCCAGCAGCAGGTCACGCAGGCCCCGCCGGGGATGTTCGACCCGAACCGGGCGTGGAACGACGTGATGCAGCGCCACAACGCGGAGCGGCAGCAGCTCGAACAGCGGTTGACCGCCGAGCAGAACGCCGAGCGCCAGGAGGCGGAGCGCCAGGTGCTGATGCGCCAGGCGGGCGAGCGGCAGCGGTTCGAGCAGGACACGCAGCAGGCTCAGGAGGCGCACCGGCAGCGCCTCGGCCAGGAGCTGATGGCCAGGCACGCCGCCGAGCGCGCCCAGGCCGAGCAGGACGCCGACAACGCGTCGGCGGACGAGCGCAAGCTCCTGCAGGACACCCTGGCGGCCGAGCACAAGGCGGCCGAGACGGCGCTGAAGGCCGACCTGGACGCGCGGCACGAGCCGAGGCACCAGGCCGAGCTGGCCAAGTGGCTGCCCAAGGGCGTCGTGCACCTCGGCGCGTTCCCCGACATGGTGTCGGCGCGCGCCTGGACCGAGCAGCACGTGCCCGGCCTCGCGGTGGTGAACCGGGACCCGTTCGACGCGAAGATCCCCGGCCACAACTACAACTGCACGCGCTGCGTGGTGGCCGTGCACCGCACCATGCACGGCGTGCCGACGTCGGCCCCGCCGATGTCCGGGCCCACGACGGACCCGTACGTCCAGCGGGAGGCGGGCGCCGAGCTGGTGGACGTGGAGAGCTTCCACGACCTGCTCGACTACCTGCAGGGCGGCGTCGGCAGGCACATCACGGTCGCGGTCACCCGGTACGACGGGACGGCGCACGTGACGAACGCCTGGAACGCCGCGGGCACGCTCGTGACCTACGACGGGCAGAGCCACCTCCCCGGACGGTTCGACCGGGACGCGAAGCTGATCCAGTACATCCCGCTGCCCGACCTCCCGGTCACCGGCGGCCAGAGCACGACGGGGCAGGCGTGACACAGGCACGGAGCACGGCCGAGCGGTGGCTCGACCACGTGTACGGCGGCGCGGTGGAGCCCTCGGGCGACGCCGTGCTGGTGACGCCCGCCCACACCGTGTTCGGCT